>CAZQCX010000046.1:0-11165 GCA_964591705.1 uncultured Candidatus Bathyarchaeia archaeon | reverse complement strand
TGACATTGTTGGCGACTTGGGCAAGCATGAGTTTCACAGGTCTGAAGACTTTGAATTCAAGTTCGGAGAGGGCTTGCACACCTCCTGTTTTAGCCAATTTGGCTACTTCTCCTACGTCGCCGAGTGTCATGCTGGCTTTTTGCACAATCCCAATCGGGAGATTGAAGGCTTTGGCTATAGCCTGTTCGACCAGCCCCTCGTTAAGACCTGTTCGCATTTCGCCGATGAGGATTTTTGTCAGGTATTTGGCTTCGATGGGTGAAGTCTGCCTGTAGAGGGATTCGATTAGGCGGTCTTTCTTATCCTTTGATTTCGCTCCTTTTGTTGAGGCTACGGTTTCAAGAGTCCTTCTAACGTCCGGAATCGTGAGCTGTGTTTGCTGGAGCAACATCTGTTTTTCTGGTTTGTAATTCTCGAACAGGGTTTTGGCCGCGTCTCCGACGTCAACTGTGCTTCTTAGGACTTGAGAGTACTCGTTCCAATCGACCCTTGTTACTCGCTGAAGAACCGAGCTTAATGTTGCCCAGCTGATTTCTAGAGTTTCTTGACGTGCTATTGGGATAGAGCGTCCGAGAATCATCGAGACTGCTGGTTCAACCTCTTCGGTCTCTAAGCTTTCAAGAAATTCCGTGGTTATTTTCACGATTTGGAGGCGCTTTTTCGTGGATTCGATGGTCTGAAGGAATTCTCCTAGAGTTTTGAATAGCGTGGCCATTTTTCCCGAACTATTCCTCTGTTTCTAGAAACGAAGATGCCCTTCGTTTTCTGCATGTTTCGAATCACGGTGTGGGATAGAACAAGAAGTAGATAGAAAATGGTGCTGCAGCAGGGCCTAAAAAGCGCTGTCAAGTTTGGCTTTGGTTTCTTTGATTTTCTTGTCGAGTTCTTCGACTTTGTCGTTGTTTCTTAGCGCCTTTTGGCAATCTTTTGCGTAGTCTAGTCCGCTTATTCCGAACCTGTCGAAGCCTTTCTCAAATGATAGTTCAGCGGATTTCATGAAATTCTCGCTGGCTTTTTCGTAGTTTTTCAGTGCGAAGTCACATTCTCCGGCTTTGTAGAGCATCGTGGTTGAGTCGAAGAAGTTTTGTGATTTCCTATAGAGCTCAGCCGTCTTGGTGAACATATCTCTTGCTTCTTCATATTTTCCTGACTCCATTAAGCTGTTAGCGTCCTTGTGCATTTTGACTGGGTCTTCCTTAATTTTTTTCTCGCTCATAACTTTCAACCCTTGACGGGTTATATTCAAGCATGGTACTCACATTTAGATTTTCCTCTGCTGATGCGTCCGAGAGGGCTTTCTTGGTACCAATATTTTTATTACCGTCTCAACCGTAGCTCAATGTGCTGGGGTGGCCGAACCGTTCAGGCGGCAGCCTGCAGAGCTGCTCTATATGGGTTCAACTCCCATCCCCAGCTCCAACGTATACATCCCCAGCCTCTGGGCGAATCCCCAGCTCCAGGCGGTTTATGGTTACTTGCGTTTTCTGAAGAGCTTGAGATGGTCCATTTCGCAGACGTATTCGTAGCCGGTTTCGATGAGTTCTGTTGCTTCCTTGACGTTTGTGGCTGCTTTGCATAGGTAGTCGTCGTCTTCGAAGGTCACGAGTTGCGTGTAGACTAGTGTGTTTTTGATGTTTTTGTGGCCGAGCATTCGCATGACGTGCAGTATATCCTTTGTTTTGTGGTATTCCATGGTTGCTTTCCAGTGTCTGAAGGTGTGGAAGGTGATTTGGTTGATGCGTGGGTTTTGGAGTTTGTGTGCTGTTCTTTTTCTTTGCCGTGCGTATGCGCTTCTGTAGCCTCGCAGGTCGTATGTGCCGAATATCTTGTCTGTTTTCCTTGGTAGCATTGAGATCATGCCGAGTGCTTTGCATGAGAGTTTGAGCATTCTTGCGTGGCTTCTTTTTTCCGGGGTTACGCTGACTGTGTTGTGTACGAAGTCGATGTCGGTCCAGTTTAGTTTCCATGCTTCGCCGACTCGCATTGCTGTTTCTTTGAGCACTTGGAGCAGGGCTGATGTTTTTTCGCCGCATCCTGCGATCAGCTGGTCGATTTCTTGTTCTGTTGGTATGAAGGGGATTTTCTCTACTCGTCGGTATCGGGGTTGTTCCCATTTTCCTCCGGACATGGCGAGGAAGTTTGTGTATGTTTCGGCGGCGTATTCTTTTCTGCCTTCACACCATGATTGTGCTGCGATGACTTCTTTGATTGATTCTGGGTCGAGGATGTCGGCTCCGAGTTTGATGAGGCGTTTCATTGTTTTGGTGCGGCATTCGATTGTTGATTTGGCGTATCCCTTTTTGAGCATCCAGAACTCGTATTGGACGATTTTTCCTCTGAGAGTTTGTTCTTCGGTTGTGGCTCCCGCTGGCCCTTCTTTAAGCGGTTCTAGTGCTGCCAAATTTCTCACTAACTGCCCATGGGCGATAGGCGTAGCGCCTATTTGGCTGCTAGAACCTATGCTTGAAGCCACAGATAATGGTTTGGCGGTGCTTTTTTCTGAGAAACGGTGGCCGCAAACGGGGCAGTAGTAGCTCTGGGTGGCTTTTGTGCGGTATTTTCGCCAGCCGTCTTTCCAGGCTTTTTTGGAGTTGCAGTGGGGGCATGCTGGGATGGGCTTACTACGAGTATCTTTGGGGTCTGTGATCCTCGTAGTAAACATGTCTCCTCTACTCCTCTTCTGATTCTTCGGTTGGTCTTTCGCGGTGAACGTAATCTTCCAGATGCTCGTCTATGATTTGCCAGGCTTCCTCTCTGGCGATTCTCCGTATCAACCGGACTAGCCGAGCGTATTTCTCAGGACTAGGGTTTCCTGTCATGTTTGAGGCGTACCCTCCGCGGTTCGGGTTAACTCTTTGACTTTCTCCTGCAGCCTCTTGAGCTCAGCATCGACGCTTGCCTCATCGTAAGTCTTGCTTATGCTGTTAATCACCTGGCTAATGTAGGCGGCTGCGCGCATCCAATCACGTTTTGCGTCGGGTTGAATTGTGTCTATGGCTTTCTCCTGAGCCATCTCCTCAAGGGCTTTGAGCTCGAAAATAAGCTCGAACCTCACCCTTTGCGTGTTAACCTCGTGGCTCTTAGTTATCCTGGCGATTCGCCTCTGCATGCACCTTGCCGAAGCCCTATGCAGCCTACCCCCTCCCCGTTCCGATGTAATCCGAATATTAGGCTCCAAATAGGTTCGTTTAGTCAATTAATCGCCCTCCTTTTCTCCCATTCGCCGTAGCAGTCTTCGCAGATCCACACGTTGTTTCCGCTGAAGGTTTTTGCCTGGCAGCTTGTCAGTTTCTCGTGACCGCAGACTCCGCAGTCGTGCCAGCCATGACCGTGGTCAGCCCAATGGACGCTCACAAGCTTGTCTAAACTTAAAAACCCTGTTTCTCGGCTGTTTTCGTGTTTGAGCAATGCAGATGTGGACCTTTCGGTTTTGTCCAGATTATTTAGGCTGTTTTGGCTATTTAACGTCAACTCTGGCTCAGATGGCAACTGGACATCTGGACAAGTTGAGGTACCGAGTGGCGCAGAAGGGGATTCTTCGTTCATGAGGCGTGAGATTCTTTCAGAATTCAAAGCTACAGTCTTTCCACCAGATTGCTTCAGGCGGATAGGCGTACCATTCGCGTGTCCAGTTGTCCAGATGCTGTTCAGCCAGTTCCTGAGCTCCTTTCGGTGAAATAGCTTGAAAGAAGTGATATTTTCGACAAGGTCCAGATGTTTAGGCTCCGTTTGCAGCAACCCATACTGATAGGTCCTGCCCTGCGTCTCCTCCTTGAGGTAGCCAGCTTGCGCAAGAGTCTTCAACATACGCGAGGCAGTCTTACTCGACACCTTAAGTTGAGAAGCGACATCATTCTTGTTCAAAGAAACATCAGCGCTAGTGAACAGCCTTAGAGCCTCTTCCTGTCTTTTCTCAATGCGGGAAACCGTCTCCATGATCGACGCCGAGAGGATCTCGAGCGCCCTGAGGAAATCCGAGGGCTCAGCTATCACGACCTCGAGGCTGTCTACTTGGATTCGCATTCGTTGCCTCTGGTTGAGCAACGCGATTGTTTTCGTGAAGTTGATGATCTTCTCCACGTGCGTTCGCAAGGCGACTTCCTGTTCGCGTTTCACCGCCAAGTCGAGTATACGCGTGAACTCCGGCGGTGTGATGACAATTGCTTCAAGTTTCCAGTCAAGCAGCCTCAGCGCGTTCTGGAAATCCTGCTCAGTGAAGGCAAGATCCTTTTCGAGATGGAGCACTTCCTTGAGGGCGTCCGGGTATAGGGCATCCCTAACTTTCTTTGCCACAACCCGTTTGGTCAGCTGAGTGGAGTGATTCATAGTGTGCTTTAAAACACGCCGGTAAAGGTCCGGGTTGATGTCGATATCGCTGCTCGTAGTAATGAAGTTCTTCGCGTTCGTCTTCGCCCTACCCATCTCCATCTTCCCGGTAATCTCGTTCCGCATCGGATAGATGGTTTCAATGCTCTCGCCCTCGCCGATCGCGCGTAAGCTTAGGCTTCCGCTGTCGCCCTTGACGCCAACGGCTTCATAGATGACGAGTGTGCCGTCGAATTCCTCTGGCAGGTACTTCATGGCCTCAGGCGTGGAAGTTGTGAATTCAAAATACCATTCCTTTGGAAACAAAGGCTTGATTGCACGAATGCTCTCGTTCTTTCCTGTTCCGCTGAAGCCGCTGACCATGCCCGAAACGGGGTGACGTGTTCGCCCGCTGCAGAAAAGCACGAAATTGGATTGCAGCGCAGCATCCTCGCCCAAGAGCCTTCGCCTGCCATAGCGCAAAGCATGATCGAGGAGCTCAGCCTCAACCAGCAACTTCTCAGCACGTTCAATCTCCTCTTTACTAAGCATCTTCGCGATGTTAGCCGGAGCAATCGGGCAATCTTCCCTACAGCAGTTTCGTTTTAGAAATGGATCTTGGCAGCGGTAAACGTAGCCGCCGTTGACCGCGCTTCGAACAATTCCTTGAAGTTCCTGGTCGTCAAGGGGTGGCTCGAAGAACTTGTTGATTTTTCGCATCTGCTCCAGAACGCTGGGTGGACGCATTTTGCGGAAATTTGCGAGAAAACTTGCCAATCGAATCGCATGCTCATTTCGTTCTCCCTCTTTGGCACCGCGGTACAGAGCTTCTATGCAGGGTGGAGTTTTTCCTGTGAATCGCTTTCCTGAGAGGTCTTTCCTGTCGAACCAAGCTTCGGTTGTGGTTGTTTCGGTTTTGAATCCGGCTTTGTTCATGGCGTCGAATAGCGCGGTTTCCAAGTCTGCTACGGTTGATGGGGAGTTGTCGTTGAGTTGTTTGTAGCCTTGGCTTGGGGCCATTATGCAGAGCTTGCCCTCTCCAATTAGCTCGAGACTGCAATCATTGTGGTACGCGCTTATCGATCGCGGCTTAGTGCGGCATAGGTAGATCCAGTGTTGACCTCCGCTGGGAGTCTCCTCAATCCTCGTAGTAAGCAAATACCTCAAGACTTGACGACCTTTCTCTTTGGCGTCTTCGCTAACATTTTTGACGTCAAAATCGACCGCAGCGATGAATAGGTCTTCGTTGTTTTTTGTTCCGCAGACTATGGCGAATCCGTCGGCATCCTGCCATGGTTGGCTGTCAAATTGTTCTCTATTCTGCTCGCGTGTCTGCCATTGAGACCAGGCGATCAGCGGTTTCTTTCCAGCCACCGCAACGACTGGTGTGCCTGAGTTGAAGTATTCTTCTGCTGCGCCTTGTAGTTTCTCCAGTTATTGTCACCCTCCTTGCTTGAGTCTTTGGCGGTAGATCTTGTCTTGCCCGTAGATCCAGTAGGAACAGCTGTAGCTTGTTCCATGATAGCGGTCTTTGATGGTGGCGTTTGAGCTCTTGAGGATGTTGAAGGCGGATTGCCACCTGTCTTCGATGTTGCTGGCTTTGTGGGCGACGTCGAATTCTCCGAGTTTGGCGCCTTTCTGTGAGTCCCATTTCAGCTCTGTGAAAGCAGCTTCGTTCACTGCTGGAGCTTCGTTTTCGAGTTTCACTTCTGGAGGCGCGAAGGTCTCTATGTACTCGCTGGTCGCATCAGCGATCATGAGAGCTGCGTCGCGGAGCTTCACCAGGAAATCAACTTGGTTAGTCATTCGCTGGGTTTCTCCTTGATAACTGGTGAGATGACGAGAACGCCGTCAACCTCGATGGCAACCGCGTCTAATCTCCCGTGTTCCGCTTCTATGAAATCGATCCAGCTCTTGGGCAGGAACACTGCTCTTCCGGTTCCTATCTTGCAGATTTTTCTCTTTATCGGCAGTTTTTTAACACCTCTTTAATAGTATCTTAATAAAATTTAAATATAAGGATACGGAAATAGTATCTCGATAATTATTTGTGTAGAGGCATATGAACATGAAAGGCAGGAGTCCGTGGAACAAGCCAGACACCAGGAAAGCCAACGTATACAAACTCCTCATACAATCCGGCGGAGAAGCAAGATGGAAAACCCTCAAAGCCCACCTCCAAGAACTGCGCCTGGGTCCCACCACCCTGAAACAGACTCTGGACAAGCTGGTCAATGAAGGAAGCGTGACCAAGGAAGCGAGGCTTGGAAAAGAAGGCGCCGAAGTATGGTACAAGATCCAAATCAAGGTTGACGAATTGTGGAGCAGGCTTGAGAGAGACACGGCTGAAGGGCTCGAAAGCCCTGATTCGCCGGATCTTCGCCTAGGACTGTTCAGCGCGATAAGGGAAAAAGCTGCGAGGCTCGAAGGCGTGGAAAAAGACGCGTACCTCTTCGATCAGATGCTGAGAATCATAAAGATGGCAAGCGAGGGTTACATCGCCTATCTATACCTTTACGTGAGGGGCGCTCAGTTCAACGACCGGGAACAGCTCGACCATGCTTTCGACTACATCGCCTCAGAGGCGCTCCTCAGGGAAACGAAGACGTATCAGAAGTTCCTAAGCGAATACCCCAAACCCAGCTTGAGAGCCATCCACAGCCTGTTGCTCGTTGACAAGAGCAGACTGGACGAAATGATGCGGTACGAAGAGGAAGACAGACAAGCTAAGCTATCAAAGAGAAGGAATGCTGACCCTTGCCAAGATAGCTGAAAAAACAGGGTAACAGCAGCTACCAGAAGAATGAAGCCCTGACCGAGAAGTTGTTATGCTAAAGGACCGTAGGCACAACAACTAACAGGAAAAGCAGAGTACACGAGAAGTTGTTGTTCGCATTGATTTGCGCTGAACAACAACAACCAGAAGAAGAAAAAACAGTATTTTCTTCCGAAAAGCACCATTCTTTTTTCTTTCAGCAACTGCTTCTTCTTTCGTTTTTCCAGCTGAGCCTTAGTAGTAGTTGTCCAGTGCTGTAGAGTTTGGTCAACTACTTCCAAGTTGTTGCTACAAAAAGGCTGGCTGGTTGTAGTAGTGCAGCGAAATTGCGGCTTCACACACGGAGAGTAATGAAGGTTTGTTTGATTGTTGTTGTTACAGGTCAAAAAAGCACGGTGTAACAACAACTACCAGAAAAATGGGTCTCGGTCTAGAAGTTGTTATGCTATAGGTCGCAGGCATAACAACAACCAGGCAGAACTGCACCCGAGAAGTTGTTATTCAGCGAAATGCGCGAACAACAACTACCAGATAGCCCTGAGTATCAGAGAAGTAGTCGTCTAGTGCTGTAGGGCTGGGACGACTACTACCAGACAGAGATTGACAAATCACGCTTGAGTTTTGCCACCGTGATAGAAGAAAAAATTGCCGTGTTACTTTTTTTCTTCTTCTAGATGCTGCCGTCCTCAGAAGTTGATGACCAAGACATTCACAGTTGGTTATCATCAAACGAGTTGAGCCAAATAACAACTCAGTAGTTGTTGTAGTGCGGTCTGAAAAAAATCATAGGTGCACTACTACTTCCAGCAAGATCATAGGATGGGGATTGTTGTCGTTGTCCACAAAACTGGAAGATACCGACGACAAATGAAAGATTAATGGAAGCCAGACCGTGCCGAAGAATAACGAGGTGTGGGGGACGCTGAAAGCTGCGGTCAGACATATTTCTCCTGCAACCGCAAAACCAGAAAGCTGTACCTCACATATTAGGGCGTTTTGTTGTCTAGAAATCACCCATTGTCTTTTGTGTTTTCGTTTTCAGATATTCTAGGTTAACATTAATCCTGTATACATCCCCACTTTTGGTCAATAATCCCCTCTGCTCCAGCTGTTTGACGACTTGTATGATCTGGACTTCATTCTCAACGTTTTCCAGTTTTTCTATAATTTCCTCAAGCCTGTGTTCCCTTCGCTGTAGATGATATAGAATTGCAGCCATTAGCATGAAAGTTCCTTCAAGCCTTGTTTTGTCGTGGAGTTTGGTTAGTTTAATGGCGAGGTCTATAACGTATCTCACGTCTTGTTCGGTTTTGATGATTAGTGCAGTCTTGAAGCGAGCGATGTATTTGCAGGCGTCTTCACTTCCCCCGAGTTTGCTGCTCTTCACCATCCTTTTCAGTAGCGTGTTTGCATCCTTGGCGCAGGTGCTTCCTATGTCTATGGGCTTGAACCGCTGTTCAAATTCACATTTCATTTTGCCAATCGTTGCCTGACTATTTTCAAGGACTAGCAGTTGAGTATCTGCCTTCCAGTAGCTCTTGCCCTTGTTGTGACCCAGATTCATCCGGTTGAAATCTCCCGACGGAATGGCAAGCCACTTATCGCTAACCCAGAACTTGGCTTGAATGTTGGGCAAGTAACCGACTTGAACCCCTAAACTCAAGACTTGATTCACTAGCTCTCGTGCTTTTTGGGGATTCTGCCTTATCCTCTCGGGAGGGCTTGTTATAATTTTTATTTTGGCTCCCGGAGCCTCAGCAATTTTTTCCTGAAGCTTTCCAACGAGCTCCTCATCGAAGAAAGTCTCCAAGAAGAAGTAGACGTATTCACTCGCGGAGTCTATGAGATTGTAGAGAAAATCCCTCATTCTCCCTTCGAATGGACTTATGAAAATACCCTTCCTAAGTTTTGAAGGGGGCAACCTTTCAAAGTAATACTGCTTCGCGTTGAGTCTTTTCGTTTCTGTGAAAAGGTCAATCGTGTCCTCAAGCATTTTCTGATCAAGAAAACTAGTCACATCCCCCGGAAGTATGAAGTCGTCCACTTTTCTTGGCTCGAGGAAGAGTTGGCGCAACCTGTCAAACTTCCTCAACGCTGCATCTACAAAATCTGCCTCAGCGCTGAGATAGAACACGTCCAGAGTGCTCTCCGACGTCAACGGTTTAGAAGTTACGAGAGCATGTTTTTCGTTGATGAAAAGCTGCAGATGAAGTGAGTACCATTTTTCTCCGATTCCTGCACTTTGTTTCCCGCTCATACTGGTTGTCGTGAGCCGAGGTTCACCCGCCTCCCACTGACACAAATGCAGCTTTGCGCCATTTCTTTCCAAATCCGTATACATTGCTTCAACGATTGGTCGGAGCTCATCCTTTGCTACGTTGTCTGGCGGGGTTGTTACGATTTCTACTGCGACGCCGCGTCTTGCTTTCTCTTTCAGGAGATCAGCAAATTCTCTGGAATCAAACCTGAAAGTAACGATTTTCAGGAATTTTTCAGAACCCGCGATGAAATCCTTTATTTGCTGTGTGCTTTGACTCAGTTCAACATTTATGTTTGCCACATCGCTACTTCCCGCTACTTGCTAACGGAGGATAACTCGTCATTTACAGGTCTTAACACTTGTGGAAGATGTTGGAGATCTTCACAAGAGTTTTCGCTGTTTGCCTACTGTTTCTTCACGCGGCCAGATCTGCTCCAGATCGGGCGAAAACCTGTAATACTCATAGTAACGGGAAATGTTGTCAGCCGCTCTCAAAACCTTTAGCCGCTTCTTAATCAAGTCCACATGCAAGGGATCAATTTCAACTCCAATGGAGTTCCTTTGAAGCTGCTTGGCAACCACTAACGCGGTACCTGAGCCAGCACATGGGTCAAAGACAACATCTCCAGGCATTGTTGAAGAGAGAATTATCCTCAGCAACAAGGCGACAGGGCTTTGCTGTATATGAGCTCTCTTCCCTTGAATGTCTCTATATGCTTCGTCTCCGGCGAAATATCCCGATGTCAGTTCTCGTATGTCGTCCCAAACGTCTGTCAGAAAAACGCCGTTTTCATGCACATATTTGTGTTCTGGAAGCGGCGGAGGATCTATCCGTACTTTGTTGAAGACCCTGGGTTTAGCCCCTTTAATTGCATAGGCGATGATTTGATATTGTTTGGAAAAGCCCTTCGGACAGGGAACCGCTGACGTTTTTTTCTTCCATATTATTAGATTCTGGAAGTTCCACCCAGTTTTTCTCAATACTCGGAGAACTTTTTCAGCGTTTTTTTCTCTTTGCATGAAGTAAAGGGCGCCGCCCTCCAGAGTGGCGTCGAAAGTCTTTCGGAGAACATTCTCAGCCCAACCCCAGTATTCTTTCTCGGGTTGCTTATCGTCAAAAAACCGATATTCCTTCCCTTGATTATATGGTGGATCGAAAAAAGTGGTGCTCACGTTACCTATGGCGCCTTCATCCAAGTACTTAATGCAGTCGCCTTCCAGAACCTCACACCAAACCATTTTTCCATGCAGATCTTCCCTTGACAGGGTTTCTTTTTGCGGCACAACCGCATAGGCTGCTTTATCTTGCTTTTGCTCATACGTGCTAATCTGAAAAACTCCATTGTTCTCGCTTATAATTACCTCAGTGTTAACGGGGAACCTGTTCTTCAAGTATTCTGACCAGAGCCTTCCTTGCTTGTCAACTCTGGCTGGTGCATCATTCAGTTTAGTGTAAAAAGGGGCTGGTTTTTCTCCTATGAGTTCCGCTCTGTGCTGCGCAGGTATGCTGACGAATCCTAACTCCGCTTCCCTCTTTTTAATCGTCTTTAGGACCATACTACCACTTTCTATCTTGGCGACTTCGCCTTTGAACTAATTACCACTTCAAAATAAATCGATTTTGCTTGGCGAGCTCTGAGAACTCGCATGTTGATCACGAGCAGTATTGCTTGCTCGTTTTGTTGCTCCTGATATCTCGCTATCGGGTAATGTTTAGTTTGCTGCTAGCGCGAGCAATTTACCTGACTCTATTGTTGAATATCCTTCTCTTTTCTTTACTGAATAGATGATGTCTGCGACTTCTTCTATTTCGCTGTGGTGGGT
>CAZQCX010000045.1:0-11196 GCA_964591705.1 uncultured Candidatus Bathyarchaeia archaeon | reverse complement strand
GTAGCCCGGGAGAGATTCGAACTCTCGTCGGCGGGTCCAAAGCCCGCTATGCTTGGCCACTACACCACCGGGCTTCAGCAAACCTGTCTGCTTTGCACTTTACTTGCTTTCTTCTTCGTCGTTAAGCTTCCCACGTTCTAATAAGCGTTCTCACATGCTGGTCTCCAATGTATCAGCATGCTCGTGAGGGATGTGGCTATTCAAGCTGGACTAATTCGTTTGCTGGTTTGTTCAGGTTCGCTAGGAAAACTCGTGGCGTATCAGGGAATGTCCGATTCAAACTATTTCTGAACTTTATCATAATTCAGCATTGAGAAATCATCGCATGAATCTCTATGCGGTCGCCATAAAACTTATATATTAGAATTGCTGAAGGGCATAGACTGCGCGAGCCGAATGTCTTGTTTTCTGATTCCCGTGAAAGCGACGACGTTATGACGGTCCTTTCGCGCAGATAAAGGTGTAGCTAAACTTGAGCAAGAATACCTCCCGTACGCATCAACGCTTGGTTGACAAGTGTCCAGAGTGCGGAAGCGATAACCTAGTTCATGATTATGACACAGGAGAAACCGTCTGCGGCGATTGCGGTCTCGTTCTATACGAACAAATGATGGATAAAGGACCAGAATGGCGCGCCTTTACCCAGGAAGAGAAAGCATCCAGAAGTCGTGTAGGTGTACCCACCTCATACAGCGTTCACGATAAAGGACTATCCACAGCAATCAGCCAAGTGGATCGTGATGCATTCGGAAGAAAATTACCCCTGGCCACACGTCTTCAAATGTGGCGCCTAAGAAAATGGCAGATCCGCTCAAGAGTACACTCATCAATCGACAGAAACCTCGCCCAAGCCATGGCCGAACTCGACAGGCTCTCAGACAAAGTCTACATACCACCACCAATAAAAGAAAAAGCAGCCGTAGTCTACCGAAAAGCCCTCGACAAAGGACTAGTACGCGGAAGATCAATAGCGGCAATAGCTGCAGCAGCCCTCTACGCTGCGTGTCGTGGAAGCGGAACACCAAGAACACTACGCGAAATCGCCGAAGCTAGCCTCGTTGACAAGAAAGACGTTGCTCGATGCTACAGACTGCTTCTTCGTGAACTCGAGGTGCACATGCCAATCGCAGACCCGCTGACCTACGTGTCAAAAATCGCGGAAAGAACAGGAATATCTGGAAAAACTCAAGGGTTAGCCATTCAGATTCTCAGAGACGCAAGAAGAAGAAGGGCAGCTGCTGGCAAAGACCCCATGGGTCTGGCCGCTGCCGCACTTTACATAGCCTGCTTAAAGACCGATGAGAAAAAAACCCAAAAAGACATCGCTGAGGCTGCAGGCGTTACTGAAGTAACCGTCAGAAATCGATACAAGACCCTCAAGAAGCAACTGAATCTGGAGTTGCCTGACTAAACCTTTTCCTTCTCTTCCTCTATCTTCTCAAGTTCCATAACCACGGGACCAAAGTAGCCACAGCTGTTGCATATGTATTTCTTTGGAGTAAGCCAGATGTCAAAATTACTGGAGAGGCTTATTTCTGGACTGGCGCATCTTGGGCAAAAGATGTTTGACGGTTTGCGATATTTCATCGTTTTGAACACTTCACGTATGTTCTCCAGCTTCTTCATGTGGGCCAAGCACTCTCGCGGGGTTACTATTGGAGCTCTATGTTCTCTTCGGGATAACCGGTTTTCATAAGGTATTCGCGGACTCTTTCACGGTGGTCGCCCTGCAACATAATTTGACCGTTTTTCGCAGTTCCCCCACAGGCACAGTAAGCCTTTAGTTTATGCGAAATTCCTGCAAGGGCTGAGTTGCGATCGTCTATACCATCAATTATTGTGGTTGGTCTGCCAAACTTTCTTGTCTCGAGTCTGATTCGAATACGTTGTTGCTCTTTCTCTATTTCTCCACAAACACATAAGTCCTTTGGAAGCCCGCATGTCGGACAAACTTCAGCCATGACTCTCAAACCTCTCATCATCTTTGACGTATATAAAAGTTTCAAACTGCTGATTCAGGTTCTATAGCCTACTGGACTGAATTTGTCTCACTTTCGACAAAAAGCCAGTCTAGAGCCGACGGAAAACAAAATGTGGTCAGAATTGCCGTTTCTTAGGAAACGCGCTTCCACTTTTTGGAGATAGAACAACCATTGGAAAGGGATAAATTTTCTCGCAATCGCAGTATACTGCATGTGTCCTTACCTGCGTTCTTTGAAAGAAGAAAATATGAGCATGTTCACCGACCTTTATGAATTGAGCATGTGCGCCAGCTACTTCGACAACGACAGGTTTCAACCTGCAACCTTTGACCTGTTTGTACGGAGACTGCCGGAGAACAGAGGTTATCTCCTAATTGCAGGACTGGAGCAAATTTTGCACTTCTTGGAGAATATGAAGTTCACTAAAAAACATCTGGCGTTCCTAGGACGGCTGGGGTTCAGCGAAAAATTCCTTGGCTATCTCCTCCATGACTTCAAATTTACAGGCGACGTTTGGGCAATGCCTGAAGGGACAGTGGCCTTTCCCTGTGAACCATTGGTTCGCATCACGGCCCCGATAATAGAAGCCCAACTCGTCGAGACTTTCTTGCTTAACACCATAAACCTGCAGACTACGATTGCCACAAAAGCCTCTCGAGTAGTCCAAGCAGCGTCGGGCAAACCAGTCGTAGAATTTGGCTTGCGCAGAGTACACGGGGTTGATGCAGGAATGAAAGTGGCAAGATGCAGTTACATAGCGGGATGCCACGGAACATCCAATGTTCTGGCGGGCTCCGAATACGAGATTCCAGTTTTCGGGACAATGGCGCACAGCTTCATAATGTCATTCGATAGGGAAATCGATGCGTTCAGAGCTTTCACGAAAACATTTCCAGATAAATCAACCCTCCTCATAGATACCTACAACGATCTTGCCGGCGCAGAGAAAGCAGTGCTGATAGCCAAAGAACTGGAAAAGAAAGGCTACAAACTGGGTGGAGTTAGATTGGACAGCGGAGACATGGCGGAAACAAGCAAAAAAGTTCGCGAACTGCTGGACAGCAACGGACTAGACTATGTTAAGATTTTCGTGAGCGGAGACCTTGACGAGTACCGAATAGCTGACTTGATAGCGAAAGGGGGAAGAATTGACTCGTTTGGGGTGGGGACAAAAATGGGAACTTCCGCTGACAAACCCTACATTGATGTAATCTACAAATTAAGTGAAACACAAAATGCGCGAGGCAACTTCCTGCCAATAATGAAACTGAGTGAGGGGAAGAATACACTGCCAGGTAGAAAACAGGTTTTCCGGTTCAGAGATAGACAAGGCAACTGTAGGAAGGACATGATCGCTCTCGCCGAAGAGACAGTGAACGCGGAACCCCTGCTTGTTAAAGTGATGGAGAAAGGTAAAACAGTTTATAAATTTCCAACTCTGAAGGAGATTCGGAGTCGGGCTTCAGAAAACCTCTCCAAGCTGCCTGCAAAGCATAAGCAGCTAACAAACCCTCAGGAATATCCCGTGGAATTGAGCAAAGCTCTAGAAGCACTGATAAGAAATTTGAAGAAAGAACTTTCAGAGACAGAAATGGAGGTTTTCTGAGTTTAGGAGGCAGTTGCAAGCAGACCGTAGATGAAAGCTGTCTACATGATAAGAGTTGCAAGGCAAACAGAACAAACCATAACTGGGCTTCGAAGCGACATTGTTCGCGATAGTCCTTTCTTTGTTGCGTGGTGCCATGTCCTCCACCTGTCCAAAACGGTTTGCTGATGGGCAGCGTTAGTGGAAGCAGGTGAATAAAAGCTGAGCCACAAGCTTTGTTTGCTCCGCGGGTTACGCGCGAGATTAGACTTATCGTGGTGAAAAAGACTGCGAAGGCTCCGGATGTATAAAAACGCTAATAACATTCAAGAAGTACCACGCCAAGGTCATCGGATTTGGCAAACACTTAAATGCCCTCCTTGGAAAGGATAATTGCTACCCAAAAGTGGCGAGTATCATGCAAAATCATCCCGCAATTGTTGCTGTAGGTCGAACAAAATTTGGGGAACACTATGGAAAAGAACCCGAAAAGCTGATTGAAGAAGCTTGGCTAGCGGCATCGAGAGAAGCTGAAATAGAACGTGGCAGTCTAGAAGCCTGTTACATGTCTGATTGTTTTCTCCCGATTACGAACAAACTCGGGCTGGAGGAAGGGTTTCTCTCTGAACTCACGGAACTTCACGTTCCTATGGAAGTATCCCGGTCAGTGAGTGCGGCGCTAGTTAACGCTAGCCACGCTATACAATCGGGAGTTTACAAGGTCGTTCTTGTTGGCGGAATAGAAAAGATGACAGACCGCTGGGACAAGATCCGAGATGACCTCATGCTTCTCGAGGACCCTTGGAGCTACTATGCTGGAGGCACTCCTGAAGCAAACCATGAATTAATGCTCCGAGCATACGCAAAAAAATACGGTATTGTCGGCGGGAATCTTGACAAACTGAATCTTGCATTGGCAGAGATTGCTGTGAAAAACCACGCTCATGCGGTGAGGAACGAGTATGCCCAGTTTCAACGAAAGATAACAGTGGAGCAAGTGCTGAGCGCTAGAGAACAAGCCCGCAAGCCGCTTGGACTCTACGATTTCGCGCCTATTTCGGATGGTGCCACCGCGGTAGTGCTGACTGATGAAACCATTGCCAAGAAGATTACCGATAAGCCAATCTACGTTTTAGGTTATGGTTCAGCTACGGACTATCTGAGCTATCCGGCAAGAGAGGACCTTACCCATTTCAAAGCAACAGAAATCGCGATGCAGATCGCGACCAAGATGGCTGGATTGAAAAACTCTGAAATCAAGGTTGCAGAGGTTTACGATCAGTCAACAGTAATGGAGATGGTTACACTGGAAGATATGGGCTTTTGCGACGAAGGTAAGGCATGGCTATCCCTTAGAGGCGATTGTGAGGAATACAGCGGATACTATGACATCATAGGCAGGAAAGTATTCGTGAACACGAACGGCGGGTTGAAAGCTGACGGAAACCCGCTTGGAGCCACAGGAGGGGCTCAGATTTTCGAAGTATTTAGGCAGCTGAGAGGCGAGGCTGGAAAAAGACAAGTCGCTGGAGGCGCGGAACTGCCGAAGTACGGTTGTGTTCAAGAGTTCGAGGGTTTTGGCACAAAAAGCTATGTAAGCATTTATGGAAGGATGACTGATGAGCAGTGAACCAATAGAGCGAAGAGTCTCTTATCTCGGCGACAGGCTGAAAGCAAGCAGATGCCCGATGTGTGGCAATGAGTACTTCGAGATTCGGTATTACTGTGGCAATTGCGGACGAAAAAGCTTCGGAAAAATGGAAATTGTCGACTTGTTCTATGAAAAAGGCAAACTCGAGCTTTGCACGCTCGTAACTGAACCTACGAACAAGTTTTCAAAACTAGGACGTTATGTATATGGAATCGTGTCTTTTCACGACGGAAAAATCCGTGTTCCAGCCAGACTCACTGACCGCATAGTTGAGGATGACGAAACGGTTGATTTTTCAGCTCTGGAGGGAAAAGAAGTCATACCTAGATTCCGAAGGCGACACTCTGTCAGTCAGACCGATGTTGTTCCGACAATCTCTCTCGCATTCACCCTAGCTGACGAATACTACCCATATCAGAAATATGAAGTCGTTAGGCCGAGCGAAGAATACGAAAGACCAGGAATCATAGGATACGGCGTCTACACTTCTAGGTTCAGAATAGGAGACGACGGAATTGAACGTGCTGTTCCCTACGTCGATGAGGATGCGGTGACCGCCGCAGTTGAAGCGGGAAAACTCGCCCTTATCCACGCAGGAATCGATAGTGCAACTGTCGGAAAAATATATGTGGGATCAGAATCTAACCCATATGCTGTCAAACCGATAGCGTCCAAGGTGGCTCAAGTCTTGAAACTTGGGGAGGAAGATGAAGACGTCCAAGGCGTGGATGCCATAGATACCGAATTCGCTTGCAAGGCAGCTTCAAGTATGTTTAAAGATGCCGTTGCACTCGTGAACTTCCCAAACTCAGGCATAAGGTGCGCTATGGTTATCGGGTCTGATAACTCCCAAGCTGCTCCCAGAGGTTGCCCAGGAGGTGAACTAGACCTCTTTGTTGGCTATGGCGCTGCCGCTTTTCTATTGGGCAAACAGGACGTAATTGCAGAAATTGAAGGCTGGTACTCGTGCACTTCGGATACACCTGACTTCTGGCGTCGTGACGGTCAAGAGTTCCCAATGCATGGTGGCAGGTTCACTGGAGATCCTGCATACTTCAAGCATGTGCGCAAGGCTGCTTTGCGATTGATGGAGAAGTTTGGCCTGAAGCCTGGCGACATCCACTATTTCGTTTCACACCAACCAAATCCCCAATTTCCAGTTAGAGTTGCAAAAGAAATTGGATTCAAACCAGATCAGTATGAAGTCTCATTGGGAGTTAAGAAGTTTGGCAACACTTACTCTGGGTGCTCACCGATAGGCTTGGCTGCGGTACTGGATGTTGCCAAGCCTGAGGAGCGCATATTGGTTGCAAGCTATGGTTCTGGTGCCGGAAGTGACTCCTATTTGATTAGGACCACAAGCCAGATAGTTGGCAAGAGGCAGCGTCAGAAGATGAATGTAAGCTTCCAAGCTGAAAATCCATTCATCAAGTTTGTGGATTACACAACCTATAGACGCCTCAAGGTGGGACTGTAGCAAACTGTTAATAAACGAGCTCGGTAAGATTGTAGGCGGAGCCTAAGCAATTGGTTGTAGATGAAATCCTCAGAGTGCTTTATTCTCCTGCTAAGGCATTCCGGGCAATCGTTCAAAATCCGAAGTACCTTGGACCGCTGCTTATCTTGATAGTTTTTACAGCTGCCCAAACAGGCTTCTATTATGTTCGAGCTTCAAAAATCTACTCTGAGGTTACTCTTCCAACGGGTTTGAGAACGGATGAGTGGACTGAAAACGCCACTTTGTGGCAAGCCAGTCCTGGTGCTGTTATAAGTAACAACTACGTGGACTTCATCAACGGAACTTCGCTGGGAGCAACAAGTCCAGACTACTATGGCAACAGTAGCGTTGAGTTTGCACTTGACAACGGTCGGGCAATTCAGATCGCCTTGGCTGATTTGAATGGATCTGTGGACTGCAGCGAAACTGGCTTCAGGGAGCTTTCATTTAGAATCAAGCTTGTCACGCCTGAGATTAAGCCTAAGAATGCAACGTTGTTCTTGTACTCTCTCAGCGACTCCAACTACTTCTACTGCGATTTGACTGCATTGATTTCTGATGGAATGCCTGAAGTGTGGAACAACCTCACTCTTCCCGTAGGGTCTGCCGTCTGGTCAAGTAGCAACTCGGCAGCGAAATGGGAGAACATCACAAGTCTCATGATTGAATTCAACTGGGAAAACGCCTCGAACATACGGATGCGCATCGACGGTCTTTTCTTCAAAGGTCTCTTCAAGAATGCGGTTGAAGTCTACGGGGAACAAATGATTCTTCTTAACTACGCTTTGGTTGCAGCAACTCCGTTTTTGGTTCAATGGCTATTGCTTACTGCATTAATGTATGTAATCGTTAAGGGGTTGCGAGGTAGTGTCATCTGGAAGCCTTTAATGGTGGCTGTCGGTTATGCATTGATGACACTGATCGCTCAGGCATTGGCACTGCTCGTAACCTATTCGTCTCTCTCTTCGATCAACGTTCCACTAGAGTATTTTGCGGGCGTTGCTGGCGAATTCGACATAGCAAACAAAACCATTATGGCAGCTTTAGAACAAGTAACATTGATCGGTGGCATTGTTCAGGTTGCGGTCTGGTTTTGGACAATAGGCTTGGGCGCCTTTATAATTCGCGCATTACCAGTTGCCAGCATTGCTTCTGCCGAGGAAGGAACAGTGGCTCCCGCTCAGTTCAGCTGGGTTAAGTGTCTTCTAGTTTCGGCTGCTAGCTTCGTCCTGACAATAATAATAATGGGTTTCCTAGGCATATAGGCGACAGTTAGCAAGATTTATATCTCTTAAGATGCATTTCTGCAACACAACGCTTCTCATCAGCCACAAATGAAAATGCGTTTGACAGGTTATGAGTAGCTCTAAAACAAGAAGGTGAATGATTGAAGATAAGCGATTTGAGAGATGGCACCAAAGGAGTCAATATTGAAGCTCGAGTGGTCGAAAAGGGGGATCCGCGGCTGGTTCAGTCAAGATACAAAGACGAGACCTACAAGGTTGCCAACGCAATTGTCGCAGACGATTCAGGTGACATAAAACTGACCCTCTGGAACGAACAGATTGATCAAGTCCATGTGGGCGACAGAATAAGAATAGAGAACGGATACGTTACCAGTTTCAAAGGCGAGATACAGCTTAATGTGGGAAAATTTGGTAAGCTGACCATAGAATAGAGTTGCCTCCGCAGCGGTTTGCCTATCAATTTTTACTCGGCTTTCCTGGTCTATTTTGTTTTCAAATTGTCCATGAATTGAGACAGATCCACAGCAGAATTTCCTTTTTCATCGATTAGTTTCTGTTTGGCCGGCGGGCGATTCTTGTAGAAAGGGATACGATCGCTAATTCGCTCTTCGTACGTAGACTCGTATTCTTTCTTATAGAAGATTCCGATCGGGATTCTGTCTCCCCATTCCTCAGCTTTCTCCAATGCTGCCATCTTCTTTAGCAGATCTTGCTTTCGATCCCGAACTTCAGGATCGAATTCACTTTCCTCAAGCTTGTAGAGCCTGGATTGGGGCTTGCCTTGGGAGTCTTTCCTGTCTTCTCCTGCATACCAGTCCTTGGTGTTTATGTCGTTGTACGTGGGGCAAGGTTGAAGGCACTCGAGAAACGCTAAGCCTTTGTGCTGAATCGCTTGTTTGATCATGTCTTTCAGATGTTTGACGTCGTACGCATATGACCTAGCAACGAACGTGTATCCTGAAATGATCGCCAAACCAATTGCGTTGATGGGTTCATTTATGTTTGGTTTGGGGAGAGACTTTGTTTTCAAGTCTCGTTTCAGCGTGGGTGATGCTTGTCCTTTGGTTAGTCCGTAAACACCGTTGTTGTGAAGGATATATGTCATGTCTATGTTTCGTCTTCCAGTGTTTACGAAGTGTCCAGCGCCAATTCCCAAGCCATCGCCGTCGCCTCCAATTGCCACAACTTCCAGTTCTGGGTTTGCAGTTTTTATTCCCGTGGCGAAAGGCAGTGTTCTTCCGTGGAGCGTATGAACGCCGTTGACTTTGACATTATGGGCTTCTTTTCCTGAGCAGCCTATTCCAGATACGATTACTATCTGGTGGGGTTCGAGTTTGAGTTCAGCGAAGGCCATTTGTAACGCGTTCATTATGCCAAAGTTTCCACAGCCTGGGCACCAATCAGCGTATACGTCTGTTACTCTGAAGTCTGATGGTTTAGCTTCCAAAAGTCAGCACCCTCCTCGGTGCAGCCTTCTCTGTTACAATAGCTTCTAGTGCATGATAGATCTCCGTTGTAGTTGTTGGTCTTCCCGTGTATTTCAGCACGTGGAAATTGGGTGTAATTCCCGTCGCCTCTTTTATCATGCCGCCGAGTTGTCCAGTGTAGTTATCTTCAACGTCGATTATTTTCTTCACACCTTCTAGTTTCCGTTTGATGTATTCTGTTGGAAGCGGGTTTAACATGCGCAGCTGCAGAAATCCCAATTTGTGTCCTTCACAATTCAACATGGCGAGTGCTTCGATGATGGCGCCCTTTGGTGATCCCCAGCTTATTACGATATTCTCAGAGTTCTCTTCTCCGAAGAAATTCAGTCTTTTCTCGATGGGAACTTCCCGGTCGACTAGTTCTAGTTTTCTCATTCGCTTCTCCATCATTTCTCTTCTGTTAAGGGCTTCCTCGCTGATGTGACCTTTTTCATTGTGTTCATCACCTGTATACCATTGTACAGCATTTTTTGTCCCCAAGGGGACTCTGGGGCTAACTCCTGTTTCCGTGAAGCGAAAACGCTTGTATTCCTGTCTTTCGAGATCTTTGTCGCTTAGCATTAGTCCTCGGTCGATCTTGAAACCATCGTAGTTGAAAACTGGGTATGTCTGCGAACAGTTCGCCATGGCTTTATCAATGAGGTGAATCACAGGCATCTGATATTTCTCTGCAAGGTTGAACGCTTCTGCGGCATCATAGAAACACTCACGAATATCGCCTGATGCAAGGATTATGCGGGCAAATTCGCCATGCCCCGCATGTATGGCAAAGCGAAGATCGGCCTGACCGTGCCTTGTGGGCAAACCTGTGGCTGGTGCTCCACGTTGGTAGTATGTTATTACAACTGGCACCTCGTTATGTCCTGCCCAGCCCAAGCCTTCAGCCATCAGTGAGAAGCCGGGACCTGAAGTTGAAGTTGCAGCTCGAGTTCCTGCCAAAGTTGCGCCTGAAGCGGAGTTTATGGCTGCAATCTCATCTTCGGTTTGCATTACTACAATAGCCTCATCTTCACCGCTGGTTTTGAGTATCTGGTGGGATTCGAGATACTCGCTCTCATCTGCTGCGGGAGTTATCGGATAGTATGTTTGAACTCTGCATCCACCTAGGATCTTGCCCATGGCAACAGCTTGATTTCCAGTTAGATAGATCCGTTCCTCGATGGTTTCATTTTTTTCCAGAGTGAACTTTAGGTTGTTTTTGAAGGTGTTTTCAGCGTAATCATATGCCTCGCTAAGGGCAAGGATGTTCATCGCGGCAATTCTTTCGGGAAAAGTTGCCCTTATCGCTTGTTCAACAAGATTTCTATCGTATTTAAGGAGCGTAAACGAAATTCCGACGGTTAGAACGTTTATCATTCGGGTTATTTTGCTGATCTGCGGGATGTTCATCTTCTTTCCGATGACGCTGAGGAGTTCGATATAGGGGACTGGGAAAACTTTGATTGCTCTTTTCTGTGCATAATCGAGGAAGTCTCCAAGCGTTTCGCCAATACCGTTGTCCTTTATGAGACCCTGAAGTTCATTTTTGAATTCGGGGGGCAAGGTTGGAATGTTCAGTACCTTTGTGGTCATTTCCTGCGAATCAACAATAACTCCGCCTTCTGGCTTGATCTCCTGAATATGTCTGACAACTGTTTCAGCGTCGAAAGCTGCTAAAAGATTCACGTCGTTCAGGTTTGCCAGTATCTCCCTATTCGCAACGCGAAGATGGAAGTAACTATGCAGACCTTTGATGTTTGAGTGGTA
>CAZQCX010000044.1:0-11291 GCA_964591705.1 uncultured Candidatus Bathyarchaeia archaeon | reverse complement strand
GCGAAGCTAATTGCGGCAGTAAGAAGAATTCTTGCTTGACACCGACAGAAATATGCTTTGTTTCTTGTTCCTTGTTGCCGTATTGACTTTCAAATAGTTACTGCAGAAAATCTGCTTTGCCCGGCTGATATTTGAAGAGCCTCCAAGAAGAAAAATGGGGGAAGTATCTTACTTGTCTATCTTTTTCGCAAAGTAATGACGACTATTATAGCTCCAACAATGACCACAGCGACAATAACTGCAACGGCAGCGTACATTATGTATGAGGGCGTGTTATCTACGGGGGTCTCAGGGGTCTCTTGTGGTGGGAGTGCTTCGTCAACACCGAATGCAGTCTCAGCTTGGGAAGGCCAATATGATTTGGATCCTGCGAATGAAGCATAGAGAGTGTATTTCCCTGGGATGTCAGGAGTCCACATTAGACTGTAGAAGCCGTTTGCCTCACTCGTGGTTTTGCCAATTTCCCTGTAGTTGCCATTTGAATCGAGAACGCTCAACATGACTTCAACGCCACTGGCGTCTTTAGGTTTTGGCGCTTGCATGTAGACGTATTCCATCCATTTGCTCATGCTTTCGTCAGAGACTGCTGGAACGCCGTTGGGGAACCTTGCAGTCAGAGCATAATCTGCTGTGCCTGGTGATATGTCGGTTACGTATCCTTTTATTAGTATAGATGCGCCAAATGGTTGGACTGCTTCCGGTGCCATTACTGTGGTTTTGCTTGGGCCTTTACCTATTGCGTATAATCGGCAGTCGTAGGTGTTGAACATCGCGATTATGCCATCTGCAATGGCTGGAGTCGCTCCCCATTCGGTGCCGCGGATGGTCATTCTGAATATTACTTCTCCCGTTGTCGCATTGAGGCAGACAAAGGGCGCACCGCGAGGTAGCGGGTCAGTTGGGGAGTGCTCATGATGCTCAAGATAGACTTTTCCATCTGCGATGAATGAAATGCGGAGTGGCCATAGATTGCCCCACAGGATTTCGTTGTAGGGATCAGTGTTGTCATAGGTCCAGAGCAATTTACCGCTTTTAACGTCATAGCAGTATAGTGTTCCTCCCCAGTTTCCTGAGAACAGTCTGCCGTCAGCGATGACGTCCCACCTGTTTCCAGAGGCGAAGCCATATTGGTCTTGATAGCGCTGAGGTTCGGATGGCCCCCAGATTTGGCGTCCTGTGCTGAGGCTGAAACCAAACTGAGTCTGCGTTTCTTGTACAGCGATGTTGAATACGTCGTCTTTGGGACTTGCGTCTTCGATGCTCATGTGCACGTTTGCGTATGGTACAGTCCAAGAGACGTTGAATAACAGTTGTCCTTCTCGTCCTTTTGCAGTGCTTAGCGCCCATATCGTTGCGGGGTTGGGTGCTATGTCGCCTCGCGCGAAGTTGGAGCCGAGGATTACGCCGTCGCGTACTTTGCGGACTGCTCCCGGCAAGCCTCTTGGGATTGTTACGTTCCAGTCTAGTGCGAGAGGCACGCTTGCGTTGAACGTTAGTCCGATGTTTTCTCTGATCCAGCTGCCACGAGCTTGGTTGATTGCGTAGTCTGCGTATATGGTTCGCCTATATGCCTCGACGACTTTGCTCAGGTTCCATTGAGTCATCCAGCCTTGCGCCAAGTTAACAACATGCCGGTAGATGTTGCCGTCGGGACCATAAATATTGTTTCCGGCTGGAACGGCAGTCATGCCCCATACCCAGCGTCCTGTGAACGGGTCATAAGCATTCCATGTTGTGCCCACAACTGACCACAGGTATGCGTATACGCTGTGCTGATTGAAGTTGTCATGGTAGTACACTTGCCCAAATGATAGGCGTGTGTTGTTCCAGTTTCTCGTCCAAATCTCTTTGCCCGTTCGCAGATCGAGGGCAACCACTTCCTGTTCTAGGCGTGTGCCGCCGTCAGCTTGATGCTTGTTGAAGAAGACCATGCCATTGATGATTACTGGATTGGTCCACCGGCCTTCGTATGCGTCTCCATGGTCATAGCTTTGAGGGCCGACTTCAAGCCCGCCAGCGAGGCCTCCGAGTACTAATGGTTTTGCCCAGAGTATGTGACCTGTTTCAGGTGCTGTTGTGTAGTCTTTGAACTGACTTGAGGAGGTGGGAGAAGTGTCAGAGCCGCGGAAGTAGCCTAGCCAGTTTCCTGCGATGGTGTTCCATTCTCTGTATTGGGCGTCGATCGGGCGAGTCCAGTATTCGGTTGGAAGCGATACGCCAGGGCGGTAGGGTATTGGATCTGTTTGAACTATTAGTTCGAGTATGCCGCTCTTGCTGGCGAGCATCGTAGAGTTTGCGGGAGTTCCATAAGCTGTGGTTGTGATTAGTTGCTGAGGGAAGTTGGTCTGGAACTTGTATGTGCCGACCGTTGTGGGGATGAAAGCCACTCCAGTTCCGCCAGTAGTGTCAGTGTCGACTGGCCCCAGAGTTTGAGTCGTGCCATCTGGCTTAGTTACCGTAACTGTCAAACCTTTCCAGCCGGTCTGTGGCCATGCGCAGGGATGAGTAATGCCAACATGAAGCAAGACTTCTTGACCGACGCCTACAGGATTAGGGAGGGCGCCTATGAAGGCGTATGTGACGCGAGTGGTTTGCGCGATAGTTGTTGGGAGAGCGAAAAGGGAAACAGCAATAGCGAGTACTAGAAACAGAGCGACTGTAGTAGTTTTTTTCATATTCGGTCTATTCGACATTGCATTTTCTCCTTTTGTATAGTACACTGCAGAGTGTACAGCGATTCCGTGGGTTCTTGTGATTATTAAACCCTTGTAAGTTGAGTGCCCACTTACAGTTTTCTCGGTACTCTGATCGTTTGTTGGGAGCGCCGTAGCAAACAGAGCATGAAGGTTTATTCAACCATCACAGAACAACCCCGAATTTGGGTGCAAGACGACATTCGCCTGAAAAGAAGAAAGCCTGTTCCAGCTGGAAAACATAGCAAAAAACGAAGATTAGAAGAAAAAAGAAAAGGAGGGTTTCTTGTTGCTGCTTGCTCACGGTTTCTTTTTGACGAGCAAAGCGAGCAAAATACCAACTATTGCGATGGCAGCGACTATTGCAACAGCAGAATACAGGATGTAGGTGTCTGTCATTGATGGTGGTTCTGGTTCAGGCTCAGCTGGCGGCAACGGTGCAGGGTCTGCGGCAAAAGCGGTTTCGGCGTATGAACCGTAGTAGCTTTCAGATCCTTTGAACGTGGCTACGACGGTGAACTTTCCAGGGATGTCAGGAGCCCATGCGAGGCTGTAGGCTCCGCTTGCGTCTGATGTGGTTTTGCCGATTTCTCTGTAGTTTCCGTTTGAGTCAAGAACTTCTATTGTGACTTCTACGCCTTTGCAGTCCTTCGGGAAGGCTTTCTGCATGTAGACGTATTCCATCCATTTGCTCATGCTTTCGTCAGAGACTGCTGGAACACCGTTGGGGAAACGTTTTGCTTGCTCGAGTTGTTGGGTTCCAGGTGAAATGTCTGTTACTCTGCCGCGTATGATGATGCTGTTTCCGACGACGACGCCAGCCATGGGTGCTTCGACTGTTGTTTGGCTTGGTCCTTTGGCTACAGCATATATCTGATGATCGTAGTTGTTCCAGTAGATCAGGGTGCCATCTGCGATAGCTATTGTCTGCGGATGCGCCCAGCCGAACATCGACCATACTTCCTCGCCTATGTTGACGTCAAGGGCACGGATTTTGTTGCCTTTGAATAGTGGCGTGTCTGCAGAATGTTCGTGAGTTCCGATGAAGATTTTTCCGTCGGCAATAGCGCCCAGCATTAGAGTGTAGTACTTGAAGATTTGTGCATTGCTAGGAGCTTCGTATCTCCAGAGCAGTTTTCCTGTTTTTAGATCGTAGCAGAAGACCATGCCTGTGTAGCCTGAAGTGAAGAGCTTGTCATATGCAATGCTGGTGCCTTCGACATAGATGAGGCTAGGATAGCTGTAGTACCCAAATGGGTTGAACTCAGCTTCACCCTTTTCCGCTGTCCAGAGCAACTCGCCGGTAGTCATGCTGTAAGCCTTGTATTTTTGGTAGGGCATCTCGACCCAGACCATGACGCCTTGCCCAGCACGCATAAACTGCTCTATGTGGTTGTCTGGGAAGTTTGCTGTTTTGTAGGTTTTTGGTCCCCAGAGCACTTGTCCCCTGTTGTCCGGCTTTAGACTTACCGCTCGGAAGGATACTTCCTCTGGGTAGTGGTAGGTTATTGAGCCAGATCCTACGGGGTGGCTGCCGTTGCTGATGAGCATGAGGTCGTTGTAGTCAGCGTATCTAACGGTTATTGAGCCTCCTGTGATTCCTGGATACCATGGAACTGAGACGTTCCAGTCAAAGTAGGTTTCAGCGCTCGCGTTCAATAGCGTGTTAGTATTTCCATCTATTCTTCGAACCAGCAGGGTGGAATTCCATTGCGACAAGACCCAGTTTGGATTCGCTGTGGTGCCAATGTTGCGGAAAACGTAGCGCAGCAGTTCGCCTTTTGGACCGGCTACTTCAGTGCCTGAAGGAACGTTAGACACGTTGAAGTAATAAGCGGTTCCATATCTCGGGTGAACTGGGACTGCAAAGTTGCTGGTAAATAGCCAACCTGGGTTGGCGATTCCGTGTTGGTTCATGTCGTCCCAGTCGTATTGGTAGCCAAATGATGGAAACGCGCTTATTGTTGTGTTCACTGATGCAGTAGTGCCGCCAGTGTAGTATCTGTTTGCCCCATCTACGACCAGGCTCATTGTTTGGTTGCGCCATACTTCTTGTCCCGTGCGCAGATCAACGCATACATAGTCACCTGTTCCAGCGGCGAAGAATTTGGAGTCTCGGTAGTAGAGTCGCCCGTGTAGGATTATCTGTTGCGTGAACCTTGTCTGGTATTGGTGTCCTGCGTTGTAGACTTCGCCGACAGTTGAGAAGTTCCCTCCACCGACGAGCCCACCGTCTTCAGTTGGTTTTGTCCACACGATATGCCCAGAGTTTGGTGCAATGCCGTTGGTTTGCCACCTGTTTTGGGAGCCGCCGTTGTCGCGATCAAATACGTTTCCATACCAGTTGGAAGCGATCTGGTACCAGTCCGTGTTCATTCCCTCTATGGGGCGAACCCAATATTCGGTTGGCAAAGGAGTCGCTGTCCAGCCAACTGGAATCACTGGATCCGCTTGGACAATGAGAGTTTCCGTGTAGCTGCTTTCTTTCAAAGTAACGCCATAATAGTCTCTGAATGTTGCTGATTCATACCATCGATACAGGAGTTCTTGGAAAATGACAGTCACAGTATAGTTGCCCACTTGATCAGGCGTGAAGGAACAATATCCGCTCCCCGTGGAGTCAGACTTGAATGTACCGCTTCCTGGAAGATTCAATGTCGTCCCGTCAGGCTTCACGATTTTAACCTTGTATTCCCACTGAACATCATTTGTGGCGCTTGCGCCATAGGGAAGCTGAGGATTGAACATCACTATGGTCATTGCTTGACCAACGCCAACCGGGTTAGGCGCTAAAACAGCATAAGTCCATGTGGGTATCTGGTCTTTCCAACGGTTCCAGAGAAGGAGCCTCGTAGCGGAAGCATTGAAGTTTGCCGCATTCGGGAAATCCCATTTCATGCCTGCAGCTACCGCAGCAGCAGTCGTACTACTCCATTGTGCACTAGCAGTTGGGAACATTGAGAAAACAATTGTTGATGCCAGAATGATACTAATAGCAGCTGCTATCTTTTTAGAAGTCTTCATTCCTTGTTCTCCTTTCAATTTTTTCGGTGAGTAGCTGTAGGCTGAATCCTGTATATATACCTATATTCTAAATCGAAAACATGAGATTCAAAACGCATCTTTCAGCAAGTTGAGAAAGGCAATCGATAAACAGATGGGCGATGTTGGAAAAACCAAAGTGAGTCCGAAGCAACTTTGTTCATGGCAGGAATGCTGAGATAACTTGGCGAAGGATCTGAACCCAAGATCAGTCATTTTTTTGCGATCCAATAGCTCATCTCAGGCTTGCAAAAATACCTATATGGGTGGAAAAGAGGATTAGGAATCCATGTGCCTTTCAAGTGATAATCGGAACGTTTGAAGAATTCGAAATGCGCCTCTCTAAACACGCGTTCGATGGCTTTGTGATCTATGTGGTGTTCTTTCTTATGCCAATAGTCAGACAACGTGTAATCAAGACTTGGAATCTCGATTCCTCTCATTGCAAAATACAAAGCGTTCAGGATCGGGTTGGAATGGAAATACAATGATTTTACCCCGTCCGCCGTTCTGTGCAGTTCACGACTCCAATAGTGAGGAGACGCTTCGTGATCGATGTACATAACCCCTCCTTTCTTCAGGAAAAATGAAAGCCTTCTAAGCGCCACCCTATAATCAGGAAGATGATGTAGCACTGAGTAACATGCGACCACGTCAAATTCTTCGTCGAACTGCAGGTCTTCAACTGGTGAATATACCACGCGAAGCTTCTTTTTCCCAACATAAGCCCGATATTTCCTTTTCAAAAGGGCACACATTTCTGCAGAAATATCTACTGCCGTAACAACATAACCCATTTGCAGCAATTTTCCAGTTAAGTTCCCGGTGCCTGCCCCAAAATCCATGGCTCTATGCATGTTTTCTGTCACAAATCTGTCCACAGACTCCAGAGTGGAGGCTATTCTCTTTTGCTCTTCCCTGCCATAGACTTCAGGATGGAGCAACTCGTAGATAGGCGCTTCAAAGCTATGCGTCGCAATGTTAGCCGCGTGGATAGTCTCTCGATTGTCTGTCTTCATGATCAGTTCTCTTCTTGCGGTTGAAGCTTTTACCATTGTAGCTCGAAACTTGATTTAAGCATATGTAGCTTTCCATCAAGGCATTACGAGAGACGCCTCGAGATGAGCAGGGGACATTCAATCCTGAAGGAGATAACTGGAACCTTTCCTCAACACTGAAAACAAACCTTCGCGCCTGATCTTTCGCAGGACCCTTTTTGGCGTCCTGTTGAAGTTCTTGTGGAAACGCCATTGTATCTTCATCAGAGAATCATAATCAAAATCATCGGTTTTAACGTAAGCAGCAAAGTCCTCCAATCGATCGTAGAGATGCTTCTCCATCACTTCTTGATACAAGCGGCTGCCTGGAACCGCAACGTAAATGTTGAATCTGCACCAGTCAGGATCAAGCTTACGGGCAAACTTGAATGTCGCTTCCATTTCGCCGATAGTCTCTCCCGGAATTCCTAGCAAGAAAGAACAAGCGGTTTGAATCCCCTCTTCCCTGCAGATTCTGAACGCTTTCTCCGTTTCCTCAAGAGAAACGCCTTTGTTTACCTTGTCTAAGATGCGTTGTGAACCGGACTCTCCCCCGAAATAGATGGTTCTGCAACCAGCTGCCTTCATTGCCCTCAGTAACTCCCGCGACACCAAATCGACACGGGTGTCGCAAACCCATTCGATACCGAGACCGCTTTTCCTCAAAAGTGCGCATAAATCGGAAGTCTCCTTCTTTCGAATGGTGAAATTATCATTGATGAAGTAAATGCCTTTTGTACCGTAGTTTACCACCAAATGGGTGATCTCATCCATGATCCGACTGGGACTGAAGCTGCGGCAAGCCGAGCCCCACAATTGTTTCGTTTCACAGAAAGCGCAGTTGTAAGGACATCCTCTCATGATATTCATGTTGTCAACTGGCTTGACATTCAGATACTCTATGCTTCTGTCATAGAGTTGCATCGGTAGCAAGTGCCTAGCAGGAAACGGAAGCTCATCGAGATTTTTGATAAACTCTTGAGGGTTCTGCACGATTTTGCCCTTGTGCCTAAAAGCAATCCCTGGAATCGAAACAATGCCACCGCGCACTTCCTTGCTAAGGTGGCTTGCCAATTCGACCATTGCTCTCTCTCCTTCCCCCATAACAACATAATCTATCTCTGGATGCTTGAGCATGCTCTCAGGCTCATAGGATGGATGCCAGCCGCCAATCACCACCCTGCAATGTGGAAGCACGTCTTTGACTGCTTTCGCAGTTTCTATACATCTGCTGTAGGTTGCGGAGCTGCAGGTGATTCCAATGATTTCAGGGTTGAGTTGCGCAATTTCAAGCTTGACCTGATCGATGGGTTTCTCGAGCAGATAGTTGTCTAGAACCTGAACAGGGAAGCCTGCTTTCTCGAGGGCAGCGGCAACGTAGGCTAAGCCGAGCGGTAGAAACCTTCTTCCGTGAATCCATGGTCCTTTCGACGGTGGGGCCGTCGTCATCAGCAAAATCAATTGTTGTTCGTCTCTCAAAGTCAGGTTGTTCAATACTTGTTAGACGAGTTTCTTACATAGAGACTCCCCAAAATAATAACCTTTACCATTTCCATACAACATATCCATTGTAGTGAGAACTGGAGCGGCTAGGCTGAATAGTCATACCAATGGAAATCACGGTGCCTAAAGCTGGGTGTGATGCTAGTACGCCTAAGTCAGAATTGGGGCAGAATGGAGCTGGCGTCATCAGAAGGCGGAAAACAGAGGGGTTCCTGAGGAGGTGCACACGAACGATCAAAGGAGAAAGAAGGCAACATAGCAACCGTAGTCTATTGAAGTAAATTCTTGCAGAGCCTTTTCAATCCCCTGCCTTTCACGTTTCTCGGTACTCGTTCTCGATTGCTGAAAAAAGGTGGAGTGGAAGTAGGGACTGAAATGTTCCTATCGTTTTCTAAGCAGCAGAACTATTATGGCGCCAACGATGGCGATGGCGGCAATTATGGCAATTGTGGCATATGTGATATACGTGCCAGTCATATCAGGGGGCGTTTCCGCTGGAGGAGTCTCTTCGGGTGCTGGGTCGACTGCGAATGCTGTTACTGCGTGTGACGGATAGTATGCCTTGGATCCAGTGAACGAGGCGTACACGGTGTATTCTCCAGGAATGTCCGGCGTCCACTTGAGCTTGAAGAAGCCGTCGGCGTCAGCCATAACCGTGCCTATGTCCCTGTAGTTGTTGTTCGAGTCCAGCACGCTTATGGTGACTGATACGCCTTTCACGTTTGTTGGCTGCGGGAACTGCTTGTACACGTGGAGCATCCATCCGCTCATGCTCTCGTCAGCAACGGCTGGGACACCATTTGGGAATCGTTTCATCAGAGAAATGTCATCTGTGCCTGGCGATATGTCTGTCACTTTGCCTTCGATTATCACACTGCTTCCGAAAACTGATGTCTTTGGAGATGCAATGATAGAAGTGGCTGTTGGCCCTTTGCCTATAGCGTATATGCGCTGGTCATAAGTATCCATAGTCGCGATAATGCTGTCGCCCATGACTGCACATCCGCCCCAGCGTGTTTGGCGGAACATGCCGTTTACTCTCCAGATTTCCTCGCCTGTTGTAGCATTGAGACAGATGAATGGTCCGCCTCGCGGTAGAGGCATCTCGGCAGAGTGTTCAAGAGTGCCGATGTAGATTTTGTCAGCAGCAATGTTCGTTATCCAGCCCCACCAATTGTTGCCAGTCACGGGTTCGTTGTATGCGTCGCTCATTGTATATGTCCACAGGGTTTTTCCTGTCTTGAGGTCATAGGCGTAGACTATGCCAGCGACCCCAACTGAGTAGAGCTTGCCGTATGCGAAATACCAAGTGTGTTCAACGTTGCCCCAGCCATAAGCGTCTAGCCAATGTTCGGAATCTGTCTCCCATAGAAATGCTCCAGTTTCAGTGCTGAACCCATAGTGCTTTCTGAGTTCCTTAGACCATACTGCAACAACGCCATCTTTGGGTGCGCTGGTTGCGCCAACATAGTGCAGAGTATTAGATCCCTGTAACCATTCAGCCGGCGCCGCCCATGTTTTGTCGAAAAGCAATTGCCCTCTCGTCCCTAGAGCAGTACTCACTGCCCATACTCTTACCCGTGTTTGGTTGAAGTCGATGGACATTACTCTATCCGGATAGACTTTCAAGATAGGCGCAAAGAATGAAGTGCCAGCGGTCAATCCTGCGGGAATAGTCACATTCCAAGAGTAGGCTCTAGGGTTGGATGCATTGATTGTTCTTCCGTGAACGAGACCGCCTGCGTAGTAAGCGCCCCAGCTACCATAGCTGGCAGGGTCTGTGAAACCTGGACTTGTTTGTCCAGCTGCAGTTGAGTTCCAGAGGGCCAGCCAGCGCCTAGCATAATCAATTTGGTAGATAAGGATTTCACCGCTCGAACCATAAGTCCGTGTTCCGGAAGGCACATTCGTCATTGTGTAGATCCATTCGCCATTGAAAGGATCATAAGCTCTCCAAGTCGAGCCGGCACTCGCATCCCAGAGGTAATCGAAGACACCGTCATAGTTGAAACTGTTGAAGTAGAAGATTTGCCCGAAAGACAAGTAAGTGTTGTTCCTGAACCAAAGCTCTTTTCCGGTGCGAAGATCGATAGCACAGATTCCGTTTGAACCTACCTTTGCATCGTCTCTGTTGTAATAGAGAACACCGTTCATTATCACTGAATCTGTGAATTTGCCAGCGTATGCATCGCCTGTTTCAGCTGACGAAGGAACTTGTCCTTCACCCCATAGACCTCCAACTAACCCTCCGGTTGTCAAGGGCTTCGCCCACAGCACGTGAGCAGTCTCAGGCGCATCATCGTTGTAGGGTGCAAAAGAATTGTCTGGTCTACTCAGCCAATTGCCTGAAACCGTATACCATTCTCTAAGCTGTGGATCCACAGGACGCGACCAGTATCCTGTTGGAAAAGGCGGGCTTGGAAAGCCTGGCAATGGGTTTGCCTGCACTACAAGGTCTATTGTTTCGCTGGTGCTTGCTTTCATTACTGTGCCTGCAAAAACCATGGCACCTCTTTCAAGGTCGAAAAACGTCGCTGGAACTGTTTGTTCTGGGAAATTAGTCTTGAGTTTGTATGTGCCGACCACGTTGGGCATAAATAGCGTCGCTGTCCCGCCTGTAGAGTCGGTTGTAAACGGCCCAAGAGTCTGACTGGTGCCATCAGGCCTAGTGACGGTCACGGTTATGCCTCTCCAACCCCAAGTCGCGTCTCCTGTGGCTTGAAGAATCCCAGTTCGTATCAGAACATCCTCTCCAACTCCCACAGTGTTGGGGATAGCGTCCACGAAGGCATAGGTTTTCATCGTTGTCGCTTGTGCGTTGATAACAGGTATTGACATAACAATTGAAGCTGCAAAGATCAGTATCAGAAACGTCGAAAGTAGTCTCATAATTTTCCGCATTTTCTATTCTCCTTTTAAGGGGTATTTTAGAATAAAAATACATGATCATATAAGTTTTTTCTCCACGAAGCCCAACATAGCCAAAAAGTGTATATTTCTGGTTTTTTTTTGTATA
>CAZQCX010000043.1:0-11483 GCA_964591705.1 uncultured Candidatus Bathyarchaeia archaeon | reverse complement strand
CTCATAATTCATGAGTTCTATGCAGAACTACTACTTAAGTTATTCAACACAGCAAGGATAACCAAAAGGTGATAACCTCGACTCAGACTCCGGTGTTCTGAAGAACCTATCTGTATGTGCCCCCTAATTCGACAAACCAAGAGAAGAAGCGCCTACACGTGCGACGAAGGAGCATTCGAAATCTTTCAAAATGACAGAAAGACGGGATGACAGATTGATTATTTATCAAAGGCAACAAAACGTCGCCTGATCCTCGCAGGAGCGCTGATAAACAGTACTCCCATTGAACGCGAAATCAGAGGTCCAGTCTCCATAAGCAGGTCGTTACAAGAGCTGAAATGAAGAGGGTGTCTTCACAAGTCCTCGAATGAAGCTGCCGGAAATCCAGCTATGCAGACAAACTCCCGAAGCTCACCACTATAAATACGACATATAGAAACAGCAACAAAGCGCCCTCTCTCCAACTCAACCTTTCACTCGACAGGAAGTACCACAAGAATAGATTTGCAATTAGCGAAAAAAGGGCGATGTTGGAGAAAACCCCTACGTCAATGGAAGGAGCTGAAGCTATTAGTGCCACTCCAAGGATGCAGGTTATGTTCACGAAACAGCTGCCAACTAGGTTTCCCAAGGCTAGGTTGAAGTGTCCCTTTCGGACAGAACTGATGCTCGTCGCCATCTCTGGCAATGTTGTACCAAAGGAGACTATAGTTGCGCCTATGATTATCGCGGGTATTCCTAAGCTTTCCGCGATATAAGAGGCCGACGCAACAATAAAGAATGCACATACGGCAACAACAACAACACTCGCTATCGCGTATAGTCCATACTTGCTCACCTTGCCTTTGCTATGAGAAGTTGCCTCTCGTTCCCTACCTGTTGTCTTTCCAGATCTTGCAAGCTGTACCATGTAGTAAATGAATATCAGAAGCAAGAGTACACCGATGAAGCGGCTTGCATGCCCAATATACAGAAGCGACAAGGGCACTATGGAAGCGACAAATAGGCCAAAATGAAGGCTGCCCGTCTCCTCCTTCGCCACTCTTAATAGAGAACCGCGGTATCGGGGACGTCTCAAAGTCACGATCAGGATACATATACCAAGAATTAATGCTATGTTCAGGATGTTTGCACCCAGAACGTTTCCAATGGATAGTTCAGAAGTCTCCGGACTCAGCACCGCAAAAACAGCAACCATTAGTTCGGGTATGGAGGTTGCAAATGCCACTAGAACAAAACCAACTATTGTTTTCCCCAGTCCTGTCACATCAGCAACCTTGACCGAGTTTTCGATCGCACGCTCACTACTGAAAACTAGGGCAGCTAGGGCAGCAAGGAGAATAACCACATTTCCTAGCAAACCATACTCGGCAAACATTCCGCCACGCCTCATGCTCCCGTTCTTAGTCTTTCCTTAGATCAGCACTAAAAACCTTTCTGGTGGTTTTTGCTCAAGTTAAAGCGGACGACGCCAATTTCCCTGCAAAGGATTTTAACTCAGCCCAGAGAATTACTATGCTGTTGAGTTCAGTATGAGAATCATCCTAAGAATAGGCGGCTCAGTTGTAGCATCTCCAATCAACGCCGATTTAATAAATAGCTATGCCAGTCTGCTGACAAGTCTCAGGCAAAGAGGTCACGAAATCGTTGCAGTTGTTGGTGGCGGAACACTAGCGCGCGAATTTATTAGAGCGGCAAAAGAAATGGGCCTTGACGAGAATGCGCAAGACAAAATCGCAATATCGGTATCCCGCTTATTTGCTCAGCTTCTCGTTTTGAGACTCAACGAAATCAACTGCGCAAGAGTTGTCACTGCGCTGGATGAAGTTGTTGAATGTCTTTCTAGAACAAGAATTATCGTAATGGGTGGGCTGAAGCCAGGTCTAACTACTGACGCGGTCGCGGCGATGGCCGCGGAAAGAATTGAGGCTGATCTAATAGTCAAAGGTACTGACCAAGACGGTGTTTTCGATAAGGATCCGCGAAAACACACCAAGGCTATAAAACTAGACCACATTTTCTTGGACGACTTGTCCAAGGTTTTTGGGGAAAGCAAACACAAAGCGGGTATACATCAGATCATTGATCCGATCGCAATTGAGGTGCTGAAACGTTGCCGCGTGAAAATGGTAGTTGTTAATGGTTTTCAAACCGCAAACATCTTGGCAGCTGTTGAGGGGAAAACTGTAGGAACGGTTATAGAATAGGGTTTTGCGTTCTTTTCGTTCTCGGCAAGTTTAAATATCACATTTGATATCTGCTGTGAGATCAACAGTGATAACATCATGTTCCCTCATAAGAAGTGGATGAGACACACTGCCATGGTACCAAAAGGCTTCATCCGTTGTCATGTTCTTGAAAGCCTTAACCAGAAGTCGATGTCCGGCTCGGAACTAATGGAGGAAATTGAAAAACAGACTGGTGGATTGTGGAAACCCAGTCCTGGATCGATATACCCGCTTTTGTCATGGCTTCAAGACCGGGGTTGCATAAGAGAGGTGCCAGCAGAACTCGGCCTAAAACGCTACGAACTAACACAAGCAGGAAAAGGACTGCTTGAAGAACAGAGAGAGATACAGAAGAAGCTCAGAGAAGTTGGCTTCCCCGGATTACCAGGAAGCCCGATATCCAACAGTCTTCTCAAGATTCCACCAGAGAAAATGATCGAAGTACGACAAGTTATGAAAAACCTTGCAATAGCAATGTTCAAGATGTGGAACACACTGGGAGAAAAATACTCCGAACAGGCTTTGAACGAGTCCCTTTCAGCGGTTAGAGAGACCTCAAGCAAACTGGAACAGATAAACTCGAAACTTGAAGGTGAGAGAAACGAGTGAAGATGTAATAAAAGTCGAAGACCTGACAAAGATATTTAATCACGAACTGAAAGCGGTTGACCACATAAGCTTCGATGTCAAGAAGGGCGAGGTCTTCGGTTTTCTAGGACCCAACGGCGCCGGAAAAACAACCACTATTAATATGCTAATAACAATTCTGAAACCCACAGAAGGGCGAGCCTCAATACTGGGATACGACATTGCCAAACAAAACAATGAAGTGCGTAACTCAATCGGTGTGGTTCCACAGGAATACACCGCAGACGACGACCTTACGGGCTTTGAGAATGTCCTCCTGTGCGCTGACCTGTATGGAATCCCTCGAGAAGTTTCCAAGAAACGTGCTGCTGAGCTACTGCAACTAGTAGAGCTCATAGATTTCAAAGACAAAAAAGTTCAGACTTACTCAGGCGGGATGCGCAGAAGACTGGAACTTGCTTGTGGGCTGATAAACCGACCAAAAGTCCTCTTCTTGGATGAACCGACACTGGGTCTCGACGTACAAACTCGAGCCGCGACATGGAACTACATAAGGAAATTGAAGGATGAATTCGGAATGACTCTGTTTATGACAACTCACTACTTGGAGGAGGCAGATTCTCTGTGTGATCGCATCGCAATTATAGATCATGGAAGGATAATTGTCGTTGGCACTCCAACAGAATTGAAAGACAGCTTAGGCGGAGACATAATCACATTGAGTATCCAGAAGGATGTTGACATTTCTGGTTTGGTGAAGAGAATAGAAAATGTGAAGGAAGTCAAAAAGGAGAACGGGAGCTATGTGATAACATCGGAGTGCGGCGAAATAACTGCGCCTCTTGTGATTGAGGCATTGCGAAAAGAGCAGCATGTGGTAACAAGGCTGTCACTCACGAAACCTACACTCAACGAGGTCTATCTTCAATACACAGGCAAATCCATGCGTGACTCAGCAGACGAAGGTGGCGATGCATCTGTGATGAATCGGAGAGCAATGATGGGGGGGAGAGGGCATTGAGGGGTGCAAACGGCAACTCAAAAAGCAAGCTTCATGGCCTTTGGGCATTAACAAACCGTGAACTGAAAAAATGGTACAAGGCGCCGACTGTGTTTCTTTTGACCCTTATTCAGCCAGTGATTTGGTTGGGATTGTTAGGGAACGCCCTAAATCTGGGCAGTCTCGTCAGTGGCGGATCAATAGCTTTTCCAGCTGAAATAGAGAAGCTTCTCACACCTGCACAGGTCAGCGTCATTCAACAATTCCTAGACGATTTAGGACCTAGAATTCTGCAGGACACTTTTGGCACTACAAGTTACATAAGCTTCATGGCTGTGGGGATGATTGCCTTCACAGCGCTTTTCACAACAATGTTCAGTGGCATGTCAGTGGTTTGGGATCGGCGTCTGGGCTTTCTAAACAAAGTGTTAAGCACACCAGTATCCAGAGCCGTTATTATATTGTCAAAGGTGTTTTCAGCAGCGCTCAGATCAATGTTTCAGGCTTCAGTAATACTCTTGATTGCTGTCCCCCTCGGTTTTCAAGTCGGGGCAGCATTCCACCCACTCAATATCCTAGGGGTATTTGCTTTTCTGTTCCTGACCTGTTTAGGCTTATCCTCACTCTTCATAGCAATTAATATAAGATCTACCAGAATCGAAACGCCGATGGCTGTTGTCAATCTGCTGAACCTGCCTTTGACTTTCGCAAGCAGCGCGTTCTTTCCGATCGACAGAATGCCCTCTTGGCTTCAAACAGTTGCAAATGTGAACCCGCTGTCTTACACAATAAACGGCATGAGGCAGCTCCTCATCAACTCCACCATTGATTACTCGCAACTCGCGATTCAATACGCGTATGTTGGAGCATTTGCAGCAGTGTTGACCACTGTGGGCATAGTTCTATCCTGGAAGTTTTTGAACAAATAGAAGGAATAAGGTGAAGAATTTGAACACAATAGTCGAAGCGATAAACCTGAAAAAGACGTACATGCTGGGAAAAGTGCCAGTGGAAGCCCTCCGAGGGGTAAACCTTAGAGTTGACAAAGGCGATTTTGTTGCCATTCTTGGCCCCTCAGGCAGCGGAAAATCTACAATGCTAAATCTGATCGGCGCCCTAGATAAACCGACATCAGGAGTCTTGAAAATAGATGGAGTAGACATTTCGAAGCTTAACGATAATCAGCTGGCAGACCTAAGGCGCCGTATAGGTTTCGTATTCCAGTTTTTCAATTTAGTTCCAAGGCTTACTGCAAAAGACAACGTGGAGCTCCCAATGTCAATTGCACGTATGAATCGAGCCGAAAGAGCAAAAAAAGCGGAAGAGCTGCTTGAAACTGTAGGTCTAAAAGATAGAAAAGAACACAAACCAGCTGAGCTAAGCGGCGGTCAACAACAAAGAGTAGCGATAGCGAGAGCATTAGCGAATACCCCAAGATTCTTGCTGCTTGATGAACCCACGGGGAACATTGATTCAAAAACCGCACTTGAGATAATGGAGATTATCAAAAAACTCAACGAGGAAGGCGCGACAATAATAATGGTCACACATGATCGACCACTGGCTGGGCAGGCAAAGAGGACCGTACAGATGTTTGACGGCATGATTACTTCGGATGAGTTGAACTAAATGAAAGTCAAAGACATATTGAGCTACTCCTTCAGCGCAATCAGACTTCGAAAGCTTCGTGCAGGACTGACAACGCTCGGTGTAGTAATTGGCATCGCCGCGATAGTAGCCTTGATGTCAATCACTCAGGGGCTACAAAACACTATTGCTACGCAACTCCAGCAGGGATTGGCAACCGATACGCTGATAGTCAGTCCAGGACGGGGGCTATTCAACGTAGGTCAAAATGGCGGCGGTGGAGGGTTCGGAGGCATTGATTCAGGGTTCAAGCTTCAAACAAATGACACGGGCACCATAAAAGACTTATCGGGGGACATCGTGGCAGCGATTGCAACCATACAAAAGATAGGGTATATTAACTCAAGCGAAAATCAACTCGCTACGACAATTGTCGGCGTGGACTTCGCGGAATACTATACGATCTACAGCACAACTTTCGTTGCTGAAAAAGGTGAAATCCCACTCAGCCCAAGAAACGAGTCAGTTGTGATTGGAAAACGCTTGAACGAACGCCAAAATGGCACAATACTCTTTGAGGCGGGAGAGATTGTGCATATCTCTTGGACTAATGCCACTTCCCGTCCTCCGAAAAACGAAACATATGAAGCACAAGTTGTCGCTGTTCTGAAAGAAGTGGGAGGGTTTGCTTTCGGAGGGCCCTCGGACAACAACGTTTACATACCTCTTTCGCAGGCAGAAGCTTTTTTCAATACGACTGAATGCCAAACGATAATTGTGAAATTGGCTAACAGCGAGCAGCCAACTATTGACGACGTATCTAAGAAAATAACTAACGCGTTTGGGGGGGAGGTTTCAGTCATCTCTTCGACAGCCGTTTTGAACCTCGTCAACAGCATTTTTTCAGTAATCCAGCTATTTCTCGTCGGGATAGCAGCCATCTCTCTTCTTGTTGCAGGCATCGGAATAATGAACATCATGATAGTTTCGCTAATAGAGAGAACACGTGAAATTGGCATCCTCAAAGCTTTAGGCATGAAGAACCAGACAGTGATGCTAATCTTCCTTGGCGAATCGGTGATAATTGGGGCAATAGGCGCAGTCATGGGAATAGTAGCAGGGTGTGGGCTTGCCAATATTGTGGCAATACTGTTCACTGGGGGTGGCGTTTTTTCAAGGATGGGGGGCGCCCAAGCGACATTGAGAATAACCCCAGTCTTGACCCCTCTCGTACTTGTCGGTGCATTCGTCTTTGGCATTGGCGTAAGTGTGACCTTTGCGCTATATCCTGCATGGCGTGCATCTAAGCTAAAGCCAGTAGAAGCTTTAAGATACGAGTGACAATAGAAGGTCAATTTACTGGGGCGTTCCAAATGAAAAGGTTGTACCCAGATCAACCCGTAGTAGGCGTAGGAGCAGTAATAGTCTCTGAAGGAAAAATCCTTTTGGAAAAAAGAAAGAACGAGCCTGGCAAAGGAAAATGGAGCATCCCTGGTGGAATTGTTAATCTCGGAGAAAACCTTGAGAATGCAGTGATTAGGGAAGCTCAAGAGGAGACCTGTCTTGAGGTTGATAAACCCCGCTTACTAGATGTGGTTGACAACGTAGAACTGGATGACAAAGGAAAGGTCAAGTATCATTTCGTGATAGTCGATTACATCCTAGAGACCAAATGCAATGCATTCAAAGTTGCTAGTGATGCTGAGGAACTACGTTGGGTTCTATTTTGCGATGTGGAGAAATTCGAACTAACGCAGTCATTCCGAGCTTTTTTCCAGCGCAACAGAGAGAAGCTAGAAAGAATTAGTCGTTGTCCCTGAAGAAAAGCCGAGTTTCACCCATAGTCTTTACGTCCATGGCTCTGACTTTGGTAACCATAGGAAAATCTTTGACAACTCGACCTAGCGTGAGGCAATGATGAGGAGGAAGATCCCTAGCAATGGACTTGACCGTTTCAGCATCAACCCGAGCAGCACGTGATACTACCTCCAGATCATGCTCATTAGTGAAATTGAAAAGAAAGATGTTATCGGCCTGTCGGTAGATCCCATCCCGTATCGTATCAGGCTGGTTGGTTATGAAGGTTGTAAAAATACCAAGGTGACGCATGCGAGTAACGATATCGTCCCAGTAGGTTTCGCGCAAATACAGGTGCGCTTCCTCGGCAAACAAAAATGCTGCCTTAAGCTTCCAAGTTTGGAGTGAATCTACAAGTTTTCCAAGAACATATTCAACAACAATTTGGCGGTCAATAGTGGCTGTGTTCTTCAGGTTTATTATCAACGCTCCCCCGCTCTCATTCGCTTTAGAAAGGCAATCGTCGATTAGCCCTCCCTCAGCAACATTGTCCGTGAAGAAACCCGAATTAATCAACGAGTGAAAACGCGAAGCCAAGGCATCACGAACATGTTGATTGCAGTTCAAGTTCCGGATCGCATCACCTAGAGCGCTTATGGATAATGCTTCTTTCTCTTTCTGCTGTCTCCAGATCCGTCTGAACTCTCGTGCGCTGGTTCCCGGTAGATGCAGTGCATGGACAAGTATCCCCATGATAATATTGAGCTGCAGCTGGTCAAGAGTTACTTTGAAGTTTTGTGAAGGCGTTAGTACGTGGATTCTGTTATAGTACATGTTTCTTTTTCCATCCGTTGTCATCCCGAGACTAGAGTATTCACCATTAAGATCGAAAACCACAACTGTTGCCTTGTACCCAACTAAACTAACCATTAGCAGTTTGCTCAAGTGTGATTTGCCACACTCTTTCTTCCCAGTTATGATGTTCAGTCGCCCATCAAGAGCTGAGGCATCGATTGTCAATAATGAGCTGTCCATTGTGCCACCAACAATTATTGGAAGCTTCCCGTTCACCTTCGCCAAGTTTAGCAAATTCGGAATCGACAGTCTTCTAACTGTAGAATGACTTCGACTGGGCAACCAGCTGCTGCTTGGGCTTAATAGTTCGTTCTGTAGCGTTGCGCGTATCTTGCACACCAGTAAACTTGCGTCTTGAATGTAATCTATGTGTGGTGCTATTTCCAACGGATCAATGTCTTCTCCCTGAAGTGGCACATTTCCATCCGGAAGCGTACGCAATAGCTCTTCAAATACGCCTGGAACGGCTGCGAATTGAAGGTCAATTACTTGGGCGATCATTGCCTTCCCTGCTTCCGGATCTTCAACTAACAAGTAGTCGCCCTTTTCCGCGTTGTCATTCGGAGAGCTCAACACGTGGAGGACGTTGCCTTCTTTTCTATAAAGTTTCATGCCCAACGCTCTCCTTTTCCGAATGGCCCAAAAAGCAGCCGGTGCATGTCAGGTCTGCATATTATTTTAATTCCATATCTTCCCGAGACAAGATGTTGGATGGCTATTACCTCGTTAGCTGTGAAAGTGCACAGTATATGTGAGAGTCGGAGTGTTTCTGGATAACTCTGCGCATAAACGTCGTTTCCTATCAGTTTCTCAACCGATTCCCTTCTATTTTCGATTGAGGAAGCATGATCAATATCGAGGCGAAATGCGAGTTTCGCTTTGCTGAATCTTGCTACATAAACATCGCCGAGCAAAACTGTTGGAGGCTTAACCTTAAGGTCTGCGACCTCGAGAAGATAGGGAGGTTTAGCATCAGGAAGCATGTCGGTTATTAAGTGTCCATTGATTCGGAGGCATGTGCCCTTGCTCAAGGCGAGAATCGTGTTTCCACGCTGCCTTGCTGTTTCTAGGATGTGTTTCATGCGCAGTACTGGGGCATCAGAAGTTCCCGAGGTCAGACTGCCATCAAAAAGGATTAGACCGTTTTCTGCCGTTTTTACCAGAGCAGTTTGCATCCACCGCTCTAGGAGTGCTGCAATTCGTGTAGGCATCTGGAGTAGTGTCGGGGTGCTATAGCGGCTAGCATTGAAGGAGAGACCGAAATAGGCCTTCTCTAGCGAGTTTAGGACTTCTTTCTTGTTGTCGTCAGTTATATGAAATATGAATGGCCCCAAACGCGTGTAGTGATAATCGCGGTTTTGTTTCCATACAGTTGCCCCCCTAACTGCCACGACCATGCCTGAGTTTGTCTCTCCAATCTTTGTTGTTGAAGTATCAATTGCCGCAATCAGTGTTTCAGAGGTTCGCGGAGTAAGCAATATTGGGGTTGTTTTTGATCTAATCAAGGCAGAGGGAGAAATTTCGCTGAGATATTGTGCATCATGTTGGCTTCTTCGAAAAGACTCGTGTCGTATAAGTTTGAGAGAGCTGAGGCTCTGTTCCAAAAGCCTTTGGGGCAACATTGTCTCCATGGTTGGCTGTGGAAAATTATATTTCTGAGTTGTTACTGTATATTGTTCAATCACCATGATTCACCAATAGCCAATAGCTGTAATGGAAATATTTAAGTGTTGTGCATGTGCATCTTGTGCAATACAATATACAACAGGTGAACACCTCACGGAAAAAACGCAAAGACCCTCAATACGCATAAAGATGAAAATTGGCGAAATAGAATTCGAAATAGAATCTCAAGAAGATCAGTTACAAACCGCCATAGACAAGATACTATCGACAGTAACAGAACGCATGAAAGACATGCGGCTAGTTGAGAGGCAGACGCCGCAACCTAGAGCCGAAACCTGCAAAGGCGTTATCCAGAAACTTTGGGAAGACAACTTCTTCAGCAGACCCCAAGGATTGAGCGAGGTCCACGCTGAAATGGCACGACGTGGATTTCACTATGATCGGACGGCGGTTGCACACGCTTTGATTGATCTGGTCAAAGATAGCGTACTCAACAGAGAGGGAAAGCCTCGCCGGTACCAATATGCGCAGAAGCGCCCCCCAACCTGAACCTGAGAGGACAAATTTGTGGAACCTGTAGGTTTGCTGTGGAAACTTCTTTTGAAATCCTTGAGAAAAAATGGGTCTTCAGACCGTGTATTCCTAATGATTCAGACTTGAAGCGACCCTTTCAATTGCACTCACGGCTTCTTCGACATCGTTCTTGTGTATGCCTCTGTGCGTTACTAGCCGGATCCTGTTTTTGCCAATGATTGATACTAAAATACCTTCCTCTTTTAGTCTGAGAGCGAAAACTTCGTCTGCAACATTCAAACAACTAATGTCAACAACAACCATGTTCGTTTGTACTCGAGTCATATCGACCTTCAAGCCTTCAATCTTTGCTATGCCTTCAGCGAGCAGCATAGCGTTTCGATGATCATCTTCTAGCCTGTCCACCATGGTTTCGAGCGCTACTATGCCGGGAGCTGCGACGATCCCAGCTTGCCTCATGCCGCCACCAAGAAGCTTCCTTACACGCCTAGCTTTCCCAATGAAGTCTTGAGTGCCGACAACCAGCGAGCCGAGAGGGCAACTCAAACCTTTGGACAAGCAGAACATAAGGTTATCAACATGCTTTGTCAACTCCTTCACATCAATTTTCAATGCAACAGCCGCATTGAACAACCTTGCACCGTCCAAATACACTCGCAAGCCATGAGCTTGAGCTACATTGCTGACTACGTTCAGCTGCTCAGGAGTAAGCACGGTTCCCCCGTGGCGATTATGGGTGTTCTCAACGCAAACAAGCGAAGGCTCAGGAAAATGAATGTTTCTCGGCCTAATAGCAGCTTCAAGATCCTGGTGAGAAAAAGCGCCTAGTTTCGTCCTAACAGGCCAAGGCAAAAGACCTGCGATAGCAGAAACACCACCCGACTCGTACCAATACATGTGAGACTCTGCCTCAAGAATAACCAACTCACCACGTTTTGTGTTGCTCATCAACGATACCAAATTAGCCATTGTTCCACTGGCTACCAGAAGCCCCGCCTCTTTGCCAGTTCTCTCAGCAGCTAATTCCTCAAGCCTTTTCACTGTTGGGTCCTCGCCGTAGACATCATCCCCAAGCGCTGCCCTTTTGATTGCATCCAACATCTCCACAGTTGGTAGTGTGACAGTGTCACTCCTCAAATCAACAAATTCTCGAAGCTGCGTTCTTTCACCCGCGCTCAACGTTTTTGTCCAAAGTAGCCTATTAAATTTTTATCCCAAACCCAAACCCAAACCCAAACCCAAACTACTACGAACGAACGCACGCCTTC
>CAZQCX010000042.1:0-11637 GCA_964591705.1 uncultured Candidatus Bathyarchaeia archaeon | reverse complement strand
ATATATATTAAAATCGAAATATGAAATATCGAAAGGTGAAAAAATTTGCCATATTGCCAGAAATGTGGGTATCAAGTTGAGGACAGCATGGCTTTCTGTCCGCAATGTGGTGCGCCACTGAGAGTTGAGACAGCAGCTGCAACAGCACCTTCTTCGGCTCCGCCGAGACACGAGAAAGCGGAGAAGAGCGAGAAACAAGAAAAACAGGAACCTGAAAAAGGTGAGAAACACGAGAAAGGTCGTCTCGGCTTCGTTGGCTTCCTCGTTGCTGGACTAGTACTCGTATCCATCGGCATCGTAGCCTACTATGATGTGACAATCGGCTTGCCAGCCAGCCGCCTTACCGGACCAGCAATACTGTTGATAATTGGCATTGTAATAATCATAGTGGGGGTTTACGCAGCTACCATGGCGAAGCGTCGCTATCCCCAAACGTGCTAAGTAAGCCATCCTAAGAACAAACGGTATAGCCTGTGCTCTAGCAATGTAGTAGTGTTTCTTCTCCCGAAAATGCGGAAATGGTTGTTGCCTGCTGCTTCTATCATGTCGCCTATGTCGTAGCGTGGAAACAAAACGCTTGAAATTACTAGTTGCCCCCATTCTCCACGTTTCAGCTCGTGAAGCATTTTCACATTTCTTCCTGTTTGGACTTCGAAGAAATAAGAATCATAGTTTGGTGTTATGTATGGCAGATCATTGTACTGCTGACCAAAAACCCCTTCGGTTGCGGCGTACATCTCCACGATTGGGACATCTCCGAAATACTTCCGCAGTATTGGGGAGTACTTGAATTGTATTTTGGGAACGCTAGTGCAAAAGAGGGCTTCGAATCTCCAAAGTTCTCGAGGTTTTTTCTTGTGTTTACGCTGGAGATATTTTGCGAAAGCAAGAATGACTGGGGTTACGCCCATTGCAGCTGTGACCTTGGTACCACGTGCTTTTTCGTAGACGAGTTCAAACCTTCTCTCCCAATTGCGCCTGGATATTCCCGGCCCTAATTCGTCGATGTCTTCCTGCCTTGGCATAAGGCTGACGCGGTCAAACATTGGGTTGAGTCGTGCGTAAGTTCCCGAGCTGTAACCATAGCTAACCTCCTGTCCTCCGATGTCCATTGTGTGAACGCGCGAAGGAAAATTTAGATTCAGGATATTTCCTGCGAAAACGTCGAAGCTTTTCTTCCGTAAGGCGTAATGGATTATTGCCCTCGCCCCACAAAGGAAAACCAATTTCAAATGTGCTTGTGTTACAGGTATTACCTTGGATTTTCCTGTTGACCCCCTTGTCATTACCCAAGCCACGGGCGGGTCGGACAGAAGGGCTTTGTAGTTGCCGTCCCTCACTTGCCCAAAATATTGAGTAAGGCGAGAATAGTCCGCGATCGGAAATCTTTGTTGATATTCTTTAATTCCCGAAATTTCTGTCGCTCCATGGTTAATGCCATACTGAGTCAGTGAATAGCCCTTAATGAGCTCATTCAAGAGACGTTCCTGAGCCTTCTGTGGATTTTCAAGAGAATCGTACCATGGACCGATTATTGGCTGCAGAACGGCGCGAACGTTTTCATCATTGGGCAGCATCTAAGATACACTCAGACCACTGGTTAAATTGCCTTATATGTTTCTCCTTGGAATAATCATGACTAGGAGCGAAATGGAAAGGGTTGAGTTTGGCTGAAATCATTGACGTAGCAGCTGACAGGATTCGAAAACTAGAGATTCAGGGTGCAAGAAATGTGGCAATCACGGCGGTTAAAGCAATTGAGGAAATGGCAGCTCAGACAAAGGCTAATAGTCGACGAAGATTCATCGATGAAATGAAACAGGCTAGAGACATACTCTTTGGCACAAGACCTACAGAGCCACTTATGCGCAATGCAATCAAGTGGATCATAAGAAGCGTCGAGAATTGCAAAAAGGACGAAGTTGAAGAATTGGCACGAATTGTCTCTTCAAGCGCACGTGAGTTTCTTACAACATTGGCGGAGGCACAAAAATGTTTGGCTGAGGTCGGCGCAAGAAGAATAAGCCATGGAATTGTCGTCTTCACGCATTGCCATTCTTCGTCAGTTACGCAGATGTTGAAATATGCAAAACATGATGGCAAGCAGTTTAGAGTCATTTGCACGGAGACGCGTCCTCTTTTTCAAGGGAGAATTACTGCGCAAGAGATGCTTGGTCTTGGCGTAGAGGCTACATTGATCGTAGATTCGGCAGCGAGATGTTTTATCAAAAGTGCTGACATGGCAATTGTGGGAGCAGATGCCATTAGTTCAGAAGGAAATGTTGTTAACAAGATTGGGACTGCTTGCATTGCACTTTGTGCCAAAGAGGCTAGGGTTCCGTTCTACGTCGTGTCAGAGCTCCTGAAGTTTGACCCTCTTACGCTGTGTGGTGAATACGAAGGAATAGAAGAGAGGCGAGGAGATGAAGTCTGGAAAGATGCCCCCGATGGTCTGGCAATCCGCAATCCTGCCTTTGAGCTTGTTCGACGCGATTTTATTCATGGCATAATTTGCGAGGAGGGGATAATACCGCCACACTCGGTGAACGAGATAGTGCGCAGAAGGTATCCTTGGGTTTTTCTTTAGGCACACTAGTTTGGCCAGGTTTCTAACGCCAGTTTCAGCTCTTTGTGGTCTTCTGAATGTTGTTCCAGTGCCCTTCCTTGAAGAGTTGATTCCACTGCTTGGCGCATTGCTTTTGCGCCTGAAATTGTCCCTAAGGGATGACCATGTATGCCTCCCCCTGCTTGAATGACGACATCGTTTCCGAAGGTTCTAATCAAGGATGGAATAAGTCTCGGATGTAGACCTCCAGAAGCGACTGGCATAACCTGCTCCAAGCCTGACATTGGCATTTTCAGAGCATCGATGTTATCTAGGACCTCTTGCTTTGTTTCTGACATTTTGCCAACAACTGTCCCAACATGTATCTGGTCAAACCCAATTGCTCTCGACACTTTGGCAATAGGGCGCATGGATATTCCGTGTTCAGGTTTTTTCGTGAAAGCTGCATGCCCTGCTCTGTGTGCATGAAGAACCAAGTTGAAGTTTTGGTCACGAAGCGTCTGTAGTGCAGAAAAACCACAAGTAAGGATGTCGACCATAACATATTCTCCTCCGTGTGCAATTACAAATTCAGCGCGTTTTAGCATGATGTCCGTTTCAGCGGTTACGTTTGCCATGTAAACCTTACGTTCTCCAGTCTCGCTCTGGGCCTTGTCTCTCATGTCAAGGGTTTTTGTGACTCGATCTTCGAATGGATTGAATTTCTGGCTGCTCAAGTTCTCGTCATCTTTGACAATGTCGCAACCGCCAATCCAAGCTTTGTAGGCAACTTTTGCGTGGTCAATGGTTTTTAAGCCCAATTTTGGCTTGATTATCGTGCCTACAAATGGTCTATTAGCAACTTTCAAGAGTTTTCGTATTCCTTTAATCCCGTATTTTGGTCCCTTGAAGGTTTTGGTGAGAACGCTGGGGAAAGCGATATCCAAGAGTTTCAGATTTTTCAAAGTTCTCAGTCCAAAGACGTTTCCAGCTATGCTGCTCAGTATATTTGGCATGTTTCCAGCCTCGAAAAGTTCGACCGGATATGCAATCTTTACGGTATTCCTTTCTATACTGAAAACTCGGGCAGCAAGCCGTTCAACATATGGTTTGACAGTTGTCAGTTCTGTCCATGTCCCAATTGAACTCTCCGCTGCGACTCCACCAGCTGCTTCCTCTAAGGTGATTCCTTCAGGCTCGACATAAAAAGTGCATACCAAATCAGTATCTGAAGGCTGATACTTCTTGTCGACAAAATCTATGTATCTCAAAAACTTTCCCTCTTAACTACTCTGAAGTTTACTTTTAAATCTTTAACTATGCCTTGAGACCCTTATTCTATGAAAAGAAATGGAACTTGTTGCTGAGTTGTTGCATATTACAGCGGGGGGAAGAAGAATAGTCATTTTGAGCGATGAAACAGCTGCCAACTTGGGGTTTCACTCTGGCGACAGATTAAGAATCGCTCACGCAGGGAGACAAACAATCGCAATTGCCAATGTGGCAAAGGACATCCCCCAGAATCGAGTAGGTTTCTATGAAGAAACATCGCAGATCCTCAACCTACAGGACGGTGATAGAGTTGATGTGCAACTCGCGCAAATCCCTGAATCACTGACCCATGTCAGGGCTAAACTTAAAGGTCAAAGACTCAGGGAAAAGGACATCACAGCCATTGTTCGAGATGTGGTCGAGAGGCATCTGAGCGAAGTGGAGATCAGCGCGTTTCTTACAGCACTCAACATACATGGTTTAAGCATGGCCGAGAGCGAAGCAATGAGCAAAGCCATGGTGGGAACAGGAAAGACGTTGAACTTTGGGGAAGGCCCGATTCTGGACAAACACAGCATAGGAGGAATTCCAGGAGATAAAACATCCATTCTGGTGGTTCCAGTAGTTGCCGCGGCCGGACTGACGATCCCCAAAACAAGTTCACGAGCTGTTACATCCCCAGCGGGAACAGCGGATCGAGTGGAGGCGCTTTGCCCCGTGAACCTGAAAGTTGAGGAAATCCAGGAAACAGTAAGCAAGACGAGTGGCTGTTTGGTTTGGGGAGGAAGTTTGGATCTTGCGCCTGCTGACGACCTATTCATACAAGTTGAATACCCTCTTGGAATAGATCCGTTGCTTTTGCCTTCTATAATGAGCAAGAAAAAAGCCATAGGTGCAACCCATGTGGTAATAGACATTCCGACTGGAAGCGGAGCAAAAACCAAGACGACGACGGAGGCTCAGTTGCTTGCTTCGGACTTTGTGGACTTAGGTAAAAGATTGGGGTTGACTGTCCAATGCGCGTTGACGTTCGGCGAGCAACCTTTGGGATGCGCAGTTGGTCCAGCCCTTGAGGCCAAAGAAGCCTTAGCCGCACTAATGGGGAGGAGTCCGCAGGACCTCTTCGACAAGGCAACTAGCTTAGCAGGATTGCTCTTTGAAATGGTGGGCATTGAGAATGGGAAACAGAAGGCAGAGAGCATAGTCCTCTGTGGCAAAGCAGAGCGGAAACTTCGAGAAATAATCGGAGTGCAAGGTGGAAACCCGAAAGTCAGACCCGAAGAAATTGAGGTCGGCGACAAAACTGCGATTGTGTTTGCTGAGCAGTCTGGTAGAGTGCTCTGGATAAACAGTAGTTACATAGCTCAGATTGCGCGTGAAGCTGGAGCTCCGAAAGAGAGGGGGACAGGTGTAGTGCTGAAAGCTAAGCTCGGCGACACAGTGAAGAAAGGCGCAGCAATGTTTGAGATTTACGCAGAAAGAGAGAGCAAGCTCGAGTCTGCACTCAAGCTCTCAGAGACTATGCAGCCTTATGTTCTCAGCAGGAAAGCGGGGGACCAAATGCTTCTAGATCAAGTTCCGGCGAGGACTATTCCGAGGGCTTGATTCAATATTTAGGCACGGTCGGTATTCGTTGTCGAGGACTTGTCTTTCGATTCCTGGTGATTGCGATTTGCCATGCGTATCTTTTATAATTTTTGGCGATAGTTGAGCTCCTTGTCGTCGCATTGTATTTGACTTGGCTGCTTCAACATCATGATATTCCACTGTCGCCAGCAAGCGATGCTTTGATCGACTGAGGCCCATATGAGAAAAATAGAATGCAGCGTAAGGATTCAGTTGCCATTCCGCTCTCTCTAAATGAGGTCTTATCCACCATCCAGTCTCTGGGGGGGTGGTTTTTTACAATTTGCGGTTTCAACTTGGCTTCGTTGCGTTTTCACTGATGCTTTGGAGCGAACATCTTCGCGTCAATGCTGTTTCTGTAAGTTGGCTGACCACTTAGAAAGGCTTAAATCGCTAGTTAGTCGAGTAATGCACCATGCACGGAAACGTGCATTAAAAACAAAAGGAGAAAGAAAAATGTCAAAAAAGCAAAAAGCTGTGCTTGGTTTTGTTCTGATGCTTGCTATGGCCATTTCAGTTGTTGCGCTACCAGCCGCCTTTGCACAGAGTTCCGGAGAGAAGACATCCTACGCTTACATTTTCGTTGCACCTAACCCTGTGGGTGTCGGGCAGAAAGTGTATATCTCGTTGCTTGTGGATTTTTCATTACCCAACTCACTAGTGACCAATGACATCCGGCGCCATGGCTACAAACTTACAATTACTACGCCTGAGGGGAAAACAGAGAAGTTTGAGTGGCCTGTTGTTGACGACACGACAAACGTGGCATTCATGACTTATGTGCCTGTACAGGTTGGCACTTACACGCTCAAGTTTGACTATGCTGGGCAAACCTACACTTGGAATGCGACGGCAGCGATGCGGGCATGGACGGGTGTAAAGTTTCTGCCGGCCACAAGAACAACTACCCTTACTGTGCAGGAAGAACTGATACCTAATCCAATAGGTAGCTACCCGCTTCCCACCGAGTACTGGACGCGACCCATAGAAGGGCAAAACACTGACTGGTGGACGATTTCATCACACTGGCTGCGTGGAGCTCATTTTGGCGCATTCCAGATGTCCGCTGGCTATAATCTTTGGCAACAGAGCGGCATCGCGCCGAACAGTCCCCACATATTATGGACAAAACCTATCGAGTTCGGAGGAGTTGTCGGAGGAACCACGGACATTCCTGGTGAGACATATTACTCTGGCGGTTCGTACGAAGGCAGATTCGTTAATACCATCATCATGCATGGAAGGCTCTACTATCAGGTACCGTTGGGTCATTCAGGTGGCGGCGGAGGATACGCCTGCTTAGATTTGCGAACGGGTGAGCAGGTATGGTACCGTGCCGATCTTGGAATAACAGGTTATGCTGCACCGTCGTTTGGTCAAATATACAGCTTTAACTCGGAAAATCAGCATGGGGCAGGCGGAGGGATACTGTGGCAAACTTCAACGGCGGCGGGGGTCACCACTTGGCAGGCGATCGATCCCTTTACTGGAAGATGGATGTATAACTTGACCAATATTCCATCGGGCTTTGAGGTGTACACTAAAACTGGGGAAATAGTGCGGTACGTGCTTGACTATCCACGGCGTCGTTTGGCTCTGTGGAACAATACTGCAGCGGTGGAGGGCACCGGAGCAGCTTCCCTGTACACAGGGACAAACAGGTGGAGACCGAATGACAAGGTCATTAACATGAGTGCAGCGTACTCTTGGAACGTGAGTATACCAGATCTCCGGGGACTCGCAGATCCGGTGATCTTCGCGGTTTTGCCTGGTGACTTGATATTTGGTAGAAGCACTGCTGTTGCGCCAGGGGTTGGTGGAATGGCTGTCCCGCCCGACCCGTACACCATGTGGGCTCTAAGTGACAAACCACACAACAGAGGACAGCTGTTGTGGATCAGGAATTACACGACGCCTGCAGGAAACCTCAGTCGAAGACTCGGACCAGTGGATCCGATAAACCGTGTATGGACTATGAGCGATTCAGAGACCATGCAGTGGTTGGGTTATAGCTTGGATGATGGTCGTTTGTTGTGGGGTCCAACGAACTTTGTGCTTCGTGATGTTCAATGCTTTGGAAGCGGTGAAGGTTTCGGTCAAAGGGGGACAACTGCCTACGGCAACATTTACGTCCAGGGCTTCGGTGGTGAATTGTTTGCCTTTTCAACGAAAGACGGTTCTCTGCTTTGGAAATACAACAACACCGACAGTGGTCAGGAAACACCTTGGGGTCTTCGCCCGATTTTCCTTGCTGCTATTGCTGATGGAAAAGTCTATGCGTTCAATAATGAACATTCTCCGAACACGCCGTTGTACAAAGGCAATAGGATATACTGCGTCGATGCTTTCACAGGCAAGGAAATCTGGACCATGCTAGGCTGGGCCGGTCAGACTGGAGGCACAGGTACCTCGACAAATGTGCTAGCGGAAGGCACTTTGGTTTACTATAATTACTACGACAACCAGATTTATGCTGTCGCAAAGGGGCCGAGTGCCACTGCAGTCTCAATCCAGAACGATGTGACAACATATGGGAACCCGGTTCTGATAAAGGGCTCCGTGATCGACATCTCACCAGGCACAAAGCAGCATGAGCAGGTGATGCGTTTTCCGAATGGTGTTCCCGCTGTTTCTGATGAGAGCATGGGTGTGTGGATGGAGTACGTGTACATGCAGAAGCCTAAGCCAAAGGACGCAGTTGGGGTTCCAGTGAAAATCGAGGTCGTAGATTCAAACAACAACCAGCGAACGATTGGCGTCGTAACCAGTGATACATCAGGAATGTTTGGATTGTCGTGGACTCCTGATATTGAAGGCGACTACAAGGTTGTGGCAGCGTTTGAGGGATCAGAATCTTACTGGCCTTCATCTGCAACCACTTTCTTCACCGTCACCCCTGCCTCTCCACCGCCAGCAGAGCCAGAACCTGAACCGCCATCTTTAGCTGACATGTACTTCGTTCCCGCGGTTGTTGTCATCATCGCTGTTCTGATAGTAAATCTCCTGTTGCTTGCTCTGCTGCTGCTCAGGAAACGGGTATAAAGCTATCGCCAAAAAGCAATCCTCCTCTTTTTTTCATTCGTCGGCGGCCAAAGAACGCGTGTAGAATAGGATATTAAGCGATTTGTAAAACTGAAATATTTTGCGAGGTATCTTTGCCTTCTAGTTCCAGCCGGGCTGGATTATTCCTTGTGGTCGTTTGTGAAGAAAGCGAAATCACGCGTTGGTTTTGCTTGAAGATCCGAGAGACATGGATTGAATAGGAGAAAAGAACGCGCTGAAAACCTTCAATAGTAGACCAAAAAAGCTTTATAAATTCTATTTGATTGTGGCGTTCCACAGGTACACTTTTGAGTATTTTTCTTTGTAGTTGATTGTGACGTCTTCATAGATTATGTCCAAGTTTAAGCCATATTTGGTTATCAGTTTGTTTATGTTTTCCCATATTTGTGGGGCTTTTTCATCTGCTGGCCATGAACCCCAAATGTTGTCGTCTGAGCGGCGCATGCCCCATCCGTAGTTTTTCGGAAGAATATATGCCACTTGACCAGTTATTTTGCCGTTTTGGTCGGGGTTTTCGCGGCTGTATTTCCAGAATTCCTGCATAGCGTCAAAGTGTTGTTCCTGCAGTATGGAGTAGGGTTTTCCTGTTTCAGAGTCTTCTGCGTAATTGAATATGACGATGTATTTTGCGCCTGCATGGTAAGCTGCGAGCATGTCTTCAAGTATTTCGGGTCCATCTGCTAGGTACGGTGGCTCATGGTATGTCCAGGTGATTATGGCGCCCCAGTCCTTGCCTTGCATGTTGGCTGCGCCTCGGCAGAGTGCTATGTGCTTCGTTGTGTTGTGGTCCCATCCTAACTGCACGAGAACTGCGTCGTATCCTGCAAGGTAGTCGAACCAGTAGAGTGCGTAGTCAGATGTAAAGACGGTGAAGTTCTTTTGTTTTAGGTATTGCATATAGTGCGATGAGACGCTGCTGGTGAATAGCTTTGTTGCGTCGCTGTAGTTGGAGGCGTTGGCGAGAGTGCTGACGTATTCTTCGGCGTAGGCGGGGCATGCCTCGGCGCCGGCTTCGCTGAACCAGCGTCCTGTGTCAATTTGGCGGCCGCCTGGCTCGTCATACAGGTAGGCGCCTAGAAATTTGTCGGTCCATTTTTCTTTTGCGGCGTCGAGCCATGTGAGGTGCCATGGGTGAAGGACGACGAAGAACACCATGAAGTTCAGGTTGGCTTTTGCTGCGTATTCGGAGACTTGGGTTAGGGCGGTTTCGTTGGTGTTTATGTTCCAGTTGTTTATGATGAAGAGGTTGGTGTAGTTTTTCACTTTGTCGATGAGGTGTTTCGCTTCTTCGGCAGTGTCTTGGCCGAAGGAGACTCCGAAGTAGAATTCTTGCTTGGCTGTGGTGTTTGGGCTTTTGCAGTAGAGGTATATTGATAGCGCGGCTGTGGCAGAGAGCAACAGAATCATAAGCAGTACGCCCGTGAGTTTCATTTGCGCTCATTACTCAATCATATTGATGACGTCATAAATGTTTTCGGTTCGGTGCATTAATGTCATGAGTGTTGCTTTTGTTCTTTTTTTGCTGTTTGCTTCGGTTTGTTAAAAACCTAGCGGAATACCTGCCAACTTGGTGCTGGACACATTTGCATATCGGCAATGGAATCTCTAATCTGAGGATGTTGAAGCCTTATACCACAGCAAACCTGTGAGCCATCCGTGCCTCTCTAACTTGATCTTGCGCCTGCTTTACGATCTTACATTCACTGAGCCGTTCCACTCACTTGCCAAAACTGGTTCAACGCGTTATTTCAAACTGTCTTCTTGATGTGGAGTTTCGTCAATTAGCAGTCCGCTTGATATTGTTCTTTCCTCAGTAAAGGAATCTTCTTTCCTTGAACGATAGGTTTCAAGATCAAGGCAGAGTCTTACCACGGTAAACTATTTCTCTTCGATTTCTTCAGTTTCAAACACAAGTTTAATGGTATGTTCTTCTGGCATGTCGTTTGGGTCTAGACCGCATTTTGAACAAAATTCTTCCCATTTGTTCTTGCCGCCCATCGTCTTCTCTTTTTCAAGTGCCTTTCGAATCATCTTCAAATGGGTCGGTGTCAAGAAGGTCTCATTTTCTGTCGCAATGCCAGGAATGTAGTGCTCGCATATCGCATCTATCAGATTGTCCACGCTGTAAGTCTTTGTTAACGAGCCATACTTCACCTCCTTGCTCTGCAATATTTCTTTTAGCCAATCAGTTCCGATCAAAGCGTCAACATAGGCTTCGCAGGCGTCTTGAATCAACTTAGACCGAGTTTGTTTGTACAGTTTAGCCGCTTCGTCCAGTTTGGCGAGCAAGTTACAGGGCATCGTAAGCCCGATTCTCACAAATTCCTCACGTTCCAGCTCCACGACTTTAACAACCTTTCTTTCTCGAATCTCCTCGGAGGATTCTGCTTCTTCTCGCACAAGTATCACGCCAAAGAGCATATTATAAGACATATTCAAGTATGTCTAAAGAAGCATATAAGGATTCTCTTTTTTGGAAATGGCAGTCATTTATTTCAAGTTCGAACGATTAAGTATAACATAGTTATGACTGTTCGGTGTGTGAACAGCCACTCCTACCGTTTTATCTAAAATAGGGGTGCGCATAAATGTTTTCTATTGTCTTTTCAGGATTTTGGGGCATTTTTGAGCTTCGCGTCGTTGTGGTTTGTTCGCAGTCGCCGCCTTTTTCGAGCCTGCAGAGGTGCCTTAGCCTGCTGAAGTTCAGCCTAACCGTTTCGGTGAAACCGCGGGAGCCAACGGCAATACGTTGCCTGTTGACTTTGGGAGACAAAGAATAGACGAAGCAGGGTCTTCCCCGCTTTCCGAAGGCATTTTCTTCCCGACGACGGTACCTCGGCATGTGAACCGATAAAGATGTGAGCTGACGGTGTTATGGCTGACGCCTGCTTCAGCCAGAAGCCTATCAAAACTCGCAGACCCCGCCCTTCTCAGCACACCCAAGATGCACCTATCAAACCGGTCCTTAACAGGCTAAAACATGCAAAAACAAATTCAAAACCACTATTAACCATTTGTGGAACCCCTATAGACGCCACTTTATCTTTCAATTCCCGTTACTTGGGATTTCTCCATGCATCTATGTTTGCGAAAAGAAGTCAGACCTTGTCGAGAAAATCTTTCAATTCCCG
>CAZQCX010000041.1:0-12368 GCA_964591705.1 uncultured Candidatus Bathyarchaeia archaeon | reverse complement strand
CACCCACTGTAGGACGCATGAACCGCCGCTCAGAAGAAAGAAACCGCGAATCGGCGGCACAATAAAAGCTAATTTAAGAATAATTTGGGCGCTAATCAAATCCCTAACAATCTATGTTATGTACCTATAATTTACTGGGTTTTTGAGGAAAACCATGTAATTGTTCTTCTAAGTCCATCTTCAAATGTGACTTGCGGCTTCCATCCTACCAGCGCTTCTAGTTTCCGTGTGTCTGGGCAGCGCCTTTTTGGGTCATCCTTCGGCAACGGATGAAAAGTCAACGAAGAACTGCATTTGGTTAACTTTTTGATTTTTTTTGCCAGTTCCAAAATAGTCATTTCTTGTGAATTTCCAACATTCACAACTTCTCCTTTCGCCTTTTCACTAACTGTCAACAGCATTAAACCCGTAACAGTATCGGTTATGTAGCAGAATGACCTGGTCTGTTTCCCATCACCATAAACCGTTATGGGTTCATTGTTCAACGCCTGCTTGATAAATCGTGACATTGCTCTGCCGTACAAGCCGTCTTCTCTCAGTCGTGGACCGTACGTGTTGAAGATTCTTGCAATCTTCACATTCAATTTGTACTGTTTAAGGTAGGCTACAAGCAAGGCTTCAGCGAATCGCTTTCCTTCATCATAGCACGATCGCGGACCCACTGGGTTGACTTTTCCCCAGTAGGTTTCAGGCGTAGGCACAATTTTGGCATCACCGTAGACTTCTGAGGTTGAAGCAAACAGTACGAGCGCGTTGTTTTTTCTGGCTAGTTCGGCCATTTTTTCTGTGCCAAATGCGCTAGTCCGCAGGGTTTCAATTGGGTGTGCCATGTACTCGTCAGGCGACGCGTGACCAGCTAAATGCAAAATGATATCGAGTTTTTCTTCATTCTTGAATCTGCAAACATCCGACTTAACCAATTTGAACCTGGGATTGCCCATCAGATGGTCGATGTTCTTCATTCTGCCAGTGGATAAATCGTCCACGACTGTGACTTTGGCATCGAAAGCAACCAGGACATCGCAGAGCCAGCTGCCAATAAACCCCGCTCCGCCGGTGACCAGTACTCTCTTTCCAACGAAGAAATCGCCTTTCACGCTGCTCTTTATTCTCTCGATATCCTCAAGTATGATATCATCAATCACGGTGTTGACCTCTTACAAAACTGCCTATTAGACAACTCGAGGGCTTCCCAGTATCTTTCAGGGCTGCCAATATCCATATGCGCATAGCTATTTTCGAGCTTGACTGCAACGACGTTCAGTCCCCAATCAACAAGCTTCTGGATGGCATCCGTCAGCTGGATCTCTCCATTCTTTCCCGGTTCAGTCTTCTCCAACGCCTTGAAAATCACAGGGTGAAAAACATACATTGCCATAATCGCCAAGTTCGAAGTCGGCTTCTCAGGCTTCTCAACCACGCTTTTGACCTTGAAAACCCCCGACTCCGCCTCGACACCTGCAACAATGCCGTAATGCCGCGGGTTCTCAACCTCTAACGCAATGAACGCCGCGTCTGCCTTGAGCCGATCATAGGCATCAAGCAGTCTCTTGACGTAGTCCATTTTCTTCGAGATGATGCAGCTGTCGCCAGCGTGCACCAGGCACCGCTCGTGCTGCACAAAAGGCTGCCCCAGCAAAACAGCGTTTCCGAAACCCTTCGGCGCAGGCTGATTAACCCACATAATAGTCGAAGACTCCAATTTCTTGTAAAACGCCTCCAAATCCGTCGCCTGCTCGTTCTTGCCCGTCCCCTCAAGACTCCGCACACAACCGGGATCAGGCGTAAAATGATCCTCAATACCCCTCTTTCCACGACCAACAACAAAGCAAAACTCCCGCAACCCAGCCTCATGCAAATGCTCAAAAACCAACTGCACCACCGGCTTCACCAGCATCCCACCGTTAGAGGAACAGGCGAAAATAGGAAGCATCTCCTTAGGCTGCTCCTTGGTGGCAGGGAACAAACGCGTACCCAAACCAGCAGCAGGAACAATAACCTTCCGAATCATCAGCGTATCTCCAGCTTTCCCCATCAGATCTAGAATTCATATATAATTAATTTTACTATAGACACACAAACCACCAGCAACGCCGGAAGAGCTCAATCATGAAGAAACAAAAAATCTCAGTCATAGGTCTCGGCTACGTAGGTCTATGCACCGCAGTCGGATTCGCAAGCAAAGGCCACTCCGTCACATCCTCAGACGTAGATCCTGAAAAAACCACAAAAATCAATCAGGGGATACCCCCATTCCACGAACCTGGGCTGCAAGAAAAACTAAAAACCAGCCTCAAGAACAAACTCCTAAAATGCATAACCGGTCAAGCAGAACAAGCAATTTCAGAAACTGACCTGACCTTCGTCACAGTCGGAACCCCAAGCAAACCAGACGGCAGCATAAACCTCCAATACATAGAAAACGCCTCTCACGAAATAGGCAAGGCACTAGGCAGAAAAGCCAGCTATCACGTTGTCGCAATCAAGAGCACCGTCGTGCCAGGAACAACCCAAAACACCATAAAGCCAATACTTGAACTTGAATCCAACAAGAAATGCGGCAAAGACTTCGGACTCTGCACGAACCCAGAATTCCTGCGCCAAGGCTCAGCATTCCAAGACACACTGCACACTGACCGCATAGTCATAGGCGAACACGACAAAAAATCAGGAAACACCCTCGAGAACCTATACAAAAACTTCTACCGCAAAAAAACACCGCCCATGATAAGAACCAGCCTCTCAACAGCAGAAATCATAAAATACGCCAGCAACGCCATGCTCGCCACAAAAATCAGCTTCATAAACACCATCGCAAACATATGCGAACAAATCCCAAGCGCAGACGTGGAAATCGTGGCAGAAGCCATGGGCTTAGACAAACGCATCGGACCCTTATTTCTAGACGCGGGACTAGGCTACGGCGGCTCATGCTTCCCCAAAGACACAAAAGCCCTAATCGCCACCTCGAAAGCCTTGGGCTACACGCCCGAACTACTAGAAGCCGTCGAAAACGTAAACAACACCCAACCCCTCAAAACCGCCGAAATCTGCAGAAAACAACTCGGCAACCTCAAAGGTAAACACATCGCAATTCTAGGCTTGGCATTCAAGCCAGACACGGACGACATGAGAGAAGCCCGAGTCATACCCATAATAAACCAGCTACTCAAAGAAGGCGCAGTGGTAACCGCTTACGACCCAGTCGCCGTACCAGTCGCAAGAACAATATTCAACGACAAAATCAAATACGCCGCTTCAGCAAAAGAATGCCTAAAAAACGCTGAATGCTGCATAATCGCAACAGAATGGAGCGAACTCAAAAACCTCAAACCAGAAGACTTCGTCAAGAACATGAAACAACCCTTACTTATCGACGGAAGAAGAATTTACAACCCTAAAACATTCAAACAACAACTAACATTCATCGCCACAGGTCTCGGCAAATAATCCACGAAAACAGCCAAGAAAAATACCTCGGTCTAAGCAGCAATACCAACATCAACTCAACACAGCAAACAAGACAGCAGCCACTACTGCAAAAACAATAAATTGTGTGACAGCAACTCGCCTTTCGTACGCTATATGTTCACCAGTCATGAAATAATCAAAACGTTCTCCGATCCCTAGAAAATGCAAATGTTTCAGATGCCCAGCGATTCGCCCAAGATCATTCGAGAGACGAATCAAAGTAGCTTGAACCGAAACCAACAAACCAACCCTTTTACCCTCCAGCCTCATTCTGAATCCATCCATGGCCAACTCCAAGAAGAATGCAATAATCAACCAAACAGCAAACCAAGTCAATGAAGCACCCATAAAAACAGACGCAGCACTTCCCAACAAGAAGCTGAGTAGAGCCGTTTCAATAAAGTTTGGCGCATTCCGGAATTTGTAAGAAGGATGAAGCACTGGGAGGGAAGAGTCTCCGTATGCCCATCTGGCAAACCTCCGGTACTGATAAGATCCCCCATCCCACCACTGATGAACAACGACGGCGCTCGGAACCGAAATAAACCATTTCCCAGTCTTTTCAACTAATCTCAAACAGAAATCGACATCTTCTCCACCTCCTTTTTTCGGAAACCTCGAAGAAAAACAAATGTCTCCCACAACCGTTCTCCTCACCAAGAGATTTGCAGTTATTCCCCAGCCGAGGCTAGGCATGTTCTCGGCGATATCCCAGAAAGTAAGAATGTCACTAGCCACAGCTGCACCCGTGAACGAGTTAAAAGGCGCTGGGAATTTCACAGGACCAACAAAACCCGGCGCGTCTGGATACTCTCTAATAGCCTTCAAATACGTCGCCAAAAGATCTGGAGGCACTTCTGTATCATCATCCAAGAACAAGACATAATCTCCAACTTCCGCCTCGAGCCCTCGATTCCTAGAAACATGAGCGCCAAAATTAGCCTCATTCTCTATCACTGTAACCGCAAAGCCATCCAAACACGACCCTAGATTCGCATGTTCAGCATGCGGATCATCAACGACGAAGATACAATGAACCTCCATACCATCAGGCAAATCTAGGTAAGCCAAGCGGCGCAAAACGCTCCAATCCACGCGAACTGTCGGCACAACGATATCAATGCTAACTTTGCCCAGGTCTTCATTCACCCGCTACCCTATCATCCCAAACATGAAACAAGCCTTGGTTGCAGAAGCATTGAAACCCAACTCGACACTTAAGTTTAGCCGCTTCAAAACTTCTCCGGGTTTCAGCAACGGCTCCCCAGCTCAATATCGATCCAGAGCCACCGAAGGAAACAGAGCCAAGCCAATAGCAAACGCTTAGATTATTCCTCACAAGCATAGAATGCCAAGATCCCAAACCACAAGACCTTGAAGAAAGTTCACGGCCACCTGCCAGACCTGCAATATTTTCCCAGAATTCAGGAGGATTAGTCTCAGGATGTTCAATCGTTGACAACCGCCTGCCGATATCAAAAAGCTTGTCTGCATCAGAAGGCGATAGCATGAGATCAGCAGCGTTCATGGATACGTAGCCATCATCAAAAACCGGCTGAAACTTCACAAAATCCACACCAAGCCCATTCGCAAATTGAAGAATACTCCCTACACTGCCCCAGTTCGCGGTCACTCTGGAAACGACCGCGTTGATTCCAAACTCGAAATCTCTTTTGCCGCAACGAATGCCTTGCAAATTGGACACTATCTTCCGGTGAATGCTGCTAGGGGTTGCTCTGGTCAGCATGGCCTCTTTCGCAAGAACGGAATCAAGCGAAACAGTCACGCCTGAAGCCCCATGATCAATCAACCGGCAAACTTCCTGTTTATCCAATCCATACCCGTTGGTCAAAACAACCACCTCATCGACCATGCCCCCATAATGAGCGAGAACCTCAGGAAGCAAAGGATGAAGCCGCGGCTCCCCACCAGAGAGAACTACTCGTTTTGCTCCCAAAACATTGAGCGTTTCTTGCGGCAAAAGAATCTCTGACAGCGGGAGCTGCCCAATAAACGGATTAGGACCACCCCACTGGCAATACCTACAGCTTGCATTACACCTGTACGTAACGTCAACCACTAATGTTGATTTTCTTGCTGTATCAGGCATCATTTCACTTAGCTCGGAAGCAGCATCGTTAGATTTCTGATCTTCCTAACCCAATTCTTGCATATGAAACTTCTCAAGAACCAACTAACCGCTTTGGCTGAACGACTTTGTTTCTTGCTGGTTACCTAGGTGACTATGAATATCCTCATAGTTTGCCATTGTTTTCTTGGTTGAGAAGGATGCGTGGTTCATCCTGTCCTCTCCCGTTCATGATTGGGGGTCAACGTAGCATGAACCTATTTCGATTCCCAAAACAACATTTTGCGCTCATCATCCCTTCGTCACTTTCTTGGTCCGCTAGTATGCGCTCAGTCAAGCATCGTTGAAGAAGAAACCACACAACAACTATAGTATAATTTGACTTGGGCTGGTTTAGCAATGATGTAACCCAAATCGCTGACCACAGTGCCAGCATCCCTTTTTTTGATTTTCCGTTTTCGAAGAAATACCAGTATGGTTCGATTTGTATGGTTTCTGCTCCCATGTTTCTTGCCAGCTTGGCGTGTTCTAGGACTGTTTCTGTGGGCAAGTCGTAGCGGTCTTCCCCAGCCCCAGAGGTGCAAAGCCTGGACGGTGACTTTGAAGGTTTGTTTGCTTTCGAGCTTGTACTTCCACCTTACGAGCTTGGGGACTTGGATGCGGTTGCCTCACTGAAAAGTCGGGCGCTCAATGGAACTACTACCCTTTGCGGGTTACTTCAACAAAAACTTGAACGCTGGAACAATCGAGATTGTTTTATCATCCAACTTTTGCTCTCTGCATTCTTTTGTCGAAATGACATAGCCATGACCCACTTTGAACTTCTTCATGAATGCCAAAAGCCCAGACAGATCCAGTCTGCCATATTTCACCTCGATGGGCACTATCTCCCCGTCCGGAAGAACGATATCGACTTCTCTCTTGTAAGGATCCCTCCAAAAGAACTCCGCCTTCAACTGGTTCACAATGAACCATTCAAACACTCTAGACTTTGAGCCATCATCGTCTTTGAACAAGAGATCAACCGAAATCAAGGTCGGATAATACTTCTTCAGCTTCCTCTCTACCTTCCTGCGGCTCTTCGAAAAATTGTAGACCTTCCTCAGCAAGAAAGACTCCTCGAGATAAGTAAGATAGCGCGAGAGCGTCTGCCTAGAAAGCCCCAGCTCCATAGCCAAACCCGACAGCTCCACGAGTTGCCCAGGCTCCTCCATCAAGACGTTGAGCAGCGGCTCCAAGGCGGAGGCATCGCTGATCTTGAAAAGCCGAGGAATGTCTCGGTAAAAGATCTTCTCGACTATGCTCTCCTTCACATACTTTCTTATTATGCTCTTGTCTTTGATGTTTACGAGTTCTGGAAAACCAAGAGTCAAGATGAACTCGTCAAGAAGCCGACTCAACTCCCTTTCATAAAGTCCCATCGGTTCATACGAAGCCAAACCCCGAAAAACCAGAAACTCCCTGAACGAAAGCGTTTCAACCTTGAAATCAAGCAGCCTGCCTGCAAGAGTCTCTCTTGAAGTATCCTTGATCAGCAGGGACTCGGACCCGGAAACCACGATCTTGAGGTTCTTGCCAAACGTGTCATAAACTCCCTTAAGCTGATCCTCCCACCTTGAGAGCTTCTGAACTTCGTCAAGCAGGACGAGATAGCTTCCCTTCCTGAGGTCTCTTTCCAGTAGCTCCTCATACTCCTTCAAGACCTCCCTAAGTTCAGCTGCCCTGAACTCGTCAAACGAAAAATACACGATGTTGCGGGGATCAAAACCGCTTCTCATGTAATCCTCGGCGATTTTGAGCATGAGGGTGGTTTTTCCAACTCTCCTCAAGCCTGTGAAAGCTATCATCTGGGGGAGCGGCAGAAACCTCTTGACGCTGTCGTAGATTTCTCTTTCCTTGAATTCCACTGTAAACTCCTGTTTCCACCATGGGTTCGAATCCTGCAACACGTCCCTGATTTTCGGCATGAAGCTTCAACCCAAAATCGATTCTACGTTAATCATGATTAACCTAAAATATATAGATTACCCCCAACACAAAACCAACAGCAACAATGCAATACCCTGCTGCACCAAAGGATTGAAATCGCAACCGCCCTCCATCGCCAGCGTGGCAGATAAACAAGGAAAACGTAACCGTGAATCCCAGCAAGCCCAGAACCCGATCAAACGGGTTCTAATCGCACTTCCAGCACTGCGCCTACCAGGCGTTGCCGCTCGTCTTTCCTGCCTGCAAGCATGTCGCGGACAAGTCTCGACACGGTTATGCGCCCGCTCTTGTCCATCCTTGCGTAGAAGGCTTCCCACCCACCGATGACGCCTGCCACCCAAACGGCTACCTTCAGCGTTTGAGTGCTTTCCAGCTTGTACTTCCACCTCACGAGCCTGGGGACCTGCACACGGTCGCCTATCTGCAGGATCGTCTTGAACTCTACAGGCTCAGTCAACGGCACGGGTGGGCACTCCGCGAAACATTTGTGCGGTTGGACTTAATCAGACTTTCCAAGACACAAACAGACGCGTGTTGAGCTAGACGCATGCTCTGCCGCAAGAAATCAGCCTATAAAACGCCCAGTTGCGTTCACACAAAACACCCAAAAAATAACAAGCAGACAGAAGAAACCAGTTCGAGGCAGCGCTGACAATCCTTATATCGCTTCAGGCAAACTAGCTATAAACGGTGGCACCCAGTATGGTTGAAGTTAAGGGTCTCAAGTTTACGGTTGTCCTGAGGGAGGAAGAGAAAGGCTACTCGGCTCAACTGGTCGAGCTTCCAGGCTGCATCAGCCAGGGAGAAAGCCGCAGGCAAGCCCTAGCTAACATTCGGGAAGCCGTCGAGGGCTACTTGGAAGCGTTTCCAGACGAACTAGACCAGCTTAAGCGGAAACGAGAGCTGGTGGAGATCACTGTCTAAAAAGCTCCCGACGCCGTCTTACCGCAAGCTTCTGAAGACTCTCAGCAAAGCAGGATTCCGCATCGTCCACCAGAGAGGAAGTCACATCTACCTAACCGACGGCAAACATAAAATCACGGTTCCACGCCACGAGACAATTCAGAAGGGAACGCTTCTGGCGATAATTCAGCAGGCTGGCTTAACGAAGGAAGAATTCCTCAGGCTGCTCTAGCGCTTGACCTCGAGCCAACCACAAATAGGATCAGGCATTCTTTCAGAGGCAGGGTCAGCCAAGACATAGTCTAGATCACCGACCACAGCGTTAGCGCTTCGTTTTTTGGTTGTCCGTTTTCGTAGAAGTGCCAGTAGGGTTCGATTTGTATGGTTTCGGCTCCCATGTTTCTTACCAGCTTGGCGCATTCTGCGACCGTTTCTGTGGGCAGATCATAGCAGTCTTCGCCGGTTTCTGAATCCGCGTACCAGCTTTGGACTGAGGCGCCCAAATACTCGAACTGAGTGGCGCAGAGAAACCCGACATATGTTTTGTCATACTCGTTGTTTGTCTGGTAGACCACCGTGACAATATCCTCGCATCCGTTAATGGTGCTGTTCAGCAAAGGCAAGACGTCACACAACCCAAGAAGCCTCAGAGACCAGAAATTCACTCTCCCAGTTTCAGGCGATAAATCTTATATCAACCGCACCGCTTCTCATACGTGGCGAAAAGAGAATGCAAGAGTTTGACGTGGTTCTTCTAGAAGACGAAACCGGCGGCTACATAGCCATGGTTCCCGCGTTGCCTGGATGCCACACTCAAGGAGACACGATCGAGGAGACCATGAGCAACATCAGAGAGGCGATAGACCTATACGTGGAGACGCTAACCAGAAAAGAACGCGAGGAACTCCTGAAACAAAAGGTCGTCGGCATCCAAAAAGTGAAAGCGCTTGCCTAAGATCCCGCCAATAAGCGCAAACAGAATCGTAAAGGTTTTGAAGAAAGCTGGCTTTGCTCCAGTGCGCCAGAAAGGCTCCCACATCATATTGATAAACAGCCAGAGAACCAGAATTGTTGTGCCCATGTATGCGGGCAGAGAAATAAAACCTGGTTTGCTCAGGGCGATAATCAAAGAGGCAGGGTTAACCCGCGAAGAATTCCTCAGGCTCCTGAAAGAAGAATGACACTGAACAGACACGGCCCGAAACAAGATGCCTGAAACCAAGCAGAAGCTTGACGAAGCCACCAAATTGAAGGAATTTGGCAGGAGCCTAAATCGGACTGCTGATGTCTAGAAAGAAGAAAAGAGAAACTAATACTGGACGTTGACTGTGATAGTGTAGACGATTGAGGTCTTAGTGCTCTCTGAATACGCCGCCACCTCGTAGGTTCTGGACACCGAAATTGAGATTGCAGTTTCTTCAACCAAGTTTACTCCAAACCAAGAAACACCAAATTGGGGCATTGGCAAAGAAACGAAGGCGCCGAAATGCTGGCGGCAAAGGGCTACGCGGGTTCTATTCTTACTTCCAGCACTGCGCCAATGACATGTTTTCGTTCGTCTTCTCTGTCGGTGAGCTGACTGCGCACGAGTTTGGGTACGGTTATGCGCCCACTTTCGTGCATGCGGGCGTAGAAGGTTTGCCACGGTCCCCAGAGGTGCAGGGCGTGCACCGTGACTTTCAGCGCTTGATTGGGTTCGAGTTTGAAGCGCCAGCGGGCAAGTACGGGGATTTGGATGCGGTTGCCTTTCTGCAGGCGCGTCTGAAATACGACTTGCTCAGTCAGGGGCACAAATCGTCACTAGATGCTGTTTGTATTTTTGCCTTCTTAAGACTTTCCAAGAAGCATAGGGACGCTGAGGGACGCAGCCTACGCCTGCATCGAGCCCTGACGGGGAAAACCAGCTTGGAAACAAGTTATCCCGTTCACACAAACACCCGGACAACAACAAGCAGACAGAAAAAGCAAAGCCTTATACCATTCGACAAATACAGATATATTCGGTGCACCAGAATAATGCATGAAAGTCGAGTAGGCTCGAAAGGGGAACTTTTCCCGCCCAAAGAAATACGCGAGAAACTGGGCCTCCAAGCCTGCACAAAAATCATCTACAAGATCGACCAAGGCAGACTAATCGTCGAACCCGTCCCTCCACTCAGAGAAACACTCCTAGAAAAACCAAGCATCGAAATCACACTTGAAGAATTCCACAACCAGCGAAAAGACCTCTCAAGGAAGGCTGAAACCTGACCTCAAAAATCCTCCTCGACACAACCTACCTCCTGCCAGCGATAGGCGTGTCGGTAAAAAGAATCCCACCCGAAGCCCCCATAGATTTGATGACCAAAGGAAACAAAATATGCATCTGCCAGATCACCCTATTTGAGATGGCAGCCAAAGGCGCAAAACTCGTCAACGACGGGCTTCTGACTCCGGAAAGAGTAACCCGCGGCATACGCACCATCGCCTACAACGACGAAATACAAACGATTGAGATACACGAGAGCAAAACGCTGCTCATGGCATTCAAGCTCAGGAAAAACCTGCCTGACTTCATTGACTGCCTAATCCTATCATCCGCAATCGGCAACTGCGACGCGCTGGCAACAGAAGACTCAGACATACTTGCCCTAAAGGATAACAAGGAATTCGAGGATCTTCTGACGGCGGAAAACCCCCACTTCAAAATCCAAAAACTCGCTAACCTGATCTCTGCAAGGTGAGTCTTTGCTCTCCCTCGTGGCGGGAATGCATCAATGCCCCAGAAAAGCCTCTTCAGCAACCACCCGCCGAAAAGGTCCCAGGCACGGACTAGCAGACACGCCTGAAACGCAACGGCCTCTGTTGAAGGCAGAGTCAACCACCCCCAGTTTCAATACTCCTTTGCCTTGTTTCAATCACACAGGAACAGGCGACAGTGATCTACTCCCAGACTCTTCTTGTCCAATGCACCCTGTCAAAATCCTTATCGTTAGTGTAGATCTCCTCTATCTTGCACTCTCTCATCTTCTGAAGCGTCAAAGCATCAACAAAATCCACCCTGAACCTATCTGCGTCATCCATCGCAGGCAGAAAGTCACCCCAATCCACACCGAGCTTCTCGAGAGAAAGAAACGAATTCACAGCAGACAGGAACTTCCTAACCTCAGATTTCCTGCCATTGTACTCAAGCCAATCCACCACTTCCTGGATGACGGCGGCGCTCGTCACAGCCTGCTCACCCCTCTCGATTCGCTCTAAAATCCCGCGGGCGATCTCATAATGCTTCTTCGGCGACTTCACCATCACGTAGACGAAAACGTTGGCGTCAACAAACCTCACGGCACAGCCCCCACAACCTTCTTCCTGACTCTTGCAGCCGAGGCTTTTCTCAGCTCATCCTTCACAGGCTCCGCGATTTTGGCTCCCTCTGCGAGCCCAGAAAGCAAGGCGGTCGGGCTATCGGTCATGTTGGGCGGCGACAGCACGAGCTTGTTGCCGACTACTTCGAGCTTCACGTAGTCGCCTTCGCCAATTCCCATTTTCTCCCTGATCTCTACGGGTATGGTTATTTTGCCCTTCTGCAGCACCTTGACCTGATTTTCCATCCGTTGTCACCGTAGAACAATAATGCAAAGGTTACTTATCAGGATTACCCCAAAAAGATGATCCAAAAAGGGTAATCAGAAAGCCCAAACCACACCCGTCCCCAGAAAAAACTGCGTTCTACCCTAAAGAGGCTTCCCCAGAGGCAACAGACAAAACCAAAGCTTGCTCCACACTCCGCCAGAGAAAACCAGCCTGAAAACAAGTTATCCAACTCGCACAAAAACACCCATACAACAACAAACAGACCGAAATGATCCGACAGACACTCTTTTCAATTCAATTCTTCTGGTTTTCGCAAACTTCGGGCTTTCTGGTTTCTTCTTATAGC
>CAZQCX010000040.1:0-12593 GCA_964591705.1 uncultured Candidatus Bathyarchaeia archaeon | reverse complement strand
GAAGGCGTGCGTTCGTTCGTAGTAGTTTGGGTTTGGGTTTGGGTTTGGGTTTGGGTTTGGGATTAAATTTTTATCAAACCTAGTTCGAGGAAGCCTCCCTCTCACTCCACCCAGAGGACCACAAATGTACGAAAAGTGTTATTTAGCAGTTGAACAGTTTTTGGTCTTCGTAGGCGACCTATTTGGAATTCAGAGGAAGAGACATTATATCAATTGAAGATTTCTCGCGAGAAGAAATCGATTACATCCTTAGCAAGAGCACTAAAATGGAGCGGGTTGCCATCAAAGGTTCAGATTTGCTCAAGGGTAAAATACTTGCCACCCTCTTCTTCGAACCTAGCACGAGAACACGATTGAGCTTCGAGGCTGCCATGCTCAAACTGGGAGGGTCGACGATAGGCTTCGCTGAAATAGAAAGCGCCTCAGTGAAAAAAGGTGAGAACCTTGCCGACACAATACGCACTGTCGAAAACTATGCAGACGTAATAGCCCTCCGCCACCCCTTGGATGGGGCAGCAAAACTGGCTGCGGAGTATTCGAGAGTCCCAATAATCAACGGAGGCAGCGGGTCTGAAGAGCACCCCACACAAGCTCTTCTGGATTTGCACACAATTCAGAAGGAGAAAGGAAGAATTGACAAACTGAAAATCGCCCTGGTTGGTGACTTGCGATACGGAAGAACTGTTCATTCACTTGCGTATGGTCTCTCCATGTACGACGTTGAACTTTTCCTAGTCTCACCAGACTCTCTCAGGATGCGACGCGAAGTATTGAGGAGTGTACAGACTAGAATACCCGTAGTCGAGACCTCCATGCTGGAGAAAACAATTCCACAAGTAGATGTACTTTATGCCACGAGGATACAAAGAGAGCGATTTCCAGACCCCGCTGAATATGCAAAAGTGAAAGGAGTCTACAGAATTGACTTGAAGACCGTTGCCAGCGCAAAAAAAGATATGATAATCTTGCATCCCTTGCCCCGCCTAGATGAAATAGCTTCAGAAGTCGATTCAACACCGCAAGCACGTTATTTCCAGCAAGTTCGAAGTGGCGTTGCCGTCAGAATGGCGCTGCTATCGCTTGTTCTAGGGGCCGCAGAGTAGGTTAGACTACGTATAGCCAAATCTGTCAAAGATTACAAGAGAGCTTATGGCACCACATGATGGGCATTTATGTAGAACGCTGAAATAGCTTGCCCTGCAATTGGAACAATAGCTGACTCTCCGGTTGTAAGTCCAGGATTCCGCAAGTTCTTTTTCCATCAATTGGCTAGTGAGGTTCATCAGTTCTTCAGGTTTGAACTCAGAGTCCTCAAGCTCGATTATCCCCATGTTGCCTCCAGCGGTGAACCCTCCGAGCTTCTGATGTATTTCGGTTAGTTCTTCAGAGAGAAGCACCTGATCACCTCTTGCTGCCCTGAAACGACTTGATGTAGAATAATAAGGTCTATCCCTGTTTCCACAAAAGATTACCTTTGCCAGCCCGTATTTTTCAACATCAAGCTGTGCCATCCTTTCGGACGCTACCTGTGCAGGAATGATTGCGGTGAAAACGCGCTTCCCAGGTTTCCGGCCGGTTTTCCCTTTGAAGCTGGAGGTCATCTGAGCCACTTCCTCCACAAGTTTCAATTGAGTAACATTTCCAATGTTGCTCTGAGAGAAAGCTGCGATAGATTCCTTCAGTCCTACAAAGTTGATGATGCCCAGGCAATTTTCAAATCTGAAGTAGGCGTCCCCATTTGCACTTTGACTTAGAAACGATAGTGTGTTTTTCCCATGCTGTCTAAAGGCTCTCTGTTTTATTTCCAGAGCACGTGCAGCCAGTTCACATCGCTCCTTGAGGATTTCAATGAACTTTCCAGTTTCCCTCTCACTTTCCTGAAATATGCGCGGGAGATTAATGTTCACAACTCCCACGCAACCCGTCCTAAGCATGTCAGTCTCCCAATCGCCAGTCAGTTCGTTTTGATAGCGCAAACCCATGCCGGACAAAACTGAAAATTGAGGAGATTTTTGCGTTATACTATGGAAGTGCACTGGGTTTCCGCTTCCAGCCAACACGTGAGCCTTCAATAAAGCTGCCTTCGAAGGTTCGTCACCTAAAGTTTCACTGTTGGTTTCAACGATAAGTCTGGGGTTAAGCAGCGGTCTCAACAAAGTTTCTTCAGCCAAGACATCGAGAGTCAATTTAGCTAACAGACTATTTTCATTGTTGAAATCGCCATATTTCCCAACGGTTTTTCCTCCAGCCCCGACCGCCGGTATATCTGCCGCCCACTCAGGAATTGTCAGGCATAAACCAAGTGTGACCTCGGCGTGCTGATTAATGTTTATGATGAACGAGTGCAGATGGTCTTTCAGTTTCTGAACTTCTTGCTCCCTTGCGAAGGGCGCGAGAAAAACGTTGAAGAAGGGGCAATTTTGCATTTTGTTTGTTTCTGAAACACAGTGGACAATAGAGCTGAAAATGACTGATAGAGCGGATTCGAAGCTTCGAGGGGGCTCCCCTGCATGCCTGAATGGATTGAGCGAAGGAAGACCGTTACAGAGGAAAAAACGGAGGTCATGCATCACCTCGTCTGGTTTCAAAAGCCAAGTTCCCAATTCGTCAATATGGATGGCGCCAGAGAGATGCGCATCAGATATGTCTCTTGGGAAAACATTCAGGAGAGCATACTCACTGAATACAGCTTTTCCCGCCCTAGAGAGTAATGACGCTGATCCGTGACCCTGAGTACGGGTCTCCAGTAGAGCCGTGACTTCATGGACTGGCATGCCTAACCGCGTGAGTTTGTGCCGATAATCCTCCAATCCCTTCTCGATCAGTATCGCATTGACGACTTCTCTAACAAGCGGAGCTGTTAGGAATTTGGTTTTTGATTTGACAAGGAACTTCTCCGCGTCCTTGGCTGTCCTTTGAGCTACTTCACTGGGCATCTTGGCTTCCTTAATCAAAGAGTTGGCAATTTTGCTTGCCTCAAACTCCTCCAGCGTCGAGTGTGAAGTTCGGACAAGCATCCCTCTGGGTTTTAAGGCTTTTTTCTCGACGCGGTCTGCCACATCAATAACCATCTTTCCGAGTTCAGTAAGAACGTATTTTTTTGTTTCCACATCAGCCTCAATGAGAGCAGCTTTGAGAAGAAATTTCAGGTGGTAGGCAAATCTCCCCGCATCCCGATTGGGGTTCATCTTCAGAGAATTCATTAGTTCAGTATAAGAGAGACCGACTTTGTCATAGAGAAGATTTAGGACTTGCAGCCTGAGAGGTGACGAAATCGCTTTCAGAACTTTTACTCCTCGGGTACGGGAAGGAAGTGACATGCTTTTCGTGCCTCATCAAGCGTCTGTAGCTATTGCCTAAGCCAGAGTTTAAACTTAGCTATCAGGAAACAAACATGCCGATTGAGAAGGTTTCTGGAGAATTCCACATAGTAAACCATTAGGGAAAGAGTAATAGGTCAAAACGTCGAGTAGGAGCAGCGTGGTTATGTCAATGAATGAAAAGCAAGAACCATTGGAAAACGATGTTGAGTTACCTTGTGGGTGCTCTTATCAAGACAAAGGCTGGATGTTGACGAGAACCAATGAGTGCGCGTATCACAAACGGAGAAGAACAACCAAGCGTGCTCCAAAACCTAAGGCTGAATGTGTTAGACCATGACGACAGAAAAAACGTTTAACTCGTCTTGAGGTGATCAATTAATGCTGATTGCAGGTTTAGATGAGGCCGGGCGAGGATGCATCATTGGCCCATTGATCGTCGCAGGCGTTATGATGAAGGAGGAAAACCTGCCTATTCTGCCAAAGCTGAGAGTCAAGGACTCAAAGCTTCTAACACCGAGCAAACGACTAGTTCTTGCCGAGAAAGTCAAGCTCCTTTCAGAGAAGGCAGTCATCGTGAAACTGCAGCCTCCAGAAATCGATCGGGTGGTGGCTAGCGAAAGAAAACTGCACAAACTGAACAGGCTTGAAGCTGAGACAATGGCGAAAATAATAGATGCACTGGCTCCTGACGAAGCGTATGTCGATGCAGCAGACGTCATTGAAGAGAGATTTAAGCAGCATATTCAAGAAAACCTCTCGGTCAAGGCACGAATTGTTTCCGAGCACAAAGCTGACAGAAACCATGCAATTGTTTCAGCAGCTTCGATTTTGGCAAAAGTTGAAAGGGACAAGGAAATATCCTCTTTGCGGGATGAGTTCGGAGATTTTGGCAGTGGCTATCTAGCAGATCCTAAAACGAAAACGTTCTTGAAGGAATGGTTGAGAACACACACTGACTTTCCCGAGTGGGTTAGAAAGTCCTACAAGCCTGCTCGAAAACTGAAAGATGAAAAGAACAGCAAACAGACGAGCCTCATGTGATCAAGAGGAAAACTGCTTCTGCGCCAATATCATCGCATGTGCCTTGTCATAGGGTTCTAGATGAACGACTTCTTCAACTTTGAAACCTCTCTTCTTCAAGACTCTTACTTCGTCTTCATATATGATTGCAGGGTCTTTGGTTACATCTATGCTCTGCGCTTTCACAGCCAGCAATATCCACCCTGATTCTTTGAGAAAAACTTCTGCGTTATCAGCTACAACTCTTGCTTGTTCAGGTTGAGCTACGTCGCAGTAGATGATGTCGACCTTTCCAGAAATGAACATGGAATATTTCTGTGGAAGACGAGCATCCTCAAGAATTGGCAACATGTTAGGTCTGTACGCGCACACGTTGGATACGAGCTCTCGAAGACTTCTGGAGGCAAACTCTACACAGAAGACTTTGCCGTCATTCCCGATGATGTCCGAGATGTGGCTGGCGGTGGTTCCAGAGGCAGCGCCCAAATAGAGAACAGATTCTCCGGGTCTTAGAGGTATGTTCCTAATTCCGTTTAGTATGGCGGCTGCGAGCTTGCTTCTGAATGCGTCCCAAAGGCGGTATTCGACGTGTTTTATGCGAATAAGGCGCTCGCCGTATACGCTTCTACAAGGAGTTAGGTTTTTCGTTGCTAATCTATGGGCACCGTCTTCTAGTGTCACCAAGTAAATCTCAGGGAAGGCAGCATGGGGGTTAACCCTTACGCGCACGATTGCCTTTTCTCCATTTGCGTTCTCGCCACCGCTGTTTGCGGTCTGGTCTTCGATGCCTGAAATCTCTACTTCCGATCCTATCCTCCCTTTCTTTTGCTGGTGGAGGTTCTTTGTATTTCTCTTTGATCTCTGTTATTCGTTTTTCGAGATCTTGTTTGAGCTTGTCGCCGACAAATTTGCCGCCAAAAGCGTCTGCACGGGCTGCGATTGAGAGTTTACCGGCCAGCGCTCTTGCGATTTTTCCTCTCTGCCATCTTTTGGCGTCGTGCAATATCGCAGCTTGGAATATTAGACCATGTTTGGGTGGTCGTGCTCCTGTTTTGAGGGATCTGAAAAGAGCCTTCTCCGCCCCCAGAACTTGGATTGTACTGGCTGGTCTCATCGCCAAGTTGCGAAGGCTACCTGCAACAGCAATCAGGCGTGCCCCCAAAAGTGCCCCTGCCAAGTATCTTGTGCTCGGTGCCACTTCCTCCATCGTTTTATCGAGGTAGCTTTCCATGGCCTGCCGCAAATCATAGAGCTCTAGAGCATTCTTCGCAAGTTTCTGGATTGGAACAAGGTCTTTTCTTGAAATGTCTGCGCCCATCGAACCCTCGGCAACCCCCACAGTTTCCTCGGCTTTGGCTTTTGGAATATCAGCCTTTTCTAGGGCTTCGAGGACAAAATGTTCTCTTTTTCCAAGGTCGAGGACAAGACGCGCGTAGGTTTCGTGTTTCTCTACTAGTCGGTCCAGCTCTGGGAAATGGATGCCGTACCATTCTCTTAGGCGTCCCATGAACTGGTTGACCGCTCTGTCTAGGTCATCAAGTGTTTGTATGGCTTGGGCGACGATTAGATCTCTTTGCTCAACAGCGCCTTTGACTCGGAGTTTGGCCAGTTCCATTGTGAAGTTTTGCAGCCATAAGCCGAAATCTTTTGCATCTTTGACAAAGCCAGTCTTGATGGCTGTCTGTTCTGCCCGACCACGTAACTCTCCAATGTCAGAGAATTCAATGGTTAGTTCTGTGTTCTTGGAGAGTTCCTCTGCCAGCTTCGATTGCTCAAGAATTAGCGTTGCGTATCCCTCGTCTTTCAAGATTACTAGCAGCCTTGTCAAATCCTCGGGGATTTCCCCATTTTCGAGTTTCAAAAAGGCTTTTGCGGCTGCGCTTGGGTTCTTAGGAAAAAGCATTTTCTGTACTATTTCATGCTTCTCGTTGAAAGCCAACAATCCAAATGGATACTTGACCAGAAATGCTTGCATGTGACGACCTCGTCTCGGGTTAACTATTCGTTAGCGACGTCTTAATAATTGTTGTTGCTTTCCTTCAGACTTGGCATTGCTGTTTTTAAACTTAAATACATGGAGTTCTTCTCAAAGCACAGATTCCTAGTCTAACAAAGATCTCAAGTCCCAAAAAAACCAGAAGGAGGATTAAGTTGCATTTAGAAGAGATGAAGAAAGAAATTGAGTCTCTGGTCATCAGCAAAGGTTTCTACAACAGACCTGAAGATATCCCGAAAAAACTACTTTTTGCGTTCATTGAACTCGGCGAAGCCAGCGACAACTGGAAGAAGGGAGAAAGCGAAGAGAAAATAGCCGAAGAACTCATCGATGTTCTATTCTACATTCTTGACGCTAGCAGATTGGCTTGTCCGAACATAAACATGGACGAGATGTTCAAGACCAAACTCGAAAATAACAAAAAAAGATCATACCAATACGGTGAGGGACACAGATGCAAATAGAACAATCTGCGAGTTGATTACATTATTGAAGGACGGGTTCAACTACCCTGCAAACGTACGATTCTTTTGTTTGAAGTGTGGAACCTGCTGTGGCGATACCGAGCTGAGGCAAAGGCACATTCTGCTAATGAAGAGCGAAGCGGAGAAAATATCAAAGCTTGAAGGACTGCAAATAGCCGACTTCGCGGAGAAGCATAAAGGAAGAGGACCCTACCTTTTCGAGATAAAGAAAACAAAGGACAGAGGGCAATGCTTGTTTCTGAAGAATAACAGGTGCGCCATTTACTCGAAGAGACCGATGATTTGCAGGTTCTATCCTTTCGAACTCAGACCTACGGCAAAAAAGAGGTTTGAGTTTCTTTGCACAACAGAATGTCCTGGAATAGGGATCGGTACATTGCTAGATAAAAGGTATTTTGAGAAGCTCTTTCGGTTAGTGTGCAAAAAACGCTAAGAGAACAGAAAGATCCAACTCTGACTTCCAAGGCTTTGAAACCTAGGGATTGTGTCAGTCCCGATACTGTGATGACTATAACTGTTGCAGTACTTCAGCTTTCTCTAAAATATAGCGGCAGTAGTGACACTTGAGGACTAGTGGGTCCTCACTCTCAACGTAGAATTTGGGTAGAGAAGGTTCATTGCTGTTGCTTATGCAACCCGGGTTGATGCATTGTATCACTCCCTCTATGATCTTCGGTAATTTGACTTCGAGCTTTTCAACCACGTTGTAGTTTCGAATGATGTTTATCGTTGCGTGGGGTGCCACGAGGGCGATGCGGTTGACTTCTTGAGAGTTAAGTGCTCGACCCTCGACTTTCACGATGTCCTTGGATCTGAATCGTTTGCTGGGAACGTTGATTGCAATAGTCATTACCCGCTTTTCTCGCCCAGTTATACCTAAGATTTTTACGACATCGAGAGCGTAACCGCCGCTTATGTGGTCAATGACTGTGCCATCTTTGATTTTTGAAACGCGTAGTTCCATCTCGGTCATTCTGTTGTCACCACTAAGAGCCTATGTGATTGTTGTAATTAAGAATTTAACTTGAAACTGGCATTGTTTCGCTGCGCATGGAGCACCATAAGTTGGGAGATTTTTCAGGACATGAGGTAATGTTGATTGTTCTGGGAGTAGAGGCGCAGGTTCTCTTTTAGTCTCTTTTCATGCACCTTGATGGGCAGGCAGGGCAAACGATTCCCAAACGTAGGATTTTACCTATTCATCCTCTGCGCGCTTGGTTTCTTTATCAGCCTTTGTGAAACTGGAAAGGATTTTGTTAAGGCAGATAAGAGCTGAATTGGAGTTTATGGAGAATGGTGCTGTTTGGATTTTCCAAGTTTTCATAGGGCAAGGTTAGTTTCAACGACTTCTGATGGGGTCTTTGTTGACATGTTTGGAACTAAGGCTATTTCTGAAATTCTGAAAGAACTGAAAAATGTTGCTTGCGAAGCTTAGTGCTTAGCTATGTCTAGAACTATATAGAGGACGTTGTTTCCGCGAAGGAGAACGTTTCCATAGTTGGCGAAAAGTTGGTCGTCTTTGTATTCAGTTGCTCCTTCCAGAAGAATGTTCATGTGCCCGTCGCATTTTATCATTTTTCCCTTGTATTCACAACCATTTTTGAGTACGACTTCAATGTTTCCATGAAGCTGCTTTATCAACACGTTCAGCGGTTTCTTGCTGGGTTCCATCATGATATCGTGTTCCATTTTAGGCAGATATATGCATATCCAGAACCAACCGCTATAAAAGCCTATCCATGTACGTTTGCGTTTATCCCTGTCGCTTTTTCAGACCTTTTGTAGCATCTAACTGCATTATTTCGCTTTCTTCGGTCATAGAGTCGAACCATGCGCTTTGAACTACTTTGGGCCAGTCTTCGGTTGTGGCGGTGTTCTTGTTGGTTCTTGACATATTGCTGAATTAGAAGGTTTGTTCATAAAGGCTGAAGTAGGTGCAATTCAATTTGTGATCACAATTTGAAGTGCCCAAGCTGCAGCAATGAGGTGTTCGCCAACCTGGAGAGCGGGTCGTCTCAATGCACTAGATGCGGTTGGACAAAAAACTCTGGCAAAATCTAACGTTCAAAGCTATAAGTGTACCAAGTCTGGAAAAGGCAGAAGTTCCCAATTTCTTTGAGTTCTGTCTGAGCGGGTTCCGCTCGCGCGTCTTGTTCTAACTTTGTCGAACGTGTCATTGCGAATATCGTGCTGCTTAACAGCTGGCAGAAGCAGAGCAGCAATTAGCATGTGACATATTACGACGATTGAAATACTGCTTATAAACAGAATTCGCAAATCCTACAGTTAAGCGGGGCAGGAGAGGTTGAACAACGGGGCTCAAGCTTCCTTGTCCCTATCCCTCCTAAGAGAGGGCCAAAATGTTTCTCTCTCCGCCCTGATGCTGGATGCTGTTTTTCTCTGCTAAACAAATCTAGAACACAATTCCATTGGGATTTAAAAGCACAACTATGCGCTTGTGAATATTGCCAACGGGTTGTGAATTGACGCCCAAAATACAAAAGGTTCTAGAGTTGCTCAGCGACGGAAAACTTCACAGGTTAGAGGAGCTGCAGATGCACACAGGACTCAGCGAAAAGCAGGCGAGAGCAGTCGCAGAGTTCTTGATCGAGTTCGGTTTTGCAGAGGCAACTGACGAAGGCAAGGAAGTTAGAATCAGCAAGAGCGCGAGGGAATTATTGGTGCCAACAGCCTAAGCAAGCCAATGGCGAAGTAATTCGTTTGTAAATAATTTGACTGGCTCAATAACCGAGTTTTCCCGTGTCTTTGAAGTACTCGAAGAGTATCGCTCCTTTCTCTGGCTGGTCGGCTGGCGGTTCAAACCATGGATAAAACATCCTCATCGCGTGACGGTTTTCGGCTTCAGAACAGAAAAGTGTGGACGGAAACATAATCGAGATCTCAGGAGAGCCCGGAATTGCGGACATGAAGGAATTCCTGAACACTCCACGATATGCTTCCCCCCTGTTTATCCTGATAACGAAGCCGCTGGAGAAACTGTACAAACCATCTCCCATCGCAATCAACCTTTTAGAAGCCACGTCAGATATGGTAATCTCCTGGCTTGTCCAATTATAAGACAAGATGTCATCATCGGAAATCAATACCTCGCTGTTTTCGAGCCAGACCAGGCTGAACCCTTCTTCCAATGGTTCCACCGCATGTCGCGCAAGTAACCAGGCAACTGGAATGAATAAGAGCAAAGCAAGTGTGAAGAACAGCCAAATACTCCTACGCGTCAACAACTCAGCCCCAACAGATCTTCCATATACAACGATATATCAAGAGACAAAGACGCACGTAACAAACCTTGTGTCAGCCCCATTTGAAGGATCCAGTAGATCCATACAAGACCTTGGACGCCGCCCATCACGACTAGAGACAGCATGATTATGGCTAGGTTCTGCAACCAGCCAAATTTCGATGACCAAAACAGGATATACCAACGCATCAGCGCGGCCCAAAGGATAGCCATAACTATGGATATCACTATGGGAGCGAAAGGCTTCTTTTCTTCTTCCATCATTGCTATCAACTCTCCAGATTATTCTGATTACGAACGAGGGGCTAATGCGGGGTTAAAAAACTTGATGCTGGTCAAGGGCAGTGCAAATCAAGATCAAGCTAATGGATGCCCAGTTTGGGGTGGCTGCGCGGAAGAGAACTCGTCACTAAGAATCGCGGGGATGACAATTAACATAGACATAAACCAGCCAAACCATGCTATTAGAAGAGTCTCAACTTTGAAGACTTCGAGAAAACAGATCCACAGCCAACTGGCGAAGCCAAAGGCAAACGCCCCTGCTAAAGAATGCAGAAGGTATCGCTTCATGACTCTCAGCCTCTTTCTTCCGCAGGTCCACATGGATGACAAACTCTTCTTGGTTTATGCCCTGAGACCTATTATCGTTGCTTTTCTCAGAAGCTAATGTGACTCCGTGCGTTTGGACGCAGGTTTGCTGTGCTCTTGATCTGGAACCTGTTCATTCCAAGAGCAATTTCTGTGAATTCCTTCACCGTAAGATTTGCGAAAACTCGTGACGGTTGACCCAATTTCAAGCCATTGCAATTTGAATCCGCGTAGACGAAGAGCGCTTTCCCCCCATAATTGTATGCTGCTTCTTGCGCGTGCCCGTACTTCGGTGTCCCAAGAACCTTGAATGGCCACAACTTACACGCCTTGGGCTTCATATGCTGAAGCCCGCAGAGACTCGCAGTTGCAAAGTCACATAAGAAAAAGCAGGCGCCATCGTTCTTCCTTTTTATGTAAAGCTTAGTCAGGTCTGAGGCAGTAAGCTCTATGCCGTATGTTTTGATTATTCTCAGCCACTCTTGAAAATCTAGGACCACACTGTAACCTCTGCAACAGATTCCACATGACTCGCATGTCCAGTCTGCTATCAACCGCCATGGAACAAACAGCATTTCTTCTCTACGAGATTCTGAAAACACATGCTCTTAAAAAGCTATTCCAGCCTATGACGAGGGCAAGAAGCGATACCGCAACTAGTTAAACTCATAGAGGCCAGTTAAGCTTCATTTGTCAGCCGAGGTATTCACAAAGAAGATATAGTCGAACCCCAATCTGAAACAACACAATAGGCGTCAGCAAACGGATAAAGAACAAACAAAGCACCCCCAAAGTCTGATGGTGACCTTGAGAACACTTGTGCGGGGGTCGCCGAGCCAGGTCAAAGGCGCAGGCTTCAGGAGCCTGTCCTGCAGGGGTTCGTGGGTTCGAATCCCACCCCCCGCACCTTTATAAGCAAAAAGTAAGGGGGTCCCGCCTGGCGATGCACTCTGGCTTTTTCCATGCTATAGCTTCCTTTTCCTGAAGATTTTTGCTCCTTCAAACTCTGTGACGTATTCGAATCCTGCCTCTATCAAGCTGCAGATTTCCTTTTCCGTCTTGGCTACTTTCGAGATGTAGTCTTGTTCGCCTTGGAAGAGAGCTTCTTCGAGCTGAACGTACAGCAGCGTGTTTTTGATGTTTTTGTGACCGAGCGCTTGCATGACGTAGTACATGTCCTTGGTCTTGTGGTACAGCGTGGTTCCTTTCCAGTATCTGAAGGTGTGGAAGTGGATTTTCAGGAATCTTGGGTTCCCGAGTTTAGCTGCGGTTTTCCTCCGTTGTCGCTGGAAGTTTACTGCGAAGTGGTCGACGCGCATGGTTGGATGTGAGAATATTCTGTCGCCGTAGTTCTTGGGCAGGTTTTGAAGCATGTCTAAGAGTTTGTTGCTTATGTGGGCTACTCTTGGGTTGCTGTTTTTTTCAGGTGTTATGTTTACGACTTTGCTTTCGAAGTCTACGTCGCACCAATGCAGTTGCCAAATCTCGCCGCATCTAGCTCCGGTTTCCTTTAGCAGCTGCAGGAAAGCTGCTAAGCGTCTGCTTGAGGCTGCGATCAGCTGGTCGATTTCGGCTTCTTTGGGTATGAAAGGTATTTTCCGGATCGTTTTGTATGCTGGCGCTTCCCACTCTCCGCCATGCATCCTGAGGAAAGAAGAGTACGCATCGACGGCGTTGTTTTTCTGGCCGTTGCCCCAACTCTGCTCAGCTATCGTTCTCTTGATCGATTCCGGGTCGTAGAGGTTTGCTCCACTTTTCGCGAGTCTTCTCAGCAGTTTGACTCTTCCAAGGATAGTTGCTTCGCTTTTTCCGCTGCGTCTCAACCATAGTGCATATTCTAGGATTTTCTGTTTGAACTCGCCGTTTTCGTTTCTTCGCAGAACTTCAGTTGTCTGTTGTTCTGCGGCCAAGTTTTTCGT
>CAZQCX010000039.1:0-13174 GCA_964591705.1 uncultured Candidatus Bathyarchaeia archaeon | reverse complement strand
TAGATGGAAAAGAGAAATAGAACAAGAGAAGGGGGACCCTTGTTTCGATGGGATTGAGAGGCGTGGAAACCTTGGTTATCTGAGGTTTCAGGCCTTCTCCTTTGGTCTACCCCATCAACCTATCCAGATGGATAGACGAGAAAGCGAAAAATTTAATTATGCTCCTCTAAAGAGCAAATGTTAGTATGGTAACAAAAACTAGAATCGGAATTATTGGCGGTGGACAATTAGCTAAGATGATGACTCTGGCAGCCAAGAAAATGGGATTTAATGTGGTTGTACTAGATCCAACCCCTAATTGTCCGGCGGCACAGGTTGCTGATAACCAGATTGTTAGCGGTTTTTATGGTGAAGAAAAATTAAGAGAAATGGTTTCTCAATGTGATGTTACTACCTTTGATATCGAGCGGGCAGATGAAAGTTTAATAGAGTTAGCTAATGAGGGGTATTCAATTTATCCTTCTCCTCAAGTAGTCCAAATTATCCAAAATAAGGCAAAACAAAAGGAAATGTTAAGTAGAGAGAATATTCCAATTCCTAAATACAAAAAAGTTGAGGACTCAGACATTACTTCTATTGTTGAAGAGTTTGGTTTTCCAGTAGTCCAAAAAGCTTGCAAAGGAGGCTATGATGGAAGAGGGGTTTTTGTAATCAAAGATAAAAGTGACATTGAGAAGGCAATTAAAACTGGATCTTTTCTTGAAGAATTCATTAGTTTCGAAAAGGAATTGGCCATAAATGTAGCTAGAAGCACTGAAGGTGAAATTAAATGTCATCCAGTCGTTGAGATGATTTTTGATGAGAGGGCTAATATTTGCGATGCGGTGATAGCACCAGCGAGAGTGAGTAGTGAAATTAAGGACCAAGCTGAACAAATCGGGACAAAAACAGTAAAAGCTCTGGGCGAAGGGGCGGTGGGTATTTTTGGAATTGAGATGTTTTTGACAAAGGAGGAAAAGGTTTTGGTAAATGAAATCGCCCCTAGACCTCACAATTCTGGACACTATACAATAGAAGCCTGTGTTACTAGCCAGTTTGAACAGCATATTCGAGCAATCACTGGTTTGCCTCTGGGATCAACGGACTTGTTAACTTCAGCCGTAATGATTAATATTTTAGGTGAGGAGGGATATGAAGGACCCCCTATCATTGAGGGGCTAAATGAAGCATTATCTATTCCAGGGCTGTCTTTTCATTTTTATGGCAAAAAAGTAACACGCCCGTTCAGAAAAATGGGGCATATTACGATTTTAGATGAAAATTTGGAAAGAGCAATTGAAAAAGCTAAAAACGCGAGAAAATTTTTGAAAATAAAAGCGAGGTGAAAAAATGAAGAAACCATTAGTCGGGATTATTATGGGTAGTGACTCGGATCTACCGGTGATGAAAGAAGCCGGAGCGATTCTCAAAGATTTTGGCGTAGAATTCAGTGTTACCATAGTTTCAGCACACAGAACCCCTGAGAGAATGTTCAAATATGCTAAGGATGCTGAAGAAAAGGGGATCGATGTAATAATTGCCGGTGCTGGTGGAGCTGCCCATTTGCCAGGTATGGTGGCTTCAATTACACCCATTCCAGTAATAGGCGTTCCCGTAAAAACTTCATCTTTGCAAGGATTGGATTCTCTTTTATCTATCGTGCAAATGCCGAAGGGTGTGCCCGTAGCTACAGTGGCAATAGATAATGCCAAAAATGCAGGAATTTTAGCTGCCGAAATTCTTGGAATAAAATACCCAGAGATCAGAAATAATGTTGCACAGTACAAGGAAAAGGTTAAGAGAGAAGTTGAAGAAAAAGCAAGGCAATTAGAGGATGCAACGTAACGAATGCCAACGTTATGAGCGGGATATCCTGAATGGAGTATTTGCAATGGCAATTAACTGTATGGGTGGAAGAGTGCAAATGCCGGTAATGGAATAGCTAAAGAGAAGATGCTCAGTAGACCTTAGTCGTTATTGTTGTGCCGGGTTCTTTTTTGAATTCGTCGAATTGGTGGTTCGTTATCACGTGTTTTTTTGGGAGCGAACAGCTTGCGGGGATATCTATGTATGTCCTGCATGGACTGGGGGTTGTGGCGAATGGTCAGGGGGTAGAAGTCAAAAACAGGGGTTTGCGAGTAAACGAAACTGTGGAGGTCCTCTGTGGGATAGTCATGGCGCTCTTTGGAGACTCGGCCCGAATAGATGTTTCCAAAGAATGCATCGTGAAAAGAGCCTGCGTCATAATCATCAGAGACTAAAATGACTCATGTCCTGAAGTTTGTCGCGGATATGTATCTGGTTTGGATACATGTAATGGCTCGAAAGAAGGGTTTTATTAAGATATGCGATATCCGCCTTGGGAAGCAAGATGCATGTTAGGAAAGCTAATCTGCTTAAGCTGTCAGATTCCGAAAGAACAAGAATCTTGAGTGAAGCGAGAAGCAACTTGTGGCGCCAAGTGTTGGAAGCACGGCTGTGCAGAGATTTTGATTATCTATACGACTGCAACTTCTCATGAATACCTGCCAAGTCATGCGCTGCCAGTTCTCAGCAGGTCTGGATTCCATGCATGTTTTGTCTCTGTTTACGCAATTTGGGGACGGGAGCTGGATTCTCAAGATTTCCACACGCCACAAGCGTTAACTGTTTTCAATCGACCATTCATCGGCACTTCCCAAAGAGCAATGACCTCATTCTGCTACTGAACCTGCCGGGGTTTAGGGTCAGGTAGCCCATCAAAGAATTTGAAGCCACTCAGTTGCGAATGGGTTTGGACTAAATCATTAATGTCAATAGCCTGAAAGCAATTCCGCCCAGGACTACGGCAAAGCCTATTTCGAACAGCGTTATGAGCAATGCCTTTTTCCAACCGAATTCCTTGGCTAAAGCCGCAATTGTTGCTATGCAGGGTATGTAAAACATTGTCACCAACGCGAACACAACCATCTGAACCGGCGTCAAAACTTGTGCAAAATTGGCTGTCCCCAGAAGAGTAGCCAACATGATCAGCGTCAACTCCTTTCTCAGCACACCAAATATGAGTGTTATCCCAGTAATAGCTGGCAGTCCAAGCCATGCAACCGTTACTGGGCTGAGCACCGTTGCTACTGTTTCCAGTACACCTGAAACCTCAACTATCTTCAGCAGGAGGCTTCCGACAATGACTAATGGGAATGCTATCCCTATGAATTCAGCCACTCTAAACCATGTTTGTTTCAAAATAGTCTTCAAATGGGGCCATCTGTAATCAGGCATTTCCATAATCAGCGCGGTTGATTCACCAGGAACAACCTTAAATGCAAGCCTTCCAAGAACGAAGATTACCAGCAAATTAGCAACATAAAGCATTAAAGCCCACTGAATGCCTAAGAAGTTGCCCACCAAGCCAAGTATGACAACTGTGGTTGCGGCACAGGGTACAAGCGTAGTGACAAACGCCGCGAGTAGCCTTTCTCTCTGTGTCTCCATTATCCTGCATCCCAAACAGGCTGGAACGTTGCAGCCGTAGCCAAGCATGACAGGGAGAAACGCTTTCCCGTGTAACCCCATTTTGTGCATGACATTGTCCATCAAGAATGCGATTCGGCTGAGGTATCCTGAGTTCTCCAAGAAGTAAAGTATGAGGTAGAAAGGAACGATGTAAGGCAACGCTATCGTGACACCAGCAATGACTCCTTCCACGACGCCTCCCCAAACTAGATTTGCAATGATTCCTGTTCCAAACACGTTCGCAAAGAGCGGCTCTAAACCATAGAGTAAACTGCTCAACTCCTCTGAAGCGTATCCTCCAAGGGTGAAGATGGTGTAGAAGACTAAAAGCAGCGATACCGCCAGCGTTGCGTATCCCGTAATCTTGTGAGTTGTAAAGTTGTGAAGCCTCTCGCCCAACGTGGGCTTTATCGGAGGCACCAATTTCTGTGCGGCTCTAGCTATGCAGCCAGCAGCTTCGTATCTTTCCGAAGTTATTACGGTTGAACAAGTGTGTCCATGAAGATTCTCAATTTCATCTGCGAGTCTTCTAGCGGTAGAGACTATCAGGGGTTTCTTCTTTTCGATTTCTTCCTCTGTCTCTTTGTCTCCTTCGAGCAGCTTAATCGCCACATATCTCGGCGGATACGCAAGCTGATAGTCTTCCATCATCTCAGTAAGCTTGCTAATTTTTTCTTCAACTTCTTCTCCGTACCGAGTCTGGGTATGCTTTTCTACTGGTCCTTTTTCAATTGTTTCTACGGTTTTCTCCAAAAGCTCAGCGATGCCAACTCCTTTTACAGCAATGGTTGGCATGACAGGTATCCCCAGAAGCTTTTCCAGTTTTTTCGTGTCTATCTGAATGCCTTTTCCCTTTGCCATATCCATTTGGTTCAGTGCCATGACGATTGGAGTTTCCAGTTCCATAAGCTGCAAAGTGAAGAAGAGGTTTCTTTCGAGAACCGAAGCGTCTACAACATTTATCACTATGTCTGGTCTTTCAAGTGCAATGTGTTTCCTGGATATTGACTCCTCCAAGGAATAGGTGGAAAGCGAGTATATTCCTGGCAAATCAACGACGTCTATTGTGTAGTCTCTGAAGCAGAGTGTTCCTTCGGCTCTTTCGACGGTCTTTCCAGGCCAATTGCCAATGTGTTGGTGCAAACCTGTCAAATGGTTAAAAATTACGGATTTTCCAACATTGGCATTTCCAGCCAAAGCTATCCTGAGGTGTTTGCTGTTTTTCTTGGCATTTCCCTTTTTGATTGAAGTATGACAGGAATGGCAGGACAAACAGGTCACCGACCAGCTAGCTGGTTTTAGCCACATCTATGAAAATTTTCGAAGCAACACCCTTGCCAAGAGCAAGTTTTGAATTCCTGACGGACAATTCAACAGGACCGCCGAGTGGTGCAACTCTTACAATGTGTACTTCAGTACCAGGAGTGAGCCCCATGTCTAGTAATCGCTTGAGCACATTGTGGCCTCCCCTGATGAAGGAGATCTTGCCACGCTGTCCCTCTTTGAGATTGGTTATCGAGACTAAGCTTTGATCGTGCTTCCCAGCCTCCTCTAAACCCTTGCCGTGGAGCTGGATACATTCCTCGCAGTTTTCTATTTGGAGATCGCATGGTGGGATGATCTTTCCATCGTCTGGACAACTATCGGGGTGTCTCAGAAATCTGCAAAGAGATTCAGCGGCGGCGTCTGAAAGCGCATGTTCCATGGCGCAGGCTTCACTGTGGACTTTGACGTTGTCAATTTTCAATACGTCGTGCAGGAACCTTTCCAGTAGTCTGTGTTTTCGAACGGTCTTCTCTGCGGCGTGTCGGCCATTGGATGTTAGGGTTACTCCGCGGTATGGTGAATAAGTAATTTGACCTTGTTCGGCCAGTTTCTTGATCATCTCTGTAACGCTAGCCGGGGAGACTTTCAATGCGCGGGATATTTTGGTTGTGCTGATTGGTTTTCCGTTTCTGGATAGATCGTATATTGTTTTGAGGTAGTTTTCAGTGCTTTTCCCAGACACAACATTCACGCTTTTAGGTATGCCTGAAGCAAGAGTCAAGGCAAGCCTAATAAACTTTTAGGTTGACCTAAACCTTTTGCCAGCTCAAACACGAAAGAAACCAGTCAAAGAAGGCTACGCAAGATGTTTTATAAGAACAGCAATAATATTCCAGTCTGGTTCAATTCCTAGGCATGCGCATATCTTCGAAAAGGTTTTCTCAACAACATGTCAAGTATCAATAAATAAACGACGTAAACTCAGTCCACCAAGACGTTTCCATTAAGCCTAAATAGTTCTGAGTCTACTTCGGTGATAATCGAGTGTGCAAGGCAGAATGGAAGACTTCTTCAGCCTCGTTCTCAAACTAGTGGAAGCTACCCAAAACCATGAACGCTACAGGGACGCTGAATGCATAAACCTGATCGCCAGCGAAGGACTCAAGTCTCCAGCAGTGAGACAGATGCAGGCTCTTTGCTCAGACCTCGAAGGCAGGTATGCCGAAGGCGAAAACGATGTTGAAGGGCACGTCAAGAAACGCTACTATCAAGGTCAGAAATACATATCCAAGATAGAAGACAGCGTTGCTGACCTGATGAAGAGTCTTTTCAAATGCACTTGGACAGACATCAGGCTTGTTTCGGGCACTCACGCCAACCTTGCGACGTTCAAGGGTCTGTCGCTTGCAGCGAAGAACCGCAGGATGGTAGTCACACCGCTCAGCTGCGGGGCTCATATATCTCACGACTACACGGGTTTGGCAGGCGCAGTTTTAGGCTTGGAGAACGTGAATCACGGTTACAACATCAACGAATTCAACATTGATCCAGACAAGTCCGCCGAGGTCATACGTGCTGCGAGACCCGGAATAGTCACTTTCGGAGGCAGCCTATTCCTCTTCCCTCATCCCGTGAAGGAACTGCGCTCTGTGGCAGAGGAAGTGGGTGCCTATGTAGGCTACGATGCTTCTCATGTTCTCGGGCTCATTGCAGGCGGCGTTTTCCAGAATCCGTTTGAAGAAGGCGCAGACTTCATTACCTCCTCGACTCACAAGACCTTTCCAGGTCCGCAGGGAGGCGTAATCCTAGGTAATCCGTCGACGCCGAGGTTGGAAAAAGCAGTTAGGAAGATACAGTTCGCTGTTTTTCCGCTCAGCGCATCAAATACTCATCTGGGCAGACTACCTGCTTTGGGTATGGCTGCCTTGGAAATGAAACTTTTCGGCACGGAGCTCGCTAAACAGACTGTCAAGAATGCTCAGGCTGCTGGTCAATATCTCTATGAGAATGGCGTCCAAGTTCTCTGTTCATCTAAAGGCTTCACTCGTTCGCATCAAATAGCGGTTGATGTACTCAACTTTGGCGGTGGCAAGAAGATTGCGCGTGACCTTGAAGAAGCTAACGTCGTGCTGAACAAGAATCTGTTGCCTTATGATGATCAGAGCAACCGTGACAACCCTTCAGGATTAAGGATTGGATTCCAAGACGTGACGAGACGAGGATTCCGTGAGGGAGATGTCAAACACCTATGTGACCTGATGCTCAGCATAATCAAAGGAACGAAGAAACCTGAAGAGGTTAGACCTGAAGTTATCGCCTTGAAGAAGAAGTTCAGCCAGGTTAAGTATGGATTCCAAAATCTGGAAGAAGCCTTGCACCACATTGAAAAAGTTAAGCATGGAGTGGTGAACAATTGAAGGCATTGTTGAATGATGGATTGGAGAAGGACGGTGTCCAACTTCTCGAAGAATTAGGCATACAGACGGACGATCGCAAAAGAGTTCAGGAGGCGCTCGTCGTAGACATTGCACAGTTTGACGCTCTCATTGTGAGAAGTGCAACGAAGGTTACACGCGAAGTAATAGAGGCAGGCGCCAAAGGCAAGCTGAAGATCGTAGGGCGAGCGGGCGTAGGCTATGACAACATAGATGTGGATGCAGCCTCAGAATACGGCATAGTTGTTAAGTCTGCACCGTATGGAAACACGAATGCTGTTGCGGAATTAACCATTGGTTTGATGCTGGGTATTTCACGCAAGGTTCCACAAGCTCACCAGATGCTTAGGAGCGGTGTCTGGGAGAAGGAGAAACTCAGGGGAACTGAACTTGCATTCAAGACTCTTGGTGTTTTGGGCTGCGGCAAGATTGGGCAGAGGGTTGCTGAACTGGCGCGTCGAGGCTTCGACATGCAGGTGATTGGCTACGACACGAGACCTTGCATTGAATCGACGATCAAGTTCACCTCTAAGGAAGAGGTTTTGGAGAAAGCTGATTTTGTTACGATTCACACGGGCGGAAAGGAAGTGATCGTTGGCGACCGTGAACTTGAGCTGATGAAACCGACGGCTTTTCTTGTCAACACGTCGAGAGGCGCTAATGTGGATGAAGAAGCCTTGTACAGGGCGCTGAAGGAGAAGAGAATAGCCGGCGCTGCTTTGGATGTCTATGTTGATGAGCCCAAAGCTGAAGGCGCCTTGTTCAAGAGCAAGCTCAGGGATCTGGACAACGTTGTTTTCTCCTCTCATCTTGGTGCTTCAACAGTGGAAGCTCAAAGGGAAACGTCGATGGAGATAGCTCGCGTCATAGCAGGCTACCTGCGTGGCGGTGACTTCACAAACTCGGTCAACGCAGGAGAAAGCATAGAGCTTGAAGAGAGACCCGTCTACCCACTGTTCATTCACCACAGGGACGTTCCAGGAGTCTTTGCCAACATAGACAAGGTCTTGGCGGATAATGATATCAACATCCGGGCAAACTATTCACGACAGATCGGTAAGGGCGGCTACGCGATCTCGGTGTATGTCGTGCATACGAAAGTCACGGCTGCCATCATCACGACTCTGCGTGGGATCGAAAACATCTGCAACGTGAAGACATAAAAGCCAAAACTCAGGCGCATCTTTCTGGAGTGTAACGTCAAGTGTCCGCGGCGTGACAATTGATGCTTGGGTCTAGGAATTGACTTGGTCGGTGTTGAGACATAACTGCCATAGATGGAAGCATTGATTAGATGGCTGTTTTCTTAAGGTTACTAACATGAAGCTTGGGGTTCTGTTTTCTGGCGGAAAGGACTCAATGTTCGCCCTTCATTTGGCAGCGGAAAAGGAGGAAATTGCCTGTTTGATTACGCTGGTCAGCAAGAGTGAATCGAGCTACATGTTTCACACTCCAAACATAGGTATGACGCTGCTCCAAGCGGAAGCAATGGACTTGCCGATTGTTCAGAGAACGACGGATGGCATACCTGAGAAAGAACTGACCGACTTGAAGAAAGCCGTAGCTCAAGCGATCACGGATCATGGAATTGAGGGCGTGGTATCAGGCGCTATAGAGTCAGTCTATCAGTCTGAGCGAATTCAGCGCGTTTGCAGTCAGCTTGATGTTTGGTGTTTTAATCCGCTCTGGAAACGGAATTCGAAAGAGCTCTTGGAAGAAATCGTGGCGAAGGGTTATGAGGTGATGCTGTCAGGGGTTTTCGCCTATCCCCTTGATGGGAGCTGGCTTGGGAAACGACTCGACTGGAAATTAGCCAAGGAGCTGCTGGCTCTCGAGAAGGAGTTTGGTGTGAGTCCTTCTGGGGAGGGGGGTGAAATCGAGACGACGGTTTTGGATGCTCCTCTTTTCAGGAGGAGAATCGAAATCTTGTCTTCAGAAGTTGAGGCTAAGGGCAACTCAGGAGTGCTGAGGATTATGAAAGCGAGGTTAGTGGCGAAATGATTGTGATAGTTGACATGAACTTCCGCAAGGGCTCCTTGGGATTCTATGAGTTTGTTTTGCCCATCGTTCGCGTCGTCAGAGACATGGATGAGCACGTAGTGAAACATTATTTGGAGTTTACGCTGGATGATGTTAGAATGTGTGATGGTGTTATACTGTCTGGCACGCCTCTGAAAGATCATGCAACTCTGAATGCGCCTGACAAGTTCAGTTGGCTGAGGGACTGTGATAGACCAGTTTTGGGGATATGTGCTGGGATGCAGACGATCGCCTTGGTGTTTGGAGCCAAGCTCGAGAAATGTCTTGGCTTAGGCATGACGAAAATAGTGACCGCAGCGTCAAACCCCTTGTTTTCTTCGACTTTTCAAGCTTATACTCTCCACAATTACTCTCTGGAGTCCGCGGGAGACTTCGCGGTCTTAGCAGAGTCTGAGGAATGCGTGCAGGCAATCAAGCACAGGGACAAGGAGATTTACGGTGTGCTTTTCCACCCTGAGGTTAGAAACCCTGAAATCATCCAACGTTTCGTTCAAGTGTTCCACCTCACCGAATAGTATAAAAACGCACATGATTCAGAAGTAGTCTGTCGCTTTGTATCCAGTGGATCGGGTGAATCCAATGGTAGAATTGCCTCCAGAGAAACTCAGGTTAGAATGCGATCCCAGTTTTATGAAGTGTGAGACTACGAGAGATCTAGTTCCCCTCAAAGAGATAATCGGCCAAGAAAGAGCGGTAAGGGCGCTCAAGTTCGGCATAGGCATCAAAGATCACGGTTTCAACATCTACGTTGCTGGACTGCCGGGAACGGGCAGAACTACGGCTGTGAAGGACTTTGTCGAAGAAATTGCCAGGTCTGAACCTGTACCTCCAGACTGGTGTTACGTGAACAATTTCTCCAATCAATATGAGCCTAAGGCAATTCGGTTGCCTGCGGGAAAGGGCAAAGAGTTTAGGGATGACGTCAAGAGTCTTGTCGAGAATGCAAGGGCTGCTCTTCCCAAGGCTTTCGAGAGCGAGGACTATGCAAGGAAAAGAGAAGCAACCATCAGGGGTCTTGAGAACCAGCGGAAAGAGTTGATTTCTCAGTTGAACGCTAAGGCTCAGCAGGACAATTTTGTTATTCAGAGTACGCCGATTGGTTTGCTTTTGATCCCTGTGTTGAAGGGGAAACCTGTTAGTGAAGAGGAGCTTAATGCGTTGCCTCAGAAGGTCAAAGAAGAGATTCAGGTTAAGAGGGAATGGCTGGAGCGGGAATTGCGGAATACCATGAGGCAGTTTTTTGATATGGAGCGGAAGATTCATGATGAACTCAAGAAGCTCAACAAAGAAGTTGCCTTGTACGCGATTGGGCACCTTGTGGAAGAGGTGCTTGAGAAGTTCAAGGAAAATCCAGAGGTCACGACATATCTTCGCGACGTGCAGAATGATATACTTGAGAATGTTTCTCAGTTTATAAAAGGAGACGAGCCTCAGCAGCAGAGCCCGTTTCAGCTTCCCTGGATGAAAGAGGCACCCTTCAAAAAATATGAGGTTAACGTGGTGGTTGACAATTCGAATCTGACGGGTGCTCCAGTAGTAATGGAGCTGAACCCTGTCTATCAGAATCTGTTTGGGCGTACTGAGAAGGAACCCCAGTTTGGAGCGTTGGTTACTGACTTCACCATGATTCGGGGAGGTGCCCTTCACAAGGCTAATCATGGCTACTTGATTGTCAGGGTTGAGGAATTACTTCGAAGCCCCTTCTCGTATGATGCTTTGAAGAGAGCGTTGAGAGACAAGCGGATAGTTGTTGAGGAGCCTGAAGAGCGTTTTGGGTTCATCAGCATCAAGAGTCTGAAGCCTCAGCCGATTCCGCTCAGCTTGAAGGTCATCCTCATCGGAGACCCGAGCCTGTACCAGCTGATGTTCACACTGGACATGGAGTTCAGAGAGCTCTTCAAGGTCAAAGCGGAGTTTGACAGCACTATGGACCGAACTGAGGAAAACGTGCGGAGGTACGCTGCCTTCGTTTGTGCCCTTTGCCAAAAAGAGCGATTGAGGCATCTTGACGGTTCTGGATTGGCAAAGGTTGTTGAGCACAGTTCGCGGCTTGCTGATAATCAGGAGAAACTCTCCACAAGGTTCGCCGACGTTGCCGACGCAATCCGTGAGGCTAACTTCTATGCTGCGGAGGAGAAATCGGAGCACATAAATGGTCATCACATGAAGAAGGCTGTCGAGGAAAAAACCTATCGTTCCAAACTCATCCAGGAGAAGATCCAGGAGATGATTAGGAAAGGCGTTATTCTCATCGACACAGAAGCAGAGAAGGTGGGGCAAGTGAACGGTTTGTCGGTCATGGGTCTCGGCGACTTCGCCTTCGGGAACCCTTCACGCGTGACAGCAAGCTTGGGTCTGGGCAGAGAAGGAGTCATAGATATCGAGCGGGAGTCCAAGATGGGCGGCCCAATTCATACAAAAGGTGTCCTTATCTTGAGCGGATATCTGACTGAGAAATACGCTAAAGACAAACCCTTGAGCCTGTCGGCGCGACTTGTTTTTGAGCAGAGCTATGGCGGAGTTGAAGGAGATAGTGCATCAAGCACCGAACTTTATGCCCTGCTTTCAGCACTGTCTGGGATTCCGATAAAGCAGAATTTGGCAGTCACAGGCTCAGTCAACCAGAAGGGCGAGGTGCAGGCTATCGGGGGCATCAACGAAAAGATTGAAGGCTTTTTTGAGGTTTGCAAGGCTCGAGGATTCACCGGTGAGCAAGGTGTTCTGATGCCTGCTAGCAACATTAAGAACCTCATGCTTAAAGAAGAGATAGTTGAGGCTGTGAAACAAGGCAAGTTCCATATCTATTATGCACGAACGATTGATGAGGGAATTGAAATCCTTACGGGAGTCAAAGCTGGCGCGAGACTTCCCGATGGAAATTTTGAAGAAGGCACCGTGAACAACAGAGTAGACAAACGCTTGAAGGAGATGGCGGAGAAGCTGAGGGAATTCTCGATTGGCAACGGGAAGGAGAAAAAAAGCAGCGACTGAGCCAATTCCTCCCGAAGTTGCTTCCTGTCTTTTCGGACGAGTTTTCTCAGGGAGTTTTCCACTTGTGAAAGAACAAGCCTCCGGTAGCTAGTCTTCTGATCGGCACAGTTTCACATTGTCCTTTTCCACAGGGCTTCAAAGTGGTCCCTGCACATCGCCAGCAGACTCGGATGATTCGTCCACACGATCGGCGCCTCAGCCAGCATCTTCGACGGGTAAAAATTGAAAGTCGCCTCTCTGTCATCGAAGACCGCGCAGTTCGCGCTGCACGGGCCCCGAACAAATCGTAACGTGAAGTTCGGCTTCGCTAACAACGCTAGAACGTTCTCTGGCAGGCGGGTGCCGCCAGCGGCTTTTTCTATGATTCCCCTGTACTGGACTCCCCGCTCAAGCGCTTTCTCATAGTTCACGTGGCACTCGCTGACTATGGCCAGCCACCTGGGCAATGTGGAAACCAGATTCACCGTCCGCTGGGCGCTGTCATGCTGGCTCCTGAACAGCTGCAGACATGAAGATGCATGGAAGGATCCTTAGCAATGGGAATTGAAAGGTTGGTTCCGTTCTTAAGCTTATTTCCCTTCTCTACCCCGTCTCTTTTTCCTTTGTTGACGCATAACAAGAAAAGGGGAAAGATTAGGGGGTGCTCGGCGTTGTTTACGCCTTCTTCTTCAGGACCAACAGCGCCAGCAACACAATGACAATTGCGAAAGCCACGGCAATACCGGCTACGGCGGGTAGGAAGTACTGGTCGGCTATGCTTGGCGGTGCGGGTTCGGGTGCGGCTGGCTGGGGCGGTGCGGGGTCGACTGCAAACGCGGTTTCAGCGTAGGATGGCCAGTACGCTTTGGATCCTGGGAAGGTGGCGATGACGGTGTATTTGCCTTCGATGTCGGGTGTCCACTGGAGGCTGTAGAAGCCGCTGGCGTCGCTGACTGCGGTGCCTATGTTGCGGTAGTTGCCGTTTGCGTCTA
>CAZQCX010000038.1:0-13602 GCA_964591705.1 uncultured Candidatus Bathyarchaeia archaeon | reverse complement strand
ACCATAACTCGCAGAATACGCCTGCTAAGAACAATCGCCAACAAAGGCGCCAACCTTCAAGACCCAGAATCAGTCAAAGAAACCCTAGCTAGATAACAAAAATGGCAGACCAAAACAAAAGAAATCGCAGTAGAAACCTACTCGCTCTTTCTGAAAATGCAAGGACTAACCTGGAGCCCACCAAGATACAAATCCGTAAAAAGGCTGCCCTTCATCCCAACCGAAGACGAGCTAAACAGCCTAATCGCAGGCTGCAACAGAAAAACCTCAGTATTCCTGCGACTACTCAAAGAAACCGGAATGAGATGCGGAGAAGCCTTCATGCTCAAATGGACAGACTTCAACTTCGAAAACCGCACAGTCGACATAACCCCAGAAAAAGGCAGCGAACCCCGCCAACTCAAACTCTCAACACAACTAATCGCAATGCTAAGCAGCCTACAAACAGAGATAAAGCAACCATTCGGATGCAGCGGCAGACACTTCACCAGAACTTTCCGCCAACAAAGAGACAGAATAGCCACAAAACTCAAAAACGACCGCATACGAAAAATCCACTTCCACACCCTCAGGCACTGGAAAGCCACCATGGAGTACGCCAAGACCAAAGACCTCTTACATGTCATGAAAGTCCTGGGACACAGAAACATCCAAAACACAATGCTGTACACGCAGCCGATTAACTTCGAAAGCGACGAATTCCACTCAGCCACAGCCGCAACAGTCCAGGACGCCCAGAAACTCGTTGAAGCTGGATTCGAATATGTCTGCAACTTCAACGACACAAAACTGTTTCGAAAGCGCAAGTGAGACCCTATATAAAATGGGGCCTGGAGGAATTGTGGTGGGGCCGCTGGGATTTGAACCCAGGATCGCATGCGCCCCAGGCATGTATCCTATTTTGGAAAGGGCGAAACTGGACCAGAATCCATGTCAAATCCGCCCCTTTTGTCCAAACTAGACGACGACCCCATGTGCTACTGGAACTAGGTATGCATGTTTATATTCCCTTTTCTCTAATACATGCGAAGTTGTCAGCTTCATCCCTGTGTAGTGCCTAAGAATCGATTCTTTGAGTAGACAGGAATTTGCAGGCGAATATGGCGCCTGTTAGCTCTCAATAGCTGTGGTGACTGATTTGGGTGCAAAGGTAGTCATAGTAATGGGGTCAGAACACGACTTGATTTTCGCCGCGAAATAGCCAAGAACCTAAAAACATTAGGAGTAGGCTACGAGTTCCGCGTTGCTTCCGCTCACAAAACTCCCGAGAGATCGCTTGAGATCCTCAAGGAATTCGAAGAAAGATTGCTTTCGTCACTGTTGCAGGACGTTCCAACGCTCTGAGCGCCTTCGTCGACGCCAACACTCCAAAGCCTGTTATTGCATGCCCACCCTACTCAGAAAAACACGGCGGCACAGAAATCTTCTCCTCACTGAGAGTTCCGAGCGGAATAGGGTCACTCGTAATAACTGCACCCGAGGGGGCGGCAATTGCTGCAGCAAAAATATTCGCGGTTGAAAACAGCCAACTGCAGAAACGATTGAAAGAATGTCAGACTGAAAAGAAGCGAGAGCTAGAGAAAGCCAATGAAGCCGTGCGTAAGCTGAAATAGTTTCCGAAAATATCTTTCAGTCCTTAACCGTTATCCTCCGGTCCGACTCTCTTTTATCTCGTGAATGCGCCAGTTCTCGTCCACCCAAAGAGCCAATATGGTTCCTGCGAACCCCCACGAGCGAATTGTCTCTACGGCTTGCTGAACTTGTCTGAGCTGGATCTCCTTTTCGACGGGATTCCCAGCGCAGTCATAATGTGCCACCACAGCGACACATTCTGACCCATGTTTTTCCTGCGAGATTCTGAACCGATGCTGAATAGAGTTCAGCTGGGCGACGCTTTTGTTTTCGGCAAGTATTTTCGCCGGCGCGGGTTCTGTTATGACGTCGATGTAATCGACTCCAAGTCTTTTTCTTAGGTAGTTAATTACTGGTAGCTGTGTTCTTCCATCAATACAGTTGATGGCTGTCGCAAACTTTGGCTTGGTTACAAACATGGAACAATAATATCTGCTGAGGCACCTATTATCCTTTCTTCTTTGTCTGGTTATGCCAGTTTCTGCTTGCAAACAACGGGCCAAGGCATTTAGGTTAGGAAATAGAGCGCCTCTCGAAAAACAGTGAGCCCCTCGGGAAAGCTAAAATAGGCGAGTCTCCAATTGCATTAGAGATCTTTCATAAATTGCATGGTTGGGAAATGTAACGTGGACCTCGAAACCGGAGAAAGACACAAGATACCCCATACAATGAGCACTCAGCACCCGGACAACGTGAACATCCCCGAATGGTGTGAAGGAGACGTAATCAGTGGCAACGTGGAGATCTGCGAGGCGCATTTTGCGTATGAAACTCTCGGATGCCAAGAGGTGATGTGGGACGCTGAAGGAAAAGACGTTGATACCCGCGTCGTGAGAAAACTCCTCGACAAATACGAGAAATACTTTAAGACACACGTTTTAGGAGAAGATGTCTTTCTAACATATCGAATCCCAAACCCGAAAATCGAAGTTGCAGAAAGAAAGGTTGTTGTTGAAAGCCTCCAAAACATTCCAGTATCCCACGACGTTGCATCTTTGTTCTACAAGAAAGACACCTCTCCAATCTTTGAGGTGATACTTCCATTCACAACAAGCGGAAACGAACTCATCTGGCTATTCAACTATTACCGGAAAACGATCGCCTCTGATGAAGAAGCAATGCTTGACGAGTCCACCCCAGCAAAGGAATGGGTAGGGACATTCAAACCCAAAAGAATACAAGTAATACCGCTGGTTGAGGACTTCAACAGCGTGCTCTCCGTCGACAAAATTGTAGACCCTTATATCAGTGCCATCCAGCCTAAGAACCTTCGAGTGTTTATCGCCAGATCCGACCCGGCGCTTAACTACGGGCTATTCTGCGCCACACTACTTTCCAAAATCGCATTATCAAAACTGAGAAACCTCGAGAAAAACCGAAGCGTGCAAATCCACCCCATACTCGGAGCTGGTTCAAAACCTTTCCGAGGTCACATGTCGCCTGAAAACGTCGAAAGCTTCCTACATGAATACAGAGGAATATCCACCGTTACAATCCAGTCTGCGTTCAGATATGACTACCCAATTGAACAGGTGGAACAATGTGTTACTCTGCTGAACAACATGCTTCCAAACGGCGAACCGATAAACGTAGAGCCAGAAGAAGAGAAGATAATGCTTGAAATACTTTGGAAATGCAGAAAACAATATGAGAGCGAGATAGAGCTCTTAGCGCCCCTCATAAACTGCATATCATCATACGTACCATCGCGAAGAGCAAGAAAGCTTCACATTGGGCTGTTCGGATATAGCAGAAGCGTAGCAGGCACAAACCTTCCGCGAGCAATCCCCTTCTCAGCAGCGCTCTACACTCTCGGCTTACCACCAGAATTCTTAGGCGCGAAGGTTCTGAAGGATTTCAATGAGCAAGAATGGAAAACGATAAGAAAACACTACGTCAATATGGACCACGACTTGCGCACAGTTGGCAACTACGTATCATGGGAAAACATAGACATGCTCATGGAAAGCAACCAAAAGATAGCGGAGTTGGCAGGTATGAGTTCCGAAAGACTCAACGCAGGTCTAGCCGCAGCTAAGAGCGACCTAACTGCAGCTGAAAAAGAACTCGACATCAAACTAGGTCCGAAAACCCTAACTCATAGAAGGTATGAGAACTTGACCAACAACTTCTTGATTGCCTTCCTTGAACGCGAAAACAACGAAGCCAGAAATTCTCTGATCGAAACAGCGAAGATCAGAAGATGCCTCGGCTAAAGCAATATATATCCATGCTCGCACTTCAGTTTCGCAATTGAGGATTGGGTATGGGAAGCGTTAAAGACCTACAAATAGTCCAGAAGCCCACAAGAAACGTGATGGGTATAGGCAGGTTCAGTTTTTCAGACCGATACTCAGTCTTCGACTGGGGCGAAATGCCTGACCACATCGAAGGCAAGGGTAAAGCCCTGTGTCTCATGGGCGCCTACTGCTTTGAACGACTAGAGGAGAAAGGTGTTCGAACCCACTACAGGGGCTTAGTGAATACAGACGGAAGAGTCGTGAAGTTCAAAGATCTGAAGCAACCAAGCAGCCTGATGGAAGTGAACTTGGTCAATGTCTATAAACCAAAGCCGCAAACGCAAGGAGGCAAACTCGCATACGATTACGGTGTTTATTCACCCAAGATGAACAACTGCCTCATCCCGCTCGAAATCATCTATAGAAATGGATTACCCGAAGGTTCATCTGTTTTCAAGCGCCTAGAACAGGGAAAAACTACCATAGAGGACTTGGAGCTGGATCATTACCCGCAGCCTGGAGAATACCTTGCCAAGCCGATTTTTGATGTCAGCACAAAACTGGAAGAAACAGACCGATACATCACATGGACGGAAGCAAGCAAGATTGCAGGCTTAACAAACCCCGAGCTTGTTGAGATCAAAGAAGTCCTATCCAAAGTCAACGATACGATAACTGAGATGGCTTGCCACGCAAATATGAAAAATGAAGACGGGAAAATCGAGCTATCCTTTGACGGACAACGCAAGCTCATGGTGGTCGACGTTGTCGGCACACTGGATGAGTGTAGATTTACCTACGACGGATTTCACGTGAGCAAAGAAGTCGCAAGACAATTCTATAAGAAAACAAGCTGGTTCGCGGATGTGGAAGAAGCTAAGAAGGCAGCCGAGACAAGAGGAGTTATTGACTGGAAGGCACTCTGTAAATCTCAGCCTCCGAACCTCGATGCAAGTCTCGGAACATTCATCAGCCAGATGTATATGGCTGCAGCAAACGAGCTTACAAACCGCAGGTTCTTTGACGTGCCAACATTGGCGAAAACAATAGCTGCTTTCAAGAAAGAAATAGTTGAAAAAACATGATGAAAAACACGATAGCTCAGCTGGTAGGCGGATACAAAACCCAGAACATTCACATCGGAGTCTTAGGTTCTCACTCGGCACTTGAAATCGCTTCAGGAGCACGGCAGGAAGGATTCCAAACACTCGTCGTTTGCCAAAAGGGCAGAGAAAAGACCTACACCAAGCACTATGCTGCCCTCTTCGATCACGTTATTCTGCTTGACAAATTCCAAGAAATAGTCAGGGCAGAGAATGTTAAGAAACTCGCTTCACTGCAGACGGTGTTCGTGCCCAACCGATCCTTCTCTGTTTATGCGGGCTACGAAAACATCGAAGAGAAATTCGCAATCCCCCTACTCGGTAACAGATACATGTTGCGCACCGAGGAACGCAACATGCCTAGAAATCAACATTTTCTCCTGCAAGAAGCAGGAATACTCACGCCCAAAACCTTCATGTCACCCAGTGAAATAGACCGCCTCGCAATCGTCAAAGTCTCAGAGAAAGAACGCTCAATAGAACGCGCATTTTTCTACGCTTCCTCCCCAGAGGAATACCAGAAAAAAGCCTCAGAGCGCATAGAAAAGGGCATAATCAGTTCAGAAGCGTTGAAGGACGCCGTAATCGAAGAATACGTCGTCGGCGCCAAGTTCAATGCAAACTTTTTCTGGTCGCCCCTCAGCGATGAACTGGATTTGCTGGGGTTTGACAGACGTGTGCAGACCGATCTCGACGGAGTGCTCGACTTGCCTGCTTCTGAACAACTGGAGCTGAATATTCCAACACAGAACATCGAAATTGGGCATACTGGCGCAACCATGCGGGAAAGCCAACTTGAAATTATCTTCGAAGCAGGCGAACGGTTCGTAGACGTCTGTAAAAGAGAATACCCGCCTGGTATGATTGGGCTGTTCGCTCTGCAAGGCGCAGTTACTAAGAATCTGAAATTCTATGTTTTCGACGTCAGCCCTCGAGTTCCAGGCTGTCCCATTGTAGAACCCACATCGCCTTACATGAAATACAAGTACGGCTTTGAAGTGGGTCCAGGAAGGCGCCTAGCCATGGAGATAAAGCGAGCGGCAAAACTGGACAAGCTGGCAGACGTGGTAACATGATAACCCCAACCGACATCGCGCAAATCCTAAACAAATACGACCTGAAGAAAGTTACAATAGCCACTTTGGGCTCTCACTCTTCTCTGAATATCTTCAAAGGTGCTAAGGAGGAAGGTTTTCGAACTGTCTGCATTTGCAAGCCGAAAGACTCGATAATATACACGAAATTTCCGCTTGCAGACGAACTCATAACAGTGGAAGATTTCACCGAATTGCTCGATGAGAAAATGCAGGATAAGCTTCTGAAACTCAATGCGGTGCTGGTTCCCCACGGTTCCTTCACCGCCTACCTCAGCACTGAAGAACTGCAAAACAATCTTCGCGTACCCATGTTCGGAAACCGCCAGCTGCTACATTGGGAAGCCAACCGCAAAAAACAGGAGGAATGGCTCAGGCAAGCTGGACTGAACTTGCCTGCTTCATTCCAGTCACCAGAAGACATCGACCGGCTAGTCATCGCGAAACTGCCAGGCGCCAAAGGAGGCAGAGGATACTTCCTCGCCAACTCACCAAAATCTTTCCACAAGAAATTCAACGAAATGGTGAAACGCAAACTATTGAACAATAACGACTTGGAAAAGGTTCATCTACAGGAATATATACTGGGCGTGAACGTTTACCCCAGCTACTTCAGCTCCCTAACAAAGGACGATGTGGAGCTCTTAGCAATGGACAGACGCTACGAATCCGCAGTTGACGCCATTGGCAAAATTCCCGCAGAAGAACAACTCGAGATAGGGATTAACCCAACATACACAATAGTAGGCAACTTCCCAATCGTACTGCGCGAATCACTGCTTCCCGAACTCATGCGAATGGGCGATAACGTACACAATAAGGCAAAAGAGCTAGCATCACCAGGCATAATTGGACCATTCTGTCTAGAAACCGTGGTAACTGACGATCTTCGGATTTTCACTTTCGAGATTTCCGCGCGAATCGTGGCTGGAACAAATGTCGGAATCGGCACTTCACCTTACGCCTACCTAAGATACGGCGAGAACGTGTATATGGGCAGGCGGATCGCGATGGAAATCAAAGACGCAATCAAGACGCATCGTTTGCACGAAGTGGTTGCCTGAGCCTTAAACAACTTCTCAGTTCTATAGTTCTCTTCTATAACTAATCACCACAGGAGCTTAAAGGGAACAGTAACTGCCTACTGCTGGGAGAAGCTGGTTGGCTGAAGAGAACTGCGACTGGATATTCGTGAATATGATCCCTTTGCTCTGCGAGAAGGCACGCATTGCAAAGCAACAGAAAGTTGAAACTTGGCTGAACCTCCACCAACTTGCAACACAACTGGGCTTAAACAAGCATGAAGATCATGAAACCCAGTCACACATGAAATACATAGTTTAGTAAAGACCAAGTTGGATAAGCCGTTCGAGGTTATCCCACGTCTTTTCCTTTTTGTAGTCTCTCAAAGCCTTAATTATTCCATCTCGATCTCGGTCACCAACAACCTCAAGCACCCTCCTTGAGGTAAACCCTCCGCCAATCAGCAAATATTGGCAGATCGCCGTAACATTTGCCGCTTTTCTCAGACCACTCGAAGTCTCAAAATCCACAATCCAGGGTCGACAGCAAACATCAACAATGACGTGTCTGGGAGCTTTGCTGAGTTCTCCATGATCCAAACCTGCCAAATCGAGCTTCCAGCAATCCTCCATTAGCTCGCCCAACACCTGACGCAGGGAACTCTTTTCGCCAGTCGCATTGAGCCAGTCGGGCAAGAAAGCACCTTCAACCAGCTGCATCAGAAGAAAGTCCTTGCCAGCCTCAATCAACACAGGTCCAACACCGACAGAATTGGCTATCTTTAGCATCTCGGCTTCATGAAGCAAATCTGCACGGTCAGCGTCCATTCTTCGAATCTTGAGTGCTACTCTCTGACCATACCGGTGGGCTGTAACCACTACGCCAACGTTTCCCTTGCCGAGGACAGGAACATTGAGGACTGTGCCCCTTCCAGCGAACTCGAGTGCTGTTACACCGTGAAGTTCAAGTTGTCCGATGCGGTTTCGAAGTTCATCTTCAGTACCCATGGGATAACACAGAATAGAAGCATAAGGTTCTTCCTGCAGTTTTTCCATAGGCAGGGTGATCGACTCTTTCAATACGCTGACTCCTTTCAAAAAAAGAGTAGATTTTGGCTTGTAATAAATTTAATAGATGCTTTTTCTTCTCTAAACGCTCTCAGAGCGAGATTCAAGCAATGCCGCGATTCAAACACTTCAGCAAAACTCTAGATCTAATGCATCAGAAAGAACGCGTTCGGAACCTTGGAATAATCGCTCATATAGATCATGGGAAAACTACTTTGACTGACTCGCTTCTGGCTGGCGCGAGCATGCTTTCCTCAAAAATTGCGGGTGCTGCGCGGGTTCTGGATTATCTTGAGGAAGAACAGCGAAGAAAGATCACGATAAAAGCTTCCAGCATAAGTCTGCTTTACAGATCCTACGTGATAAACCTAGTCGACACTCCTGGACACGTGGATTTCACCGGCAAAGTAACCCGCGCCTTACGTGCCATCGATGGAGCCGTGGTTGTTGTGGACGCGGTCGAAGGGATAATGGCTCAAACTGAAGTTGTGACTCGACAGGCACTTGCAGAAAGGGTGCGCCCTGTTTGTTTCATAAACAAAGTGGATCGTTTGATCACAGAGATGCACTTGAGTGCTGAGCAAGTTGAAAAGAGACTGCAAGACATCATCGCCAGCTTCAACAATCTTGTTGAAATCTACGGTGATGAGTTCATAAGAGCAAAGTGGAAGCTCAGCCCTGCTCTAGATAACGTTGCCTTTGGTTCGGCACTGCATGGATGGGGCTTCACGCTCAGTATTGCCAGATTTAACTCCGTCAAATTTGGAGACATTGTAGACGCCTATCAAAGTGGGCGAGAGGAAGCTTTGCGAGAAAAACTGCCTGTTCACAAGTCTGTGTATGAAATGGCTATTCATAACCTACCTAATCCACGAGAAGCGCAAGCATATCGTATAGAGTCAATATGGAACGGTGATCCCCACTCAAAGATTGGGCGAATGCTGACTGAATGCAAAGATGACGCTCTGACGGCTGTTTGCGTAACTAATGTGCAGCACAGCGCAGATGGCGCAATGATAGCCACCGGGCGACTTTTCTCGGGCAAAGTGCGAAAAGGCGATAGGCTACATCTGATTGAAACTCGACGTGAAACAACCGTAAACCACGTCTATGTTCCGATGGGAGCCTTCAGAGAAGAGGTGGTCGAGGCAACCGCTGGTAACATCTTGGCTTTAGAAGTCACTGATGAAGTAGAAGCTGGGCAAACGCTTGTCGATTCCGTGCACAGAGACGTTATGGTTCCATTCGAAAGCCCTAGTTACGTTTCTGAACCAGTACTGACTGTGGCAGTCGAACCTAAAGATCCCAAGGATTTGAACCTGCTGCCTCAGGCGCTGGAAAAACTTGCAGTCGAAGATCCCAACTTGAGTGTTGAACTTGAAACGGAGACTGGCGAATACCTTCTGAAAGGTTTGGGCGAGCTGCATCTCGAGATCGCTTTGAAACAACTCAACAGTCGCATGGAGGTTACGGCATCGCATCCGAGGGTGGTTTACAAGGAAATCGTCACAACCAAAGGCGTCAATGCACTTGCAAAGAGCCCTAACAAGCGGAATGCATTCGTGATCCAAGTTGAGCCATTGGAAGAAGACGCTGAAGAGATAAAGCGTGTTCTAACATTCGACGAGAACCGAAATGTGCTATGTGACTGCAGCGGAAAAACAGAGTCAATTGAGGAATCAGTGCTAGAATCCTTGATTGCCGGCTTCAAGTTCGCATGCAAAGCTGGGCCACTCTGCGGTGAACCCATGAGGCATGTAAGAGCGAATTTGGTTGATATCCAACTAAGCGATGACCCGGCTTTTCGAAGTCCAGTGGAGATCACGCGTGGAGTTGGAAAAGCTGTTTTTGGCAGTTTCTTGACCGCTGAACCTGTTTTGGCGGAGCCTGTATACAAGACCGAGATCTCGGTTCCGATCGAGTTCGCCAGCAAATGTCAGCGGATTGTGAGAAGCAGGCGTGGGCGGATTTCAAGATTCGAACAGAAAAGCTCAGCAGCTTTTGTTACAGCTTTTGTTCCTGTAGCTGAATCATTTGAGCTATCGCATGATTTGAGGTCAGCGACTTCTGGCAGAGCGTTCTGGCAATCGGTATTGTGCCGTTGGGAGAAGTTGCCTGAGAAGCTTAAAGCCGAAATGATTGGGGAACTTCGGAAGAGGAAGGGTCTGCCTTCCGGTATTCCAAATGCCGGGCAGTTTCTGGAGGAGAAGTAGTTGAATCTGGAAAGTTGTCCTCTAAACCTTGATGCTACTCTCTGTTGCGGGCAGGTTTTCCGGTGGGAGAAACGAGGAGAATGGTGGTACGGAGTCGTTGGCGATCGCGTTCTGAAAGTGCGGCAAATTGGCAGCGTGGTAGATTTTCAGAATGTTGAAGACGAATTTGTTAAGCGTTACTTCAGCGTGGATCACGATCTACATCAAATTGGGAGTGAAATAGGCAAAGACGATAGTGTCAAAGCAGCACTTGATCAGTTTTGGGGGCTGCGGCTCATCAGGCAGGAACCATGGGAATGCTTAATCTCGTTCATTTGTGCTACCTACAAAAGCATTGCTGCCATACGACAGATGCTGTTCAGACTGTCGAGAAGATTCGGAGAAAAAATACTTTTCGAGGGTTGCGATTTCTATGGCTTTCCGACCTCAGACAAGTTAGCTAGAACCACACCGAGCGACCTAGAGAGTTGCGGTTTGGGTTACAGATCAAAGTATGTTTGTGAGACGTCAAAAAGAATCCATGAGAAAGAATATGATCTGGTGGCTTTGAAAAAAATGTCCTATGAACAGGCGAAAAAGGAACTCCGCCAGCTTCCGGGTGTGGGTCCAAAAGTGGCCGACTGCGTGTTGTTGTTCTCGCTGGATAAACTCGAAGCTTTTCCCGTCGACATTCGCGTGAAAAGAATAATTGTGAGGTATTACTCGAAGAATCTCCCAGAGGTTTTTGTAAAGAAACTTGCCATGAAGGGATCATTCAGCAATTCCGATTATGAACAGATAAGCCAGTTTGGCAGAAGCTACTTTGGCAAGTACGCAGGCTATGCACAAGAGTATCTCTATCACTACGAGCGCATGAACTACTAGCTTTCCGCCATCCAAATTGAGACATTCTATGTGTAAGTCTCCGCCTTACTGAACCGTAAAATTGAAAAAGGAAAGCTGAACAATAGAGCATGCCAAATTGTGAAGGTGCCGTCCATGAAACTGAACAAAGTTGACCAAGCTGTGATCGATGCTTTGAAACCAATGGGCAAAGAACTAACCCTTCCTGAAATCGCCGAAACCACAGGGCAGACCGAAAAGAAAGTTTTCAAATCCCTGAAAAAGCTTTTTGAAAGCGAGATGATTGATTCCTGTGCGCGAAAGTACAGGCTTTTGACTGACAAGCCCGCAAAGAAGCAGGACGATGAGGTCGAGGTCTCCGAATAGTCTTTTTCTGGAAGTGTGGAGCCTCGAGCGGGCCTTGATCCCGCGGCCTGCTGCTTACGAGGCAGCCGCTCTACCGGGCTGAGCTATCGAGGCATCGTGCAACGATTTAATCAGTGATGTGTTACGCGTTTTTAAACGTTCAGAACAGTCTTACTGCTGATCCGCCAATCTTAAAAGGGGTTGTCTCATAGTGATAGAGCGAGAGAGGAGTTGGCTGGTGGTTTTTGGTGGGTAGAGCGAGGGAGCATGGTAGCGGTCATGGTTTTGCGTTGGGTGAGCGAGAGATAATCGAGTTGATCAGGAAACGGTTGGACGTTTTTCCCAGTTCCTTTTTGCCTTTTGGGGATGATGTTTCAGCCGTCATGCTTGACGAGGGACGAGCGGCAGTTCTCAAGACTGACATGTTGGTCGGGAAGACGGATGTTCCTCGAGGAATGAGTTATTGGCAAGCTGCACGGAAGGCAGTTGTCATGAACGTGAGCGATTTTGCTGCAAAGGGAGTTGAGCCTAAGGCAGCGTTGGTCTCACTTGGTTTGCCCAGAGGTGTGCTTCAAAGGGATGCCGAGGAAATTGGGAGAGGTTTGAATTGTGGTGCACGTGAGTACGGTGCCTATGTCATAGGTGGAGATACAGGCGAAACGTCAGATCTTGTGGTTGCTGTTTCTCTCTTTGGGATGGCTGAGCGCAAACGGTTGATGTTGCGTGGTGGCTCTAAGGCGGGAGATATTGTCGCTGTCACCGGCTTCTTCGGAAAATCTGCTGCTGGTCTTCGTCTTCTCACAGATGGCTACGCTGCCTCCGAAGAATTGCGCGAAATCCTTGTGGGGGCGGTCTTCATGCCTCAGGCACGCTTGAAGGAGGGTCAGGCACTTGCAAAGTCGTCAGCTGTCACGTCTTCTATTGATTCAAGCGATGGTCTAGCTTGGAGTTTGCACGAGCTGTGCAGAATGAGCGGCGTGGGCTTCCTGATAAATAGTGTTCCAGTTGCGGACGAGGTAAAATGTTTTGCGGATTTCAACAGGCTAGATGCTTTAGGTCTTGCTCTTCATGGGGGTGAAGAGTACGAGTTGGTGGTCACCATCAAGCCAAAAATGTGGGGTGAAGCTGAAGTGGCTGTTGAGCGAGTTGGCGGAAGTCTTCTGCCGATAGGGAAAGCTATTCGAGAGCAACAGGTTGTTCTGGAATTGAATGGGAAAAAGCAACTTGTTGAGCCAAAGGGCTGGGAACACTTTAAGAGTAAGGCTTGATCTGTTTGTCCAGTAGGTAGTTCAAGATTGTGATGCATGAGGCTGCGAGGTAAGGCTGTTTTCCAAGGCTGATTTTTTCTCCGAAACGCAGTGCGAATCTCTCTGCTTTCTTGGGCAGACCCACGTGATCGCCAAGCACGAAGATAGGGTTTGAATCCAGTTCAATGATTGCCACATCTTTTCCGTCTTCTTCTAGGATGTAGATCTTGCCTGTTTCTGCTTTTCTTTTCAAGAGAGCTTCAAAACTTTCTTTTCTAGTAGTCATTCCGAAGTGGGGTTTTCCCGCTATCATTTTCTTCAGTATGCTCTGCCAGGTTTCCATGTCAGTGCGAACGTCGTGGAGTGTTGACCCGTCGATTCCCAGATGAAGAGGCGGCGATGGAGGACCATTCAGGATCACGTGGAACCCTGTGTCCTTGCGCAGTCCATGTGACATGAATAGGCTTGCAACTATGCATTCGTGGACTATGTCTAGTCTTCCAGCGTCGTGCAGGTTTGTCCAATTCGTGTCTGTCCTGCCGATCCTAGAGTATAGAATGAATTCTCGCAACAATCGTCACGATGTCTCGATATTCAGTTGGGGAGGGTTATTATTGTTTGTGAGCGGGAAGGAAACCTTCTGACTGGTGAAGCTTCGAGATTGTTTTTGACCAATGGGAATAAATAAATCTGGCAATAGTTTCTTTTACGCGAACAAGCGGGGCTGTCGGCTAGTTTGGTCCAGGCTTGTAGACTTGGGCTCTATAGACCCCGGTTCAAATCCGGGCAGCCCCA
>CAZQCX010000037.1:5195-14140 GCA_964591705.1 uncultured Candidatus Bathyarchaeia archaeon | reverse complement strand
ATGCTGTTTGTGTTCAACGCCAAGGAGCCGCTGTTTCAAACCGCTTGGTTCCTCGAGTCTCTCTGCTCTCAGACGCTAGTTGTGTTCGTGATAAGATCTAGAAGAACCCCATTCTACAAGAGCAAGCCAAGTAGATATTTGCTTGCAAGCAGTCTTGGAATAATTTTTTTCGCCCTGACCGTTCCATTTACGCCGTTGGGCTCATTGTTAGGATTTGTAGCGCCCCCGCCTGCGTTCTTCGTAGCTTTGGGAATAATTCTTGTTACCTATTTGGCGCTCGCCGAAGGAGTAAAAACATGGTTTTATAGACGCCATGCGTACCGGCTGGACCAAGTGGTGATACCCCCGAGAAAACCAGTCTATTTGACTAGAGCAGCAAAGCTTATGCAAGACATGGTTGCAGCTATAAGTCTACGTTTCGAAGACGAGATTTCAATTGACTCGTTGATAGAAGACTTGAAGAGTATTTTGACATATCCGCTTGATGATGTCCAGATGGTTCGGAACCTCCAGCACTTGAGGCGCTCAGACATTGTGAACGTGGATTGGAATCGAAGAACCATAAAACGTGAAAAGGCGCTGAAGGAATATGTTAAGAAGAATGTTGTAGCTAGCGAAATGTGGCCAACAATTGCAGAAGACTGGTTGCGAGTGTACGCCCTAAATCTTAGGAAGCGGAGCCAAGCAAACTCTGATTACGAAGGACTGCTTTTGCCAAAGCAGTAATCCGGACTTGACTGACCTTCAATCAGGGGCGTAGTATAATTGAGCAACGTGGCAAACATGTTTTCTGTCTTTCTGCAATGACTTGCATCTATTAAGCAATTGCCAACGACCTTGGAAAACCGGATCGCGAGCAAGTAATCTACAAGGATTTGAAACCAACCCTGCTATCGGCTATGATTCTTTTTTCGAGATTGCGAGACTTAAGAAGCCACAAAGCAAGCAGCGACTAGAAACCGCCCTGACCAAAAACGCCTAGAGATAGAAAATCAAGACTCCCAATCAAGAAGCATACAAGAAGACCAATGCGCAACAAGATAAATTGACCATGAATACTAAAAGAATATATAGTGTCCATATTCTGCTGAATCTCGAAGCTTGCACACCCAAAAAACAAACATTGTAACATAAGAACAATGATATAATGAGACCTGAAGTGAACAAATGGCATACCTTCGAAGAGAGAAAGAAATAGTGGAAATCGATTTTTCCCTAAGCAAAGTCTGGGAGACTATTCCGAAAACCTTGGCAAGCCTCGAATGGGTAGTTCACGAAATTGATCAGGAAAAGCACCAGATAAAAACCAGTACAAAGCCAGGGTTCATGCTTTACAGTTCAACTCTCCTGATCAATGTAACCTCCATGAACAAGAACACCTCAAGAATAACTGTGGCAATCGAGACCCCAGTCACAACAATCACTGCTATGGCAGAATTCGGTCGGACAAGAGAACGCTTGTACCTTTTCTTTGAGACACTCGCAAGACACTTAAAGGAACAAACCCAAAAAAGTGGAAAGAATGACTTTTCCCACATATGACGTGCGCAAATGATCAATCCTCCGGCTCTTCCTGCTGCTATTTTGCTCAAGCATTTCAGAGGTTTTCCACACTATTTGAATCGCGCCCAGTGATTTTGAGGAAGACAGAAAGTGAAACACTGATTGCATCCCCCCAATCAGCCATCTCCAAACTAGAATCTCTGTTGTTGATTGACTTAATAATAGTCACCACTGCAGCGGGAACCCACTTCTACCTTCAGAGCCAAGGCGGTTTCGCACCCAAACCAGCTAGTTTCACCGCTTCAGACGTGTTGATCAACACAACTGAAGCAGACCTTGGCGAACCCATCACAATCGAACTGAACATTACGAATACGGGTGAAACGGAAGGAGCATACATTGCCAACCTAACAATCAACAACCACTTTAGAGAAAACTAGACAGTAGCCGTGCTGGCTTGCGAATCCAAGAGGATCGAATTCACTGCCGCAGAGACCGTAGAAGGTGACTACACAGGAAGAGGCGGAGAGTTAACTGGCTAATACCGAATTAGAACAACCCCGCCTGAAGCGAACTCGATGGTTCTGTCTGATCTCACAATAGTCCCGCGTGAAGTCTGGTTGAGATATCTGGTGAACGTTACGGTAATGGCGCGCAACTATGGATTTGGGTTTGATTCCCTGTTGACCCACCGCCCTTCCAGAATATGAGCCGTCTTCCTTAGGAACCGCCCGAAAGTTATCCCCGCGCCCTTCTCGAAGTCTACATGAAGGGATACAATGCTATAGAAATCAAACCTGTCTAACTGCCACTCTGCCTTGTCACGATTCAAGTCGTATCCAAGATTGGCATTTATTTGAAACGACGTAGTTGTGCAAACTTTAAATGTTCAAGTCTGTATCTCCATTATCCAAAACCCTAGAGAGCCATGCAATGTCATTTGCGCCTATAATTCCAAATCCGCATCTGGGAGCATTCGGAACTGGACTCTTGTATGGTTTGCTGGTATGTACCTCTGCATGCCTTCCGCACGTGGCTAGTTACGTAGCAGGTGTTGGAGCCAGTTTTCGGAGAGGAATCATGATTACTTTGGCATATAATTTTGGAAGAATAGTGGCATACGCTGCCATCGGTAGCCTGATAGGAGCACTAAACGGACTGTTCAGAATAGCAGTTAATGAGGAAATGCTGAGGTCTGTGCAGGCATACTCAGCAATTGCGTTCGGAGCCGTAACCATGATAATTGGAGCAGACATTATTCGCAGATTCCGATTTGCATGCGACAAATGCGAAGAGAAATTGACAGAGGGAAAGAACAAGACTACCCCAAGATTTGACATACGTGCCTTTTCACTTGGAATTTCAAGAGGTCTTGTTGTTTGCCCACCATTGATCACTCTCCTTCTTTATACATCAGCATTTGCCGCTCCTATCGACAGCCTAGTTGTGGCAGTCTTGTTCGGCCTCGGAACCGCGTTGTCACCTATAATAGTGCTTGGCGGAGCAACCGGGTGGATACTCAGCAAAGCCCTCCTCTTCCAGAAATGGATCTCATTATCGGGAGGCGCAATTCTCATTGTTCTTGGTGCTGGCACACTACTGACAACCTTAGTATCAAGATATTCTTAGGACCGTGGGAAACATGGCGCTGGAGTTAGTCGGAGAAATACTGAAACTAGGCGTTTTCGCCTAGCTCTCCACAGCAGGAATCTCAGGGGTTCTTATTTGGAAAAAAATCGAACGACGAGAATGACGTACTTACGACCACTCATTCAGACTGCTTCGGTCGTGGCAGTCTTCTACCTATTTACACGTCCATTGTTGCTGCTTCTATTGCTCACCATAATTCTTGGCGTGGCGCTTATTATAGGAAGATACTACTGCGGATGGCTCTGTCCCTTCGCACTATACAGGGACTTATTCATTATCATACGCAAAACAACCAGAATTCGTCACAGGAACCTGTCTAATAAACTCGACTTGACACTGCATGGAGTGACGTACCTGTTAGTTGTCTACTTCATTGCTCTCCCCTTTTTGCTAAACTTAATAAATCCAGCTCGGTGTTCTCAAGCATTGTTTTATGCGGATCCATTCAAACCGCTACGCATTCTGCTGACCCCGCCAATACCACTTGTCGTGCCCTGGAGAAGTGAGCTCGTAATCAACGAAAACAATTTCAGCTATCGATACCTCCAAGAAATCAACAACTATGTTGGAGAAACCTATGCCGCATCAGTGACAATCATCGTTGGAGGTTTTACAATTTTCGGTGGATCCATTTCCAGAAAGTTTTGGAGCCGCTTCTGCCCCTCAGGATCTTCACTGACCATAGTCAATCGATGTAGAGGATTCAAATGGGCACCAGTATTACATATTAGTAAGGATGAAGAGAAATGCATTAAACGCGGCATCTGCGGGAGTCTGATCCGTGCAGATAACAGAAATCTATAAGCAGAAAGGGGAAAGATAACCATGTCGATGTGCACTGTCAGTCTAAGGTGTGTCAAAATGCGCTCAGAAAGAGACTGCCTAAGAGTAATGGTGGGGAGAAAGACCTTGCTGAGATCCCGCAACTGGTTGGAACCATCAACAAGTGATTGAGGAAGCAAAAATGGAGTTAAAACAGGAAAAAAAGAAATTCGCGCCAAATATGTCTCAGAAAGAAATTGAGGAACTGAAAAACTCCATCACAGCAGCTTCTAGGAGAATCATTGCAGATAATATCGAGAGGATGCAAAAAACATCACGTAACCGACCTGAATCCATGAGCTACTTCGACAAAATTGCAGACCTATTCGGTGAAAGAGCGAGAGAGATACAGGCAGCAAAGCAAAACGGCACCAAAATCGTCGGATACTTCTGTAGTTTCGCGCCAATAGAACTAATCATAGCTGCTGACGCCATACCTGTTCGAGTTAACTCAGGCTGGTATGACGCATCAAAAATCGGAGACAGAGTCGTACCAGTAGAAGTTTGTCCGATGATTCGATCTACAATTGGCGCAAAGATGATCGGGTTATCACCATATCTCGAGCTAAGTGACACCATAATAAGCGTACTAACATGTGACGGAATGACTAAAGAAAGCGAAATTCTCAGCGACTACAAACCTATCTTCACCATGCCGATTCCTCGTGTCAAGGATTCAGTGCAGTCCCTACGCTTCTGGAACGAAGAGATCAACACAGCAAAAAAATATATTGAAAAAATCACTGGAAACAAAATCACGAGAAAGAAACTCAAGAGTTCAATAGAGCTCGTTCAAAAAGCCACAAAAACCTTCCGAAGACTGCAAGAGCTGAGAAAGGGCCCCCCTGTTATAATGGGCAGAGACGCCATGCTTGTGAATCAAGCATTTATGTGGGATGACCCAAAACGCTGGATCGAGAAAGCTGAAGCCCTTTGCGACGAACTCGAGAAAAGAGTGCAAGATAAAGTATGGGCTTGCCCGCAGGATACTCCCAGAGTCATGGTGACAGGCACACCGATGATTTGGCCCGACAACTGGAAACTCCCTTCACTTGTTGAAGAAGCCTCTCCGCAGGGAGTATTGGTCGCTGACGAACTGTGCTCAAGTGATAGGCTCCTCAACGACCCAGTCGGAATCGACGAATGGTCCATGGACGATATGCTTCACGCAATATCAGAAAGATACGTAATGGCTTCAACTTGCCCTTGCTTCACTTCCAGTGACGGAAACGAAGATCGCATAAACTGGCTACTGAACAGAGTTAACGAATGGAAGATCAATGGAGTCATTTATTACGTGGTTCGCGGTTGCATGCTGTACGCAATGGAGTATTCGAGAGTGAAGAAAGCATTGGACGGTATAGACATTCCTGTTTACTATTTGGACACAGAATACACCCGCGAAGACGTTGGGCAGATGAAAACACGGGTAGAAGCATTTCTTGAAATGTTGACCGCCAGAGCCGACTTCTAGAGGTGGTATCATGATAACTGCCGGATTGGACATGGGAACCCAGACCGTCAAAACTGTTATTCTAAAAGACGGAAAAATTTTGGCGCGAAGCAAGGCCTTCTCAGGATTTGAACCTGCAAAGGCAGCAGATGAAATGCTAACAGAAGCCTTGACAAAAGCTAAGCTGTCAAAATCTCATCTGGATCACGTTACAGCCACAGGTTCTGGCATGGAAATGGCATACGCCTCAGACAGCACAGTAAGCATGATGGGAGCTGACGCGAGAGCCGGAGTCTGGCTATTTCCGACAGCGAGAACAATTATTGACGTGGGCGCTGAAGAGGCGCGCGCTGTAAAATGCGATGACCACGGTACCATGATTGACTTTGTGGTAAATGAGCGGTGCGCCGCGGGTGCGGGCGCCTTCATTGAAGCCATGGCCCGAGCACTGGAGGTCAAACTGGAAGATATGGGTCCGCTTTCGCTCAGGGCTGAAAGAGCGAGCCCCATAAATGCTTCATGCGTGATTTTTGGCGAGTCAGACGTCGTGACCCTTATTCATAGACAGGAATCAAAACCTGAAATTGCAAGAGCAGTTTTTGATGCTATGGCTGACCGCGTTTCATCAATGCTTTTTAGACTAGGTCTGACCCCCGAAGTCATTCTTGTTGGAGGTGCCGCTAAAGATATTGGTTTCGTCACATCGCTTAAGAGGAAGATTGGGATTGACATTTCAATACCAGAATACCCAGAGTACGCTGGCGCATTGGGAGCCGCTCTCATAGCCAGGAGCCGTGTTAGGTAGGTTCACAATGATGAAAGAGGATGCAGAGTACTGGCGTTGGCAAGAATACCATAGAGTTCTTTCAGATAGGCAGTGGGCAAATAAAGACATAATTACTGCAGGAGTTGACGTAGGATCTGTTGGCTCAAAAGCCGCAATAATGATAGATGGAGAAATTTATTCATGGGGAGTAATGCGCACAGGTTCCAACAGTCCTGAGAGCGCTACCAGAGCGCTGAATTGGGCTTTAGAGGACACAGGGCTTCGAACCAGCGATCTAAAATATATTGTGGGAACAGGATATGGCAGAATCAACGTTCCCATGGCGAACAAGGCAATAACAGAAATTGCCTGTCACGCGAAAGGCGCGAATTATATTTGGGGTTCCAGCGTACGGACTGTCCTTGATGTTGGGGGTCAAGACATAAAGGCAATACGTATTGACGAGACCGGCAGAGTTGCCTCGTTTCTAATGAATGACAAATGCGCTGCTGGAACTGGACGAGGAATGGAGGTTTTTGCAGACCTGCTGAAGATATCGATCGAGGATATAGGCAAAGTGTCACTTAACATTGACGCTGAACCAGAGCCAGTCAGCTGCACTTGTGTTGCTTTCGCCAAGACCGAGGCCATGGGTTTGTTGCGGAAAGGGTGGTCAAAAGAAAAGGTCCTAGCAGCCTACACGCGGGCGATGGCGGTGAGGATGGCTAACCTAATAAATAGGGTTGGGCTTGAGAAGGAGTTGGCCATAACAGGGGGGCAGTCGAAAAACATAGGGATAGTAACAAGGATAGAAAACATTCTGGGCGTCAAGACCCTTCCAACACCTGATTGGCGGGGCACCGGGCTGGACCCGATGGTAGCCGGAGCCATAGGCGCAGCGCTTCTAGCTAAATCGCTGTATGAGAAGACACAAAAAACCTGAAGGATTGATCGTTCATAATCACTCATTATGGATATTCCGATGGCTCCGGGGAGTTCTACGTTGTAATTGATGCGGAAAAATGTAGCGGCTGCGAAAAATGCGTCGAGAAATGCCCCCAAAAAGCGCTTGAAATGGATACTCTCCTAATCGATTTGGAAGACAAAGTTGTGGCTACTGTGACCGAGCAGCATCGCAAGAAGATAAAATACACATGTTCTTCGTGCAGACCTGAAAGCGGTAGTTCTCCGTGTGTATTAGCCTGTTTGCCTCGAGCTATCAAATGCATCTGGAATGCACGATAACATAAGATGCGTTTGATGGGAGCATACCCTGCACGATAACTAGCAAAAGACTCACCGCAAATCTCCTTTTGAGCATCATGTTATTCTTTCCAACTGTATTTCTGTTGTAGATATTGCAAATACGGATGGTGGTATCTCTGTATCGATTCGTTTTTGGAATTCGCTATGTTTATCTACGGTAGCAAGCATTGAACTATCATTCCATGGTGGACCAGACATGTCTAAGAAACAGCCCTCAAAAGACGAAGCCCTCGAAGCATTGGACTTCATTGTCAACGTTTTGAAAGAGCATGAGAAAGACCTTGACAAGCTGATTAACGAGCTGGGCAATGTGACAGAGCAACTAGGCGCAACTGGAGAGTTGAGCGCGAAAGTGGAAAAAGTGGAAGGGCGCATAACAGATCTGCAAAACGAGATTACCACCTTGGTAAGTTACTTGTCTACTTCTCAAGCGAGACCGCCCATCCCCCCGAAACCAGAAATCAAATGTGAGAACGTACCCATGACTGTGGTACATGGTCCACCAGTTCTCGTTAGATGTAAACAGTGGGATGATTTTCTCGGTCTGGCCTCTCAGGCTGAGACGGTTTCTTTCATGACAAAGGAGACCGAACGAGCGTTCCAAGCTGACGCGTTGAAGGGCAATCAAGTCGTAACTTATACTGGCGAAATGCCCAAGTTGACTTCTCTCTTGAGAGTTTGGTTGTCCAAGCAACTTGATATCCCTGAAAAGAAGACGCTCGAAGGCGTTTTGGCAATAGGTTAGGTTTCTTTCTCTGTTTTGTTCTATTCGGAATTCACAATGTTTATAAGATTATTATCTCTTAAGTCTTAAGACGTAGTTGGAGGGCTAAAAGAGGTTGAAGGCCGCACCAAACAAGCCAATAAACTTTTTCCGTTCTCGAAGCCTTCTCCTTTCTCCTCGATGACGGATTGGCAAATTGGTCCAGCCAACAAACAATGACAGCCCTCCAACAACCAAGACCAAAATGCGGAACAGAACATGAGCAAAGAAAGAACACTTCGCAAGGTTCACGAGGAAATCGCAAAATTCGAAAAAACAATGGAAGAACTGCGCATGTTGAAATGTGTCTCAGAAGACCTGAGAAGCTACAGGAGAATGATCCGCATAAAGAAGTACGACTAATGAAAAGCATTGGGGAAGACATGAGAAAGAATGCAAACCAAAGCAACCCTGTTGACCGCGGTGATTCTTCTGCTACCCTCAGTATCGCTGCTAAGTGTTTGCAGCGCGGGAACCTTGTGGACCTTCCAAACTGTATATTCTACGGGAAATCTTGGCTGGGATGCCTCTCTTGCTTTGGATTCAGGCGACCGACCATGCATAAGCTACTACGACGCTACAAATGGCGATTTGAAGTTTGCAAGATGGACAGGCACAGCATGGAACATACAAACCGTCGACGCTGAAGGAAACGTTGGTTACGATACCTCTCTTGCTTTGGATTCAGGCGACCGACCATGCATAAGCTACTACGACGCTAC
>CAZQCX010000037.1:0-5095 GCA_964591705.1 uncultured Candidatus Bathyarchaeia archaeon | reverse complement strand
GATGGACAGGCACAGCATGGAACATACAAACCGTCGACGCTGAAGGAAACGTTGGCGGTTGCACATCCCTTTCTCTTGATTCAAACGGCTACCCATGCATAGGATACATGGACTACAATAATTTGGATTTGAAGCTTGCTAGGTGGACTGGCTTAGCTTGGACCGTACAGACCGTGGACGCTACGGGCACCGTTGGTTATGATGCTTCTCTTGCCTTGGGATCAAACGGCTACCCATGCATAAGCTACGTGGACTTCACAAATAGTAGTTTGAAGTACGCATCTAGCCGAGCTGCGCCCCCAACTGGCTCAATAATCATCAATAATGGGGATGCCTACGTAAATTCCGCGACGGTGAACCTGTCCTTGACCTATATAGCCTATGGCTCAACCGTTTCGCATGTGCGTTACAGCAACGACGGCATATGGGACACCGAAATCTGGGAGCTTCCTGCGACGAGCAAGGTGTGGACGCTGAATAGTGGTGACGGGACAAGAGTGGTCTACTTCCAAATCAAGGATTCCGACGGTATGCTGAGCAGTACATACTCCGATACCATAATAGTGAACACTTCTGCCCCGACAGGGTCAATAGTAATAAACAGTGGCAACACCTACGCTGCTTCGACCTCTGTAATTTTGTCGTTAACTTATTCGTCAGGTAGCTCGGGCGTATTGCAGGTGCGCTACAGCAACGACGGCATATGGGACACCGAAATCTGGGAGCTTCCAACACCGTCCAGAGCGTGGAATTTGACGCTGGGTGATGGGGAGAAAACTGTCTATTTCCAAGTCAGCGATTCTGCTGGAACGCTGAGTTCAACTTATTCAGACTCGATTATACTCGATACGTCTCCTCCTCAGGGCTCTATCCGGATCAACAGCGGAGCAGCTTACACGAACGCCACCATCGTGAACCTCACGCTGTACGCGGTTGACGCTGGCTCTGGCGTTTCACAAATGCGCTTCCAGAATGACGGCGGAGCATGGTCGATCTGGGAGCCGTACGCAACCTCAAAGTCATGGAACCTGAGCAGCGGTGATGGGGCAAAAAACGTCTACGTTCAATTCAGGGATATGGCGAATTTGACTGTGACTGCCTATCACACGATAACTCTTGATGTGACACCGCCTACTGCGAACGCTGGGCTGAACCAGATAGGCATGATCGGCTCGGCTGTGGTTTTCAATGGAAGTGGGAGTTATGATAACCTAGGCATCGCCAGTTACTTCTGGGATTTCGGCGACGGTTCAACTGGAATAGGCGTGACGCCCACACATACTTACGCAATCGCGGGCAACTACACCGTGAGGTTGATGGTGAAGGATTTGGCGGGTAACAGTTCAGCAAGCAGCAGCACTGTGACTGTAGAGGTGGTTGTCCCAGAGTTCCCATCGACTATGATCCTTGTTTTGTTCACCATGCTGGCTTCCGCGCTGGCAGCAAAATTTGGGCGAAAACAAACACAAGCCAAACAAGTATCATGAAGAACCTACTTCCTTGTTTGGTAGGCACTGCTGCCAATTGAAACTGTTGCAAAGTCAATCGCTCCTATGACTCTGTCTAATCGACCTGGCACTTATGCGCAGATTGATAAAAGAAGAGAACTATCTTCTCTTTTTTCGACTTTGTAAGAAACCCTTATAGGCAGTTGTTCGAGGTAAGTCTTCAGCAAGGCAAAGCTTGGGCGGGTAGATCAGCCTGGTACGATCGCCACGTTGGCATCGTGGAGGCCGCGGGTTCGAATCCCGCCCCGTCCACCATACGCGAACTCCGTTGCTTTTCGATAGAAGGGGTAACACCTCTCGGCTTGTTTCTGTGTTCTGTTGAGAAAGAGGTACCCTCAAAAGCTCACTAGAACATGTTGGCACAGTATGCAAAAAAATATAGACTACTGATGCCTTCGGAATAGTCATGGAGACCAAGCAGCTTTACCTCTACGACAGCTACAGAAAAGACGTTGAGGCAACGATTCAACGTGTTGATGATGATCAAATCGTCTTAGATCAAACGATCTTCCATCCGTTGACTGGTGGAGTTGCCAGTGATACTGGGCACCTAACAGTCAATGGGGAGAAAAATTCAGTCCTTCGGGTGGAGATAAACAGGGAAAACAAAGAAATAACGCATTTTCTCGACAATGCAGTCTTTTGGAAAGAGAACAGCAGAGTTCGAGGTGAAATAGATTGGGACCGGAGATATAGGCTCATGCGGTTACACACTGCAGCCCACTTGATAGCTGCAGTGCTCTATAGGGACTACAACGCCTTGATCACTGGCGGACAAGTCAATGTGGATCAAGCCAAACTTGATTTCAACTTGGAGAGAACTGAACGGCAAACATTTGAAGAGGCGATAGCCAAAGCGAACAGGGAAGTCAATAAGCGAATTGAAATCAAGATCTATTTCCTTGATCGAAACGAAGCCCTTGGAATGCCGGGGATTGTGAAGTTGGCTGAGAGAATGCCACCATGTGTAAAAGAGTTGCGCATTGTGGAAATCCCGGGCATAGATCTGCAGGCTGACGGAGGTCCGCACGTCAGCAATACACTTGAGATTGGCGACATACGCATGGCTAAGGTTGAGAACAAGGGCAAGACACAGAGGAGAGTCTATTTCACAGTCTGATTAGATAGAATTCGATGGCGTTGAATTGCCCATTCTGATAGCAGAAGAAAGGGGGGTAATCTAGTAGTTTTCAGTCCAAACCTCAAAGTAGCTTTTTGCATGATCGCAGACTGGGCATTTCTCTGGCACTTGACTTGCATCTAACACATAGCCGCAGTTCCTGCATTTCCATTTTATGGGCGTTTCTTTTCTGAAAACGCTGTCGTTTTTTACATTGTTCAACAGCTTCAAGTAACGCTTTTCATGATAAGCTTCAACTTCGGCCACATTGCTGAACGTTTGCGCTACGCTGCCAAAGCCTTCTTCCTCGGCCACCTTCGCATATCCTGGGTACAAAGTGCTCCACTCGAGATTCTCACCTTCAGCTGCAGCCTTCAGATTTGCTGATGTTGAAGATATTACTCCCGCAGGGTAAACGGAGGTGATTTCAACATGTCCGCCTTTGAGGTGATTGAAAAACAGTTTAGCATGTTCCTTCTCGTTGTCAGCGGTCTCTTGGAATATTGCTGCTATCTGTTCATAGCCTTCTTTCCTAGCCACGCTGGCAAAATAGGTGTATCGATTTCGAGCTTGGGATTCGCCTGCGAATGATGCTAAGAGGTTTTTCTCAGTTTTGCTACCCTTGAAGTCCATTCTTGACAATCTCCTACAGTAGACTTTTCAGCGAGAGATAAAAAGTGTTCTCAAAGACTATGTTCAATAGCATATGTCTCACTCTCCGATGGTAACGCGAATAGTTAAACCAGTCCCTGTACTCGCTTAACCTGCCGTTGAGCCATTCAGGAAACCGCCGCAGGTGATTGTCAAACTCGCAGTTCAGGTTCTGGATGAAACGCTCAACCTTGCACTTATCCTGCGGATAAAACGGATGAGCAAACATAGCCTCAACGCCGTGTTGCCCGCACCAGTCCTTCCACCGCTCCTTAAACTGCGTTTCATGATCAAACAAAAATAGTCCCATTAACCCCCTAACTTCAGGAGAAAGCCTCAAGCAATCACTGAACATACTATGGTTGCACCATGAACAAGAGTGTATCATCAGCTAGTTGACTTTACATCATGATAAGCTTTTAATAACCGGAAGGAATGATGTGTTACCGAAATAGTAAATTTGAGGAATCAAAGCATGAGCAAGAGCGAAAAACCCCACCTGAATACCATAATCATGGGGCACGTTGACCATGGAAAATCCACCACCACAGGTCACTTGCTATACAAGGCAGGCGCAATCGATGCACGCACGATAAAGGCATTCGAAGAAGAAGCCGAGAAAATGGGAAAAGGCACATTCAAGTACGCGTGGGTACTTGACAACCTCAAGGAAGAACGAGAACGAGGAGTAACCATTGACCTCCGATTCCTGAAGTTTGAAACTAAGAGATTCTACTTCACAGTCATCGATGCACCTGGTCACAGGGACTTCGTCAAAAACATGATCACGGGCGCGAGTCAAGCCGACGCCGCAGTACTGTTCTGCTCCGCCAAGAAAGGCGAGTTTGAAGCAGGCATTGGCGCAGGCGGACAGACACGTGAACACGCTTTCCTCGCATTCACTTTAGGAATTCGTCAAGTACTCGTTGCAATTAACAAAATGGATGACATCTCAGTAACATGGAGCAAAGAAAGGTACGAAGAGATCAAGAATGAAGTTTCACGCATGCTCAAGATGGTGGGCTTCAAAATTGAAAAAATCAACTTTGTCCCAGTTTCCGGATGGACAGGAGACAACCTTATTGCAAAGAGCGACAAGATGCCATGGTACACAGGACCAACACTGATCGAAGCATTGGACTTGCTAGAAATCCCAACCAAGCCAACCGGAAAGGCGCTGCGCATCCCCGTTCAAGATGTGTACAGTATCACTGGGATTGGCACAGTTCCAGTTGGCAGAGTTGAGACAGGAACAGTCAAACCTGGAATGAACCTGATTTTCATGCCTTCCAACAAAACTGCTGAAGTCAAGTCAATTGAAATGCATCATGCCCAGATCCCAGTAGCTGAGCCTGGCGACAACATCGGCTTGAACGTGAGAGGCGTGTCAAAGGTTGACATCCACCGCGGAGACGTGGCTGGACCGGTGGACAATCCGCCAACAGTAGCAAAGGAATTCATAGGGCAAATCATAGTGATCTACCACCCAACGGCGATAGCTGCTGGCTACACACCGGTTCTGCACTATCACACGGGACAAATTGCATGCCGCTTCGTAGAACTAATAAAGAAAATCGATCCCCGCACAGGGCAGGTGACAGAGGAGAAACCAAGCTTCATCAAGACAGGGGACGCCGCATGGGTCAAGATGCAACCGCTACACTCCATCGCCATCGAGGCATACAACGACTTCCCAGAACTCGGACGTTTCGCCATTAGGGACATGGGCACAACCGTTGCTGCTGGCGTCGTGAAAGAGATTACCCAAAAGGGACCGTGAAAGCCCCCACTCACTTTTTCTTGAATCCAATTAGTA
>CAZQCX010000036.1:0-14944 GCA_964591705.1 uncultured Candidatus Bathyarchaeia archaeon | reverse complement strand
TAGTAGTGCGGGTGAAATCAGAGCCCACTACTACTTCTCCCACATCAGCTTTTCAGGAATTTGGCAGTTATCCAAAGAATGGCGTACTGGATCAAAAGACAGAAAAACCGCTAAAGGTTCTGTTCAAATGTTTTGCCAAGCTCGGATAGATCGTCTGTTGAGAGCAGTTTGTAGCTTGTTATCCTGCTGCCTTCGATCGGCAGTATCCGGTTAATCGATTCCTCCAGGGTCTTCCACTGCGCATGCTTCGCCGTCTTGCCGCGGACGAGCTTTGACGTGTCCACTATCTGGATGAACAGCACGTTTTCAGCCATTTCGATAGGTCGGTGGGTTGCAGAAACAATGTTGAATGGACCGGTGGGGATTTGAACCCCAGACCTCCTGAGTGCAAGTCAGGCATTCATACCAACTGAACTACCGGCCCAACTTTGGTTTTGTCAATGGTTTTGGTCTTCCCTCGTTATTTAGTTTTTGATCAACAAACCCGGGTTCGCAAAAAACTGATAAAAAAGAAAAAACAGAAATTAACCATCGGTTAACGAGTAAACCTGAAAATCCTAGTATCGACGTCGTGGTGGTCGTCTCTTCGACCAGCATTCACGGCAGTATACAGGCCTATTCGGATCAGGCTTGAACGGAACATCACATTCCTGATTGCAATCAGCGCAAACTGCCTTGTGCATCTCTTTCTCAGCCATGGACTATTTTCAACTCCTTCTACTGTATATTATTCGCAGAGACTTTCAGTCTCACACGATGAAGCATAGGACGATGTAGACGGATATAAAACTTGCCATGACCAGAAATCCATTGCTGACCATTGCAAGGGGCAGAATCTAAAAGGAGCAAGCAACAAGTATTCCCACAGGGTTATAGTCAAATGGTTGAATTCAAAACCGTCAGAATCGACCCCCCTGAAGACTGCAACCTAATCCTCGGAATGGCACACTTCATAAAAACAACCGAAGACCTCTACGAAGCCCTAGTCAACGCCGTCCCAACAATCAAATTCGGCCTAGGTTTCTGCGAAGGCTCAGGACCATGCCTCGTGCGGCATGAGGGCAACGACGAAGAGCTAAGAAAACACGCCGCAGAAAAAGCATACGAACTCGCGTGCGGCCACAGCTTCCTGATCTACTTCAGAAACGCCTACCCCATAAACCTGCTCGACAAGGTGAAACATGTTCCCGAAGTCTGCAGCATTCTCGCAGCCACAGCAAACCCGCTCGAAGTCGTAGTCGCAGAGACTCATCAAGGCAGAGGAATCACATGCGTAATCGACGGGTCTAAAAGCAAAGGCATCGAAACAAACGAAAACATAAAGGAACGAAGAAAATTCCTGAGGAAGATAGGCTACAAACTCGAATAGCGCGTCCCCTCAGAAGCCAATATCTCTCGAAACAAACCATCGTCAATGTTACCACCAGTGATCAGACAGACCACCGTCTTGCCCTTGAACAATGCCCCGTCTGCCAGAATCGGCGCTATCGTCGCAGCTCCCGAACCCTCAACAACCTGCTTGTCATGAACCCAAAGCAAATAGACAGCACGGCGAATCGTAGACTCCTTCACAAGCAGCATCCTGTCAATGCAGTGCCTAGCGATCTCGAAGGTCAAAGCACCCTTCTCGATGCCGCCCGAAAGCCCCTCCGCAACGGTCTTCGCCTTCGCAACCTCGACTATTCTCCCCGTCCTGAGGCTCTCATACATCACAGGCGAAGCCTCAGATTGAACACCCACAATCTCCACCTCCGGCTTCAAACTCTTAACCGCAATGCTAACGCCAGAAATCAACCCCCCTCCCCCTACAGGCACAACCACAACATCCACTTGAGGCAAAGCCTCGAATATTTCCAAACCAACAGTGCCATGCCCAGAAATAATGAGCTCATCGTCATAAGGCGAAACATAGGCGCATCCATCTCTACGAGCCATGCTCTTAGCCACGTTTTCAGCCTCATCATAACTCTCCCCGGATAAAACAAGCTCCGCGCCAAATCTCCGTATGCCCTCAACCTTCACACGCGGCGTGGTTTTGGGCACAACCACCTTCGCAGGCAAACCCAGCTTCTGCGCTGCATACGCAACCGCCTGACCATGATTGCCCGCTGAAGCCGTGATTATCCCACGGTCCTCCTCCTCAGCAGTCAAATGCAACAATTTGTTCACGGCTCCCCGCGGCTTGAACGACTTCGTCACCTGCAAGTTCTCCAACTTCAAGAAGACACTAGCACCCGACAACCTGCTCAAGAAATCTGAGCAAACAAGCGGCGTCTGCTCCACCAAGGCTCCAATGTCCTTCCTAGCCTTCTGAATAGTCTCCAGAGTAACCATAAACATCAACATTACCGACTGCGCTCAAGCTTTAAGAACATTCGCCAAGGCCATCAGCAGCAAAGCTTCTTTATAGAAGCTAAAACAAGCTAGAGTAAAACCCCTCGCCCCAAGTGACCCTCAATGACCCAGCAAGCAAATGAAACCTCAAAAAACAAAACCCAACCACTGAAACAGCAAACCCTCATGAGAACAAAAATGAGCAAGATCAAACACAAAATAGCCATAATAAGCGGAAAAGGCGGCGTAGGAAAGAGCACCGTAGCCGTAAACATCGCAGCAACACTCGCCAAGAAAGGGTACAGAGTAGGCATTCTCGACGCAGATGTTCACGGACCAAGCGTCCCCCGACTGCTCGGACTCACAGGACGCCAAATGAAGACTGGACCACCAGGCGCCTTCCCAGTCTTGAACCCGCAGGGAATAAGAGTCGTCTCAATGGATTTCATATTGCCAGAAGAGAAAACCCCAACAATATGGCGCGGACCCCTCAAAATCAAAGCAATAAGACAACTGCTAACAGACATCGTATGGGGCGAACTCGACTTCCTGATCATCGATCTGCCTCCAGGAACAGGCGATGAGGCTCTCAGCATCGCACAACTTCTGCCCGAAATCGATGGCGCAATCATCATCACCATACCCTCAGACCTTTCGCGAGCAGTGGTAAGGAAATCCATAACCTTCACCGAGAGAATGAACATACGAGTACTGGGCATCATCGAAAACATGAGCGCCTTCGTCTGCCCAACCTGCGGAGACAGATTCGCCATATTCCAAAAAGGAGCCGGAAAAAAACTGGCAGAAGAAGCAAACGTACCCTTCCTCGGAGAAATCCCAATAACCCCCGAAATCAGCGCAGCCTCTGACAAAGGCATTCCATTCGTTCTCGCAAACCCTGAATCCCCACCTTCAAAAGCCATAGAAGACTTGGTCAAAACCATCGAAGCCAAGATAAAAGAGCAAACGCCCAAAAACACAGCCTGAGTCAAAGCTCAAGTTGTCCTCTTCAACACTCTTCTTCTTTGAACCACAACAACTGCGGCCACAACCATCAACACCACAATAGCCGTAGCCAGTTCAACTGGGAATCTAAAAGCAACAGCTGGCGGATTCACAGGACTCCGCATCAAAGGAAACCGATCCTGATTCAAAACATCAATAACATACGGCGTGTCTCCGATGCCATCAAGGTCACTGTCAACACCAACGTAATCTGACCAGTAATTGCCCTCCTTGCCATTGTCCCAGTAATGCGGTGTCTCCGTCATGTTATAATCCTTACACACACAGCCACTGATATGTCGCTCATTCCTGTCGAACGAATTGCCACTAATGACTATCGTTGACGGAATCTTTCCGCCTTCACTCCAACCAAAGAAAATTCCCTCCTTATTTCTAGCCACATAATTTCGAGAGATAGTGTTGTTTGAGCCAGAAAGCAATACGCCCACAATCGTATCCGTAATGGCATTTCCAGCTACCACATTATTCTCGGTCCAAACATACATGCCTATACTGAAGTTCTTTATGTTCAGGTTCCTCACCGTCAAACCCGTTACCTGGGGAAAAGCCAAATCAATGCCAATCGACCACGGAACCTTAGTGTCGTTCGAGACCTGATCTGGACCCTGACCTATCATGAAAGCTGACTCATTCGTCCCATTGAAGGTTCCCTGAAGCGTGTAGCCCCCGCCATCAATGATGATGTTGCTCCTCTGAACCGAAATTTCAGCGTAAACATTTCCCGTGAAAGTATAAACATCCCCCATCCGCCTGATAGGCGCATCGTCCGGACTGATTGTCCCATCTGAACGAATCAAGACCCTTGATCTAACCGATTCAGCCTTCGCGTTGTTCACTAAGGAAGCAGACAGAACCAAAGCGACCAGCAACACCACCATTGCCAGCCTACTGAGAGTTTGACTTGACCCATTCATCTTTTCTACTATCCCAAAATGGCTTGTTATCCAGCCAATTGCGAGACTTGAACGCCGTCTTTCCTGCAACTCTAAAACTCAAACACCCTTCCTCGGGGCACATCTCGACACACCTCAAGCACAGAATACAGCTAGATGTCGCCACGTCCCCGCCCTTCAACTCATAAACTTCCTTAACCTGAGTCGGACAAACCCTCTTGCAGATGCCACATTTCGTGCATTTCTCCTCAACTTTATCCAAGCGCACTCCAGAGATCCACTTGAAAGGCTTGAACCTGTTGAAAACCGCGATCAACCCTCCCAGCGGGCAGATCCGACACCAAGAACGCTTGAAAAAGAATCCCGTTGCAGTGACTAAACCTAACCCCATCAAGTTGATCGATGTCAAATACCAACCCAACTGGTAGAATTCACCAGCAGTTGGACCCACAAGCCACTCGAACCTGATGATTCCGACAGCCCCCTGCGCAAGAACACACAAAGGCTTCATAGGACAGACCTGACAGAACGGAGTCGCAAAATACGTGTAAACAAAACCTCCTCTCTCAGTCCCAGGAACCAACTGAACACCTGCCAAAGCTTCAGACGCAAGAATGACACTCAACACTAAGATCACAGCCATTATGACATAGCTGAGCTGATGAAGCTTCACATTGACATTATCCGAAACAACTCGGTACTTCATCTTCAAAGCCTTCCTCAACCACGTCACAAGGTCCATATACAAACCAAAGGGACACACCCAACCACACCAAAGCCGCCCAAGAACAACCGAAGCAAGAACGACACCGCCAAAAACCACTGCTAACCGGGCTATCCCAGTCGAATCATAGTCCACCCCCCAACCGCGCCCCGCCTCCCAGAACGGATAAATGTAAGCCTGAATCTGCCACAAGGCACACGTAACAGTCCTCCCACACGGATAGTAACATCCAAACACCGGCACCGGCAAACCGTCAGGCATACCCACGCCCAGCGCGCTTGTCGCAACCAAGACCTCGTGAGGAGCGATCTGCTCAGCAGGCCAAGGCATGTTCTGGTGATCAATGAAAATGCCCACGAAAAGAAGGAAGACAAAAACTATCTGCACGAAAAGCCTGAGCGAACTGACATTCACAGTTTTCTTCCTCGCACCCGCAACCAAAGCCGCAACCCCCCCACCGACTATCGCGACAGTTGCGGTCAAGACGGAATAATTGATCCTGTTCGGAGGCAAATTCGGCTTGACTGCTGGCGAAACATCAGGATCTGCCGACGGGTCAGTAACGTTGGCAAACAACCTGTCACACATGTGACCATAAATAGGAAAAATATTCCAGTATCCCGCCATGTCAAGGTTTTGCGTCAAAACGAACTCGCCAGTTTCGTTATCCGCCAGAACATACCGATCTATCCAAGAATAATCAGGCCTAGTAAAAGTCACCCTGACGCTGACATTGTCCGCGGGAGGACAAATCCGCCCCGCTATCGTCACCGAATCATTCAGGCTGACGTCAGTCCTGCTGATGTTAGCCGATATATGGGGACTATAACAAGCATCGGCTGACCGAACAAGAAAAACCAACACTAAAACTGCAAGCACAAAGGCGAGTCTGAACCGCCTACCCATCATTTCTACCCCAGGATCTCCCGATGCCCATTCGAGCGGCTGAACAACAGACTATATAATCCTACACCGTTTTAAGGATTCCACAAAAAAAGAAAAATGGAAAAAAACGCTTCGCTAAGAATTCAACCGAATTCTTGGAGAGCTGATTCCAGTTCTCTCGACGCACTAATCAGTTTTACTCTTTCGCCAGAGTTATCTCTATCGTTGAAACCATTCTAGACCTTTGTTCGCCTTCTCTCGGGGGCATCTCAGTCGTGCCAATGTCGATCTGTTTCACTTTCAAATCCTTGATGAACCGATGTCGAGCAATTTCCGCAACGTCGACTGCAGTGGTTATTGACTGACCCCTAGCTTTCAGCGTAACTCCTTTGATGTTGCCTCCTGAGAAAGCCGTTATGATAGCGAGCACATAGCTCATGGGTGGTTTGTTTCCAACGAAGATTACGTCAGATTGTGCCATTCTTTTTTCTACTCCTTCAGTTTCTTTTGTTTTGCACTGTAGCATCCCATGCCATCTCTCCGGCAGCACGGAATGTTACCGCTAATATAGTGAAAGCTACCTAATAAATCCGACAAAAACTCGTAAGCAAAGCCAGCCACATCCAAGCAGTGAGACTTAAATCAGCCCTGTCTCACTCTGTTAGATTCAAACACCAAGAGGTCTTTCCTAAGCAAGAAAGCAGGGAACCCGCGTGAGCAACAACGTTGCCAAAAGAATAATCGCGCCCCACATGGTTGAGGGGAAAATCGAACCAGGCGAACAAATCGCGCTAAGAATAGATCACACCCTGACCCAAGACTCCACCGGCACACTGGCTTATCTCGAATTTGAAGCCATAAACCCTACGAGAGTCAAGACGCAACTGAGCCTCAGCTTCGTAGACCACAACACGCTCCAAAACGACTTCAGAAACGCCGACGACCACCGATACCTACAAAGCGTCGCAGCCAAATATGGCATAGTTTTCTCAAGACCCGGTAACGGTATCTCACATCAAGTCTACTTGGAACGCTTCGCAAAACCAGGCTGCACCCTTCTCGGAAGCGATAGCCACACTCCAAACGCTGGAGGGGCAGGAGTCCTCGCAATCGGAGCCGGCGGTCTAGACGTTGCCGTCGCCATGGCTGGAGAATCGTTCTACCTTGACATGCCAGACATTCTCGGCGTCAAGTTGCACGGCGCCCTTCGATCATTCTCATCTGCCAAAGACGTTATACTGAGAATATTGCAGAAACTCACCGTCAAAGGCGGAGTGAACAAGGTCATCGAATACTTCGGTCCTGGGGTTGAAACGCTCAGCGTTCCTGAACGGGGAACCATAACCAACATGGGAACGGAAACCGGTGCAACAACCTCAGTTTTTCCCTCAGACAAAGTAACCCGCGCATTCCTGAAAGCCCAAGGAAGAGAAAACGACTGGAAAGAAATCAAAGCCGACACCAACGCTCAATACAGCCAAATTCTCGACATAGACTTGGACGAGGTGGAGCCGATGATCGCGCTTCCGCACAGTCCAGACAACGTAAAAACCGTCTCGCAAGTCGAAGGCAAACCAGTCGACCAAGTCTGCATCGGAAGCTGCACCAACAGTTCGCTGCGTGACCTGAAACTAGTCGCGGCACTCCTGAAAGGAAAAACAGTAAACGAAAGAGTAAGCCTAACGATTTCACCTGGCTCAAGGCAAGTTCTCGAAAATCTAGCAGCCAGCGGAGACCTCATCCACCTCATAAAGGCGGGAGCAAGGATAATAGAGAATGCCTGCGGACCATGCATAGGCATCGGTCAGGCTCCTCCAAGCGGAGGGGTGTCGCTTCGGACATTCAACCGCAATTTCAAGGGAAGATCCGGAACAGAAGACGCCCAAGTCTACCTGGTCAGCCCAGAAACAGCAGTGGCAGCTGCTTTAGCCGGCGAGATCACCGACCCAAGGAAAATCGGAGACTACCCCAAGATCACAATGCCGGAAAAAGTATCGGTGGATGACGGCATGTTCATCTTCCCATCAAAGAAATTGGCAATGACAAAAATCGTCCGCGGTCCAAATATCAAGCCTCTCCCCAGTTTTCAACCCTTGCCAAAAACACTAAGGGGCGAGGTTTTGCTGAAACTTGGAGACAACATATCGACAGACGACATCTTGCCCGGAGGCTCCGAGATAATGGCGTTGCGGAGCAATATCCCAGAGATCAGCAAGTACACTTTTTGCCGCGTCGATGCAACTTTCGCGAGTCGCGCAACAAAGGTTGAAAGCGGAGTCATAGTTGCAGGCGAGAACTATGGTCAAGGCTCGTCGAGAGAACATGCTGCTCTAGCTCCCAAATGCCTAAGAGTTGGAGCAGTTCTTGCGCAGTCTTTTGCGAGAATACACCGCGCCAACCTAGTAAACTTTGGAATCATCCCTTTGGTCTTTGCGAGAAAACAAGACTACTCACTCATCTATCAGGGCGACTCGCTAGAGATGGAAACTTTGGGTTTACCGCGGCACCTCCATCTGAAAAACAAAACCCGAAAGACAGCGATAGATGTTGAGCTGGATCTTAGCCCACTGGAGCAAGAAATGATAATGGCAGGCGGCAAGCTCGCAGTCGTCAAGAAGAAACAAGAAATCGCAAGGTGAAACAAATGTTTCAGAAAAAGAGTCAGAATGAACCTTCTCTTGCCTTTGGAGGCCAAGCCCTGATAGAAGGCGTAATGATCAGATCTCGAAAACACATGGTTCTATGCGTGAGGAAACCCGACAAAGAAATAGCGACAAACATCGAGCCCATAAACTCGATTACCGAACGCTACAAGGCACTGAGCATACCCTTCATTAGGGGAATAGTCGGAATGATCGAAACCCTGTACCTTGGCTTCAAAGGACTGTTTTTCTCTGCCAACGTGGCGATCGAAGAAGAAGGCGAAAAATTCACGTACAAAGAATTCGCCCTTGCAATCGCTTTAGCCCTGGGGATCACCGCAATCTTTTTTGTTGCGCCTTTCCTGCTAACCTCCCTTCTCAATTTGACAGGTATCCTTTTCAATATCGTCGAAGCTGCCGTGCGCTTGACCCTGTTCCTTCTCTATCTCGTCGCTGTGTCATCATGGGGAGAATTCAGAAGAGTCCTGCAGTATCACGGCGCTGAGCACAAAGCCATCAACGCTTTTGAAGCCAGCGCACCAATGGACGTTGCAAACGTGAAACGCTGTTCACGTCTTCATCCACGCTGCGGCACCTCCTTCATCTTCATAGTCGTGATCATAAGCATCGCACTCTTCTCAATAATGCCCGACCTTGGATTCGGTGTCAGGCTGGCTTACCGACTGTTGCTGATTCCTGTCATCGCAGGGATCTCCTATGAGCTCCTGAGGCTGAGCGGTAAATATCGAGATTCCGCGATCATGAAAGTTCTCACTGCCCCCGGATTGGTTTTTCAGCGCCTCACAACCAAGGAACCGACTGACGATATGCTCGAAGTTTCTATAAGGGCTGTGACTGAAACAAACAGGTTGATTAGCACTCAATCTGCAGAGGAAACCAAAAACCCGCCCCGCAGTGGAAATCAACCATAATTCTGCTCCCCCTGTCTTGTGTAGTCGTACTGGAAAACAAGATTGAGCCTCGCCTCCTGCTGAATCCGTTTCCCTTGACCGCTGATCCTTCTGTTAGTTCCTCTAACTCGCTTTCTTGAACGTGGGCAACTTGAGGATATGAACGCTTACCCCGATCGCGACTGTCACCATGATCAGCTGCATCGGCAGAACTAGCCAAGACGGCAAGAGGCGACCCAGCAAGAAGACAGTTGAAAAGACGATCGTGACCCATAAGACGGTGAGGGCTGTCAGTTTTGTCTTCTTCGTGAGTCCTTTTCCTTCTCGATAGTTTCTTATATACCATCCGAATCGCTTGTTGTTTAGCAGCCAATTGTACATCCTCGTAGAACTTTTACAAAAGCACGCCGCCGAAGCCAACAGAAAAGGCGTCGTCGGCAAAATCGGCAGCACGACCCCGATTGCGCCAAGAATCAGACAAATCATGCCCATACTAAACCATAGCGCTCTCGTAGCCTTCGGCGCTTTCTTATTTCTCTTTGTTTTCTCGCAAACTCTTCCGTTTTCCATTGATCGACATCCCTATTTGCACAATACTGTAACAAGTCTGGAGGACCGAAAATTTAAACCATGACTGGACGTTTCGGTGCGAGGGTGGATTCGAACCCACTAACAGCGGAGAGTCACCCGAAATCGGACATCACATGACCTCATTCTTCAATGAATTGTGGTTTGAACGTACTAATAAGCACCAAGAGAGAACAATTATGTCGATGGAAAATGAGCGGCTCCAGGCCAGTGAGATGTCAGAAATGCGGAAAACCCATCGGCTATGTAACAGTTATTTCTAAGGGCTTGCTCGGTGTGCAACAGCCAATTCAAGACGTCAGAATTATTGCCATTTGCATGGATTGCTTCTCAAAAAAAGATTAGAGCAAGCAACAGGGATTTCCGACACTCTTGGGTTACTGTTCCTCAGTCTTAGCCTTACCACCCTGAGTGCTGAACCAATACCAACCAATGCTCCAGCAAAAAGAAGGGTAGATGTTAACGAAATCGGGGTCTGGTTATACTTCAAAACGACTTGAATGTCGATGAAAATGCCAAGAAGCATTAATGCCGCCACAAACAATAACACAAAACCAAACCATCCAAGTCTTACCCGAAATCTTTCCTAATTCTGCGGTTCCTTCTTTTTTCGTCTTCTTTCATCATCAGCCTCTCTGGCTTCTGCCATTAATACCACATCTCTAATGGTTGTTGGCTTGTTCGTGGCTTTCAAGACAGTTCTCTCTCTCCATCCGCATTCAATGCATTCATACTTAGGCGGAGTAAAACCCAGATGCGCCGACATGTCGCCCACCATAGAACTCACTCGTCTTACTATTGGGCTTTTGCATTTGGGGCAAACTTGGACATCTACATATTTCTTTTCCTTTTCTAGCTCGTCTAATGCTTCAACTAACTGAGGCAATAGTTCACTTTCAACTTGCTCAGTCTCTAAAATGGTCATTTGTTTTCTCTTTCTTTTCTTTTTCTTTTGCGTTTGCTCTATTTCTTCTTCACCCTGAACTTCACGGTTGGATTCTACTATGGTTCTAAACTGCCTGGAAGATTTTTGAGTAACGGAAAAAGTTGCCTACAAGAGACAGAAAAACCTTTTTTTGAAACCCGCAGAAAACGCGCACGCATTTCCATATAATGTGTCCCGCGTTGAGGGCTAGTTTCATCCGAATCTGTAATGTTTCCTAACCCTATCTTTAATCTCCCACGTGCATTTTAACCCTCGAGGAAAAACCACATAGTCACCTGCACCGAACTCCACCGTTCCATCGGGGCATTTCACGACCGCTTTTCCCTTGAGGATTAAACATGTTTCTTTTTCGTCGTATTCCCACGGGAATGTTGATTCTTCTTTCTCCCATATTGGCCAGCATTCGGCTTCCTGTTTTTCTTCTAATGTCGGCTTCTTGACTTTAGGTTTCATTTCTCGCCACCTTGGCACCAATGCAATATCACTTCTGAAAAAGCGACGAATCCATTTTAAGGTTCTCCTGAAATATCACCCGCAACCCCCTTCTTTCTATCCGCCCAAAGCCTGTGAGAAAAGCCTTTTTATCCGAGAAAGCGGCTATCCACCAACTGTGGGCTGATAATGAAAACCCTAGTAGTTTACTACAGCCGAACTGGCAACACAAAGTTCGCCGCCGAAACCATCGCGGCGGAAATCGGAGCAGACATAGAAGAAGTCATTGACTTGAAGAATCGCCAAGGAAGACTCGCTTTTCTGTCAGCTGGCAGGGACGCTATGCAAGGAAAAGAAACACAGATTGCCCAAACAAAAGGAACCCTGACTGACTATGATCTCGTAATAATCGCACAACCCGTTTGGGGTGGAAATCCAACACCAGCAATCAGGACTTACTTGAACAAGAATAACTTGGCGGGAAAGAAGGTAGCGTTGTTCTTCTCGAGTTCAGGTTTGGGCAAAGCTGTCGAGAAGACCAAAGACTTGATGCCAAACTCCGCTTACATCGGCAAGTTAGCCTTGTCGGCAAAAAGCTTTGAGAATGAGGAAGAGACGAAAAAGAAACTCGCTGATTGGTGTAACACGCTCAAAACGGCGTAGCAAACTTTGGAATTAACCCTCTACCAAGGCGAAAAAGAGATCTGCGCCTTAATCAAGCCAGGCGTTGAATGCGTCACAGAGTTTGAAGGCGCAAGAATCCATCAAAAACCCAAATCGTAGCAGGCGAAACCGGGGATTATCTCTTGGGATAAACCTCCTGTAGTTTACTTATTAAGGTGCGGGGGTGGGATTTGAACTATGGTGTCAGATGCGAGGTCTCCCGCAATCCACTTTTTTTGCTTTCAAAAATCTTTTGCCCACGCTTCTGGGAAGAAGAGTTTCGGCATACCGATAGTAGGCACATTCTTAAGGTAGGAAAGTAAGAATATTAATGTGGTGAGTATGGTTCAGAGCGAGAAAGCTGACGTTACAGTGGTCAGCGAGAAAGGTCAAGTCGTTATTCCTCAAACCATAAGGAAAAAGCTCGGGTTAAAGCCGAAAACCAAGCTCCTTATCTACGGCTACCAAGACGCAGTCATAATGAAAAGGCTTGAAGTGCCAGACGTTACCAAAGAGCTTGAAGCCCTCTATAGGCGGATAAACAAAAAAATAGCCAAGTATGGCGAATTGAATGATGAAGAGATTGGCATAGTAATCAGGGAGCAACGGGCAAAGAAGAGCGCCAAATGAAAACTGTTTTTGACACCAACGTCCTCGTATCCGCCTTAATCACGACTGGAAGAGCAAGAGAACTTTTTCTCAAAGCGGTTGAGGGGCAAATCCAACTTGTGCTTTCAAAAGGCATACTGAAGGAGTTTAAAGAAGTTTCCAGGGACCCAAGAATAAGCAAGTATGTAGATCAAGAGGACATTACCACCTTTCTAGACATTCTCAGATGCAAAACCAAAACAGTCCGAGTAAAATCCAGGTTCCACGTTGTCAATGAAGATCCAGCTGATGACGTCATTCTGAGAACTGCCATTGATGGCAAAGCAGACTGCATAGTATCAGGAGACAGGCATTTGCTTTCTCTAAGAACATTCAGGGGAATACAAATTGTGACTGTACATGAAATGCTGGCACTTTTAGAAAAAGGAAACCGATAGCTTGTCTCGCATAACGGTTTAGTGCTGAAATAAAAAACCTTCACCACTCAGGGAAAAAGTTCCCAAGATCGCCTCATTCCCAGCCTTAAGCATAAGTGGCGACGTCTCCCGCGATCCAGTCTTTTTCCTTCGCCTAGAAATTGAAGGCCAAGTAGACCTTGCGACGTACTTCGCAAATTTTCAAAATGCAAATAAATGCAATTGATATTCGTATGGGTAATACTGGAACAGCTTAAACACAGGGTAATCCGTTAATGAAACGAATAATTGCAGTTTCAATGGCTGTTGTGCTCGTAATCTTAACCGGATTAATCACGGCGGTCAGCTTCACTTCCTTAGATGAAAACAGAAAGCAAAAGCAGTTCTTAGTCGGCGTTACCTTCTGCGGTAACACAAGTCAAGATGCGAAGTTGCTCATTGATAGGGTGAAGAACTACACAAACCTGTTAGTCCTTCAATCTGGAGATTTAATGGCAGACGAAAATGCAGTCAAAGAGATAGGCGACTACGCCGTCTCCAATGGATTACACTTTGCTGCCTACTTTAGCCCATCAAGCCCTCCGAAACAGGCATCTTGGCTAAACATCACTGAGCAACGATGGGGTGAAATGTTCGCAGGCTTATATTATGGCGATGAGCCTGGCGGAAAAATGCTTGATGCCAACGTGATTCTCTCACAAATGGAGAGTAATGAAACCATAGGAAATTCCACAGTGACAATAGTGAGACCAAACATAATAAAATTTGCAGGGGGGGCAGTCCTCTCTGGCGATACAACGTATTACCCAGACGGTCGCATGATAGTTCTCAACACAGTTAGTTTCACCACCGCAACCTATTATCCCAACGGAACGATAACGTTGCAAGAAATGAAAATCGACGGCTCCGGCTTCTTCACAAAGGAAAACGGCACAGACCGCATCTCGAAATTGGAATCTTATGAGACAGTGTCAAGCAGGAATCCGCTTTCGAATTGTGGTCAAGCGGCCGAGGTCTTCAAAAAGAGAAACAGTAATCTTATTGATGGTTTGAGCAATTACTGGCAGCTAGGCGATAGGTCATTTCCGATCTTCACGGCGGACTATGGGCTTTATTGGTGGGACTTCGAAAGCGGTTACGACCTTGTCTTAGCTGAACTAGGATGGAACAACTCTGCTGCTCAAGAAATTGGTCTTGTGAGGGGAGCTGCCAATCTGCAAGGCAAGAGTTGGGGCACGATGATAACATGGACGTATACTCAGACTCCGTACTTGACCACTGGCAACGAAATGTACGAACAGATGCGTATGTCCTACGAAAGTGGCGCCGAATACATCGTCATATTCAATTATGCGGAAGACATGGAAAGACCATACGGAATCCTGCAACTCGACCATTTCGGTGCTTTGGAAAGATTCTGGAACGAGGTAGTTAAGAACCCCGCGGTCGTGCATGGCGGGATCAGAGCTGAAACAGCTTTTGTGCTGCCCAAGGATTACGGCTGGGGACTGCGAAATCAGAACGATACCGTATGGGGCTTATGGAGTCCAACTGGTGAAGCACGACAAGCTTGGACGCTTTTGCAGAATGCTTTGGCCAAACATGATTTGCAGTTGGACATTGTTTATGATGATCTTTCGCTTTCAATTGCCGGAAAATATCGTCAGGTTTGCTACTGGAGACAAACAGGTTGAGAACGCCAAAAAACGGGCTAAGGTTATCAGCCGTATGGCTTTTTGCCGGATGCCTTTCACAAAAAGCGACCTTTGTGTTGCAGAAACATCCCAGCAAGCTTGAAAACCCTTAAAATAAGCTTTTTTTGCTAAATAAGTATTAGCAAGGCTTATTTTGGTGCGGGGGGTGGGATTTGAACCC
>CAZQCX010000035.1:3617-15920 GCA_964591705.1 uncultured Candidatus Bathyarchaeia archaeon | reverse complement strand
CCTATCAGAGCACAAAAAAGATAGAACTTGTGGACGCATTCATCCTGCCGCTAACTCGGCAGGTATTCTGCTATGTTTTTTATAAAGGGTTGACTCAAGCAAAAAAGAGTTTTTGTATAGAAACCTTGACTTAACACGCTTTTTTTCTAGTTAAGGATCATTGACTAAGCAAGACTGCCTAAATCAGGCTTCTTTCTCAATAGATTTTTTACTGGCTTCATATTTACAATTTCATGGAAAGAAGAATCGTAGAATTGTCCTGCAAGCCACTCTCCTAGCGCTAGGACATTCTATCCTGTTGCATTTTGTGCAATTAGACTTAAACCTGCTTGGCTTCTGAGGTTTTTCTTGTGTGTTGGGCGTTGGAGCAGGTCAACCCGAAGCGTGTCTTGCTGCTGATTGATGTGGCGTGCCTGGCTGGGATGGTTGTGGGTTCAGCTGTGACTTTTGCGTTTCTGAGTGTGCAGCGGGCTATTCCGTCGGCTGGGCTTGTTGTGGCGGTCGGGTTCGGCGTCTACTCGGATGCTGTTTGCACAGAGAATTTGACTATTGTCAGATGGGGTGGCGTGTATCCTGAAGATTCCTCCCTCAAATCAAGTCTTAAACAATCAATATTCCCAAAATGCGGCCTAAGAAAACAGCACGTAATTCTGCTACAGAGTTAGGTAGCCTTTTCTGCGAAGCGTGTCTGCCTGGGCGTGAGTGTAGCGCCATGTAACATCGCCTCGTTTGTCGCTCTGGAAATCCCAAGGAGAGACCACTACAATATCGCGCTCTCTAATCCAGACTCTTCGCTTCATTTTACCGCGAATCCGGCATAAACGTTCGTTGCCATCTTGGCACTTCACCATTATTCGATCGAAACCAAGCAGTTTCGTTACGACACCGAGAACTTCTCCTTGAGCAGGATAAACCATCTCGTTAAGTGCGCCTTCACTCAGCACTTTCTTTTTTCCCAAACGTAAACCTCGTAACAGTTGGTAACAAGGAATGGCTACCTTGCTTAAAAGCCTGTTCGTAGCAAGAATGAATTGCATCTGACTAGACTTAAATCCAAATTAGCGATAGACTATCTTGGCAAGAGGTTGCCGTCATGTCCTACGTCTTCAACATTCCATTCGAAAACAACCACAAACTCGCCCAAACCATGGAGCGAGTCAAGACAGACATCAAGCTCCGTACGTACTGGAGATGCTCCAATGTGATGGCGATCGACCGCATGGGCTACACAGATCATGGTCCGACCCATGTCAAAATCGTAGCAAACCTAGCACTACGACTACTGCGAATTCTCATGGAAAAACAGGTAAAACCGAGCATAGTGAAGGATTATGGAATGAAAAACGAAGATGCAGAAGTCGTAGTGGTTATGGGATCGATTCTCCATGACTTAGGCATGATAGTCACAAGACCTGACCACGAAAAATACGGCGTCCTTCTAGCCAGTGAATTCACAGAGAGATGTTTGAGAAAAATCTATTCGGAAGAGGAGCGAGCGATAATGATTTCAGAAATCCTCCACGCTGTCGTGTCCCACGAGCGCCCAAACAAGCCATTAACACTAGAAGCAGGAATTGTCGGAATAGCAGATGCCCTCGACATGGAGGCGGGAAGAGCGAGAATTCCCTTCAAGACAGGCAAAATTGACATTCACGCGGTTTCAGCACTTTCCATTGAGAAAGTCGAAATTTCCGAAAATGGAAAGAAACCGATAACAATAAAGATTAAAATGTCCAATTCTGCAGGAGTTTTCCAAATAGATGAGTTGCTGAAACCAAGGATTGAGATTTCCGGTCTCAAACAACACTTTCACGTAATTGCGGAAATAACAGGAGAACGCGAAACCAGAATCATAGATAGATTCGAAATCTGAGACCCCGCAGATTCGAAGCCAGTCCTGCCGACCCCTACATGAAGAACGGACTAGGGCGCTACGTTGTTTGTCCGTAGACATCAACTTTCACGACGACGCTCGTATTTGAAGCAGAGGATTTAGCATCTACAAGAATAGCCCATATCACGTTCTGCGAAGGAAGAAGCTTAAGCAAATCATCATCTGACAACCACAATGAGGATGCATTTTCAAAAACCTTCTCCACGCTCTCAGAAACCACGTTATCCAATAGTTCAAGACGGAAACGGACAGTAACAGACTCACCGGATCTAAAGAGGCCTTGAACCTGAATTCGCGACCTGAAGAAAGATATCGTAAGCGGCCGCCTATGAATGCTCACCGTTTTCCCATATGCTCCACCAGACCCCACCACAATGACTTCGTTTATGTTTCGGAAGACGCTGCCAGTTCCAGAAATCCACCTATCAAAAGGGTTATAGACCCTAGCGGTCCACTTTCCTAAAAAACTGACTCCCACATCGATTGATGGTGTGGTAACAGCAGTCTCGCCTATCGCAATCGCATAAAGATTCTGAGGGTTTTCCGCGAAAGACTCAAACACCACGCCCGACAGGATCGTTTCATGCATTGACCCGTCCAACTTGATACCTGTTTGATTAGTCTCACCGTTTTCACCAAGCCACATCCTACTATTATGTAGCTGGCTATCTGAATATTCCGCCAACTCCTCAACGTTTATGCCAACGGAATTGTCTTTGAGATTGAAGTAGCAACGATTGATTTCAGTGCTTGCATAAGAACCAGTCGCATTATAAGATGGAGTTCGGAAAGCTATAGATTCTGTACAGTATCGGAAATGGCAATTCTCTATTCTTGAGCCTTCGGTCCACGTATTACTGTTGGATAGTTCTATGGCGGTTGAGCAGTTTTCAAAAACCATATTTGAAACAGTGGTCAAGAAAGAGTTCTCTATGTGGAGAGTTGCATTAACCAATTTCAAACCGGAGAGCAAGTTATACTTAGAAGCGCTATAATTATCGCCTTTGACGATTATTCTGTTGCCGTTTCCAATTATTGTTGCACCGTTGCTGACCAGCTGAGCGTGAATCTTGTTGACGAACTTGACATCACCACTCAGCACATATTCGCCAGTCTTGACATAAACAGAAGCCCCTTTGGAGATTGACTGACTGATCACGATTGAGGCAGAAGTAGACTCAAACTCAACAATGCCACTAGTCTGGTTTTTCGCTTTGCACACTCCTCCTTCTTGGAACACAACAAAATCATAAATTGAGTCATTCCTAGCATAATCCCGCATGATTTTGTCCATTTTCTCACTCAGAATGCGCGATGTATCCAGCAAAAGAACAGTGTTGAAAGCGGAAAGCAGAAGGGCTGAAGCGAGAGCTAAAACCAACAAGCGTCTCGAGAAAAATTCTTTCATGGATATTTTCTTCCAAACGAGCAATACAGAGTTCTACTCATTCTTCAGATAAGGTTTATCGTCCTCTAAGACCAGCAAACCACAAAGAATTGCGTCCAGATGCAGAAGGAACCGTTCCCCGAAACGGCAACGAAGGCATCTCTACAGCTTCACAATTTGCGCATGCGGGATTCCCTCAATGAGGAGCACAGCTTCAGGATGCACAAAACCTTTCTTAATAGCGGTCTCCACGCAGTTCTTACCCACCATGTTGACAACGGTTGAGTTTTCAATCATGGTTACAGCTTCTTCAACGGTAGTTCTCCCACCGTTATAAAACTCGTCCTTGATTTTGAAAACAATTTTGTTCTCACACAGGGTCTTGCCAAGCAAATCGCAGTCACAAATCGCCAAAACGACGTTTCTCCCGATCTTTCTCAGCTTGACATAAACGTCCAAAACCCAGCGCACTCACAATTGCTTAATCGATGACCTAGCGCCACAAGCATTACAGACTAGGAACGCTAAACGTTTCTCCTTGGCGATTCCTGTATCCGGTCGTTTGCAGACAGGGCAAATTACAAAGCTCTCCATGTACCTCTGTAGTAACCTCTCAAAACTGTCACGGTAAAATTTCCCCTGAAATATTGCCTTCGACTCATGGTACGTAGCTGCAGTCGCCATTTCACGTGTCAGGAATTTCAGTATGTGTTGTGGGTCGCGATTCAACGCATCAGCAACCTCCTTGAAATTGCTAATTATCGTACGCAAACCAACTGTTTGAACCATGATCCTTGGAATTTCGAGGCGTTCGCGCTTCAGTGAAACCTCAGGTATTTGGGAATACCCGCGTTTAAGGAGTTCAACGTAATCATACTTCATATTGCACCATATCCTGCAATAGCATGAGGAAACACCCTATAAAATGCTTTTCATCCGAAACCGACAGTCAAAAGAAGTGAGCTGATCATTGCAAAGGCTGACTCAAATATGAAATCAATATTAATTCGAAATTCACAATTCTATTATTTCAATATCACGATGTTGACAACATTGGCAATCAAAGATGTAAACAGCCAAATTGAGGCTATAAACCAGCAAATGCTGGCGCTCAAACAACAAATTGACTCTGCAAAGTCTGAAAAGCGAAGACTAGCAGACACAAGAGACAAACTCAACGAGAAATTCAAGAAGATCCAGCAAGAAATCCACGATCTTAAGACCGAGCGCAATGCCTTAAACGAGGAAGCCCGAATCCTCAAGATACTACGGGATGAAACCAAAAGCAAAGCAGCTACCCTAATCGTAGAACTGAAAAGTACATACGAAAAGATCAGAGAGCTGAAGACGAAGACACCGAAGCGAAGCAATAGCGAACTCCAAGAAGAGCTTGATAGGATAGAGTGGAAAATTCAAACGACCTCACTCGAAGCTGCAGCAGAGAAGGAACTCATAGAAAAAGTGAAGCAACTTGAGACACAACAGAGAACGTATAAGAAAATAGAAGAACAGAGAAAGAAAATAAAGGAATCAAGAAGAAACATAGAGGCAATTGACAAGCAAGCTACTACCGCTCACAATCAACTACAGTGCGTAGCCAAAAAAAGCCAGGAACTTCACTCAAAAATGATGCTGAGGATAGAAGAGTCCAAAAAAATAAAAGCAGATGCCGACAGCATGCATTCCATCTATGTTCAGGCAAAAACAAAAACCGAACTCGCGATCCAAGAATACACAAGACTCGCAGAGCAGAGAAAAATGGTGCAAAAGACAATAGAAAACGAAGAAGAAACCAAACGAAAAATCAAGCAACAAGAACTGAAAGAAAAAATCGTTTCAGAAGCGCGCGATAAGCTACAAAAAGGAGAAAAACTGAATTGGAACGAATTTCAGCTCCTCAACGAAAATGCCTCTCAGACACAAGACTAAGATTATTAACCAAAGCGGATAAATAGGAAAAGAGAAAATGGAGAAAAACACAGCTTTGGATCAGACAAGACAGAAGCGCATCCTAGTGTTATGCGTCGATAGAGATGGCGATCTGGAGTCCAAAGCCGGAATCAAAACCCCTCTGATGGGCAGAACAGAGAACTTGGAAGCCGCAGTCACCCTCGCGCTACGCGACCCTGAAGAACCAGACGCCAACGCAATGTTTGAAGCCATTCGAATCAATGACCGCCTAACAAAGGAAAAAAAACCAGAAGAAACCTTCGACGTTGCCACAATATCTGGCTCAGAAAGGGGAGGCGTCACAGCAGACAGGAAGCTAGCTGCTGAACTAGACGCAGTGATACTTGAATCAAATGCAACCGAAGTAATCCTGGTCACAGACGGCTATTCGGACGAAACAGTACTCCCACTAGTTCAATCAAGAGTCCCAGTCTCCTCAATCAGACGCATAGTGATAAAACATAGCGAAACGATTGAGGAAACAGCCGCACTTTTCACCAAATACTTCAAGCTACTATGGGAAAACCCAAGATACTCGAGAGTTGTACTAGGCATACCCGGAATACTAATAATCATCTGGGGAATCCTGACAATATTCAATGTGCCAAGCAGCAGTCTAGCAATTGCCGTAGCGATAATACTTGGCGGAATATTCCTCTTCAAGGGCTTCGGCATGGACAGAGCGATCAAAGATCTCCATAAATGGTTCAGAGAATACTCACCCCCGCCAATCCCAGTCCAAATATCCAATTACTCAGCTATTTTCGGCGTCCTCTGCATTGCCGTCGGCATTTACCTAGGAGCAAATAGCGCTGCAAACTACAAAAATCCGCTTCCGCCAGATCTTGCCGGATGGTTAACAGACCTCCCCCAAGTGGCTGGCCGATTCATCTTCGGTGTAACGGACCTCATGGTAGTTGGCATAGGCATCATCCTCGTTGGAAGGAGCCTTCGTTGGTACTTTGAAAAAGATGCAAGACTGCTTCGAAACTCAGCACTGGTGGTGTCTGTGGCATGGACCCGCTGGATACTCGAAGCAACGGCAAAAATCCTTGTGGATCCGAAGACAGGATATGATATGCTGATATTCAACATAGTTATTGGCATCCTAATCGGAATAGCCTCCGTGTTGATTGTCATCATTGTGCACAAGTCAGCTAGAGACTTCTTTTCAAAATCAAAAGAAACAATTGAAGAATTTGAGCAGGCGTGAAACCGCCAAGAAAGGCGACAATCTCGCGGCTTAGCACGATCATCAGGAACAAATGAAACCGTCATCTTCTTCTCAGGGTACGTAATGTTTATTTAAAAAAGAAAAGCTTATGCACATAACGAAAAGAATAACAGTACAACTCTCGAGGGCGAAGAAGTGCTAAAAAAACTGCTCTCAGTAACTGGCGCTTATAAACTATATGAGAGATGGCTATGGCAGCAGGTCAAGGATGGACAGAAAATCGAGCACGTTGCCATGATTCTCGACGGAAATAGACGTTGGGCGACGGAGAACGAATTGAATCCTTGGTTGGGTCACAAGAAAGGCGCAGAAACAGTTGAACAACTACTGGAGTGGTGCGAAAAACTCGATGTTAAATTCCTAACGCTTTACACTTTTTCAATTGAAAATTTCAAGCGTCCCCCGCAGGAAATTGAAGAAATAATGCGGATTGCCGAAGAAAAACTGCGAAAGCTTCTGCTCGATGAACGAATTCACAAAAACAAAATCCATGTCAAAGTAATAGGAAGTGTAAACCTTCTCCCAAAGGAGTTGCAACAACTAATCGCCGACGTAGAGAAAGCTACTGAGGACTATGATCGTCGATTCCTCAATTTCGCCTTTGCCTACGGTGGACGGGCTGAAATACTAGATGCCGCAAAAAAGATTGCATACAAAGTAAAGAACCACGAACTACTTCTTGAAGACATAGACGAATCCACGTTTGAAAAATACCTCTACACATCACATATGCCAAAGCAAGAACCAGATCTGATTATCAGAACCTCAGGAGAGGAGCGACTCAGCGGTTTCCTACTATGGCAGGCAGCCTACAGTGAACTCTGTTTTCTTGATGTATACTGGCCAGAATTTCGCTATATTGACCTCTTACGAGCAATCAGAACTTATCAAAGAAGAAAAAGAAGATACGGGGAATAGAAAACGCTATGCGCGCTTCCTGGTGCTAACTACAGAGATAACGTCTCTATTTTTCAAAATGAAGTCCTCACCTATTCTTTTCTTGTCACGCGCGTCCACGGCATATATGAAGCCATCTCCAAGCTCGGAATGAATGAGATACGCCAGCTGCCGCGCGGTGGTGCCATAAGGAACGAGGTAGACATCAGGCAAAACTCGTCCATTATGATCCGACAAATGCTCTATATCCTCAATCGGGTAGACGGCAACCATATTTAGCAACTTGAAGTAAGCCAAGTTCAAAGCCTCCTGTACTCCGGTAAATCCAAACTTGGAAAGGACTCTCTCTCTTATCATTTCTAGTGCCCTGACCTGATTCTGCGACAAGGCGTCAGGTTGCAGTATCGTGAAAGCGCTGTCTCCGGGTTTGTAGTCAATAAGCTTGTTCTCAGCAGCTCGCCTAAGAGCCAGCTCGGCTTCCGCGCAACAGGGAACAACTGGATAATCAAGTTTTCTCAAACGCTCGAGATTAGCTTCAGAAAACGAGCAATCCATCTTGTTTGCGGCGATAAGCATAGGCTTTGAAACCTGCCTCAGAGCGTCCGCAAAACCAACAAAATCTTCTTCACTCCATGAAGTTGCCTTCTCCACATTCAATCTCATTCTTCTCGCGGCCTCGGAAATATGGCTCCGCCTTATTCCAAGACCGCTCAAGCGCTCCTCTAACATAATAGGCAAATCACGCGATTCCGCTTCGGCTGCCCTTGAAAGTTTAGCCCAATCTTTCCGGAGGATCGAAACTATCCACATGGTTATTTCCCTCTCCAGGAATCGCACATCCTCCAAAGGGTCGTGTTCTCCAACCTTGCACAAACGACCCTCAGAATCTGTTCCTCCTGAGGCATCAACCACATGAATCAGCGCGTCTGCTCTGCGTATTTCGTCCAGAAACTGATTACCGAGACCTCTTCCTTCCCAAGCCCCAGGAACTAGACCGGCGACATCAACCAGCTCAATAGGAACAAGCCTTATGCCGTCAGTGCAGAGCGAGTTCCCTGGGTTGTCTCTAACGTTGAAATCCGCGTGGACACACTGTGTTCTAACATAACCGACGCCTCGATTTGGCTTTATTGTTGTGAATGGATAATTAGCAATTCCGACCAAAGCAAGCGTAGCTGCGCTGAAGAATGTGGATTTGCCAGTATTCGGTTTACCGATTACTCCTAGTAACCTAGAGTATGATCGCTGCATCGCGGTTCACGGTTAGGTTAGTAGTTCGGTCAAGTGAAGCTATAATGCTTGTGCTTAAAGCCCAACGGGCAAATCCGTTTTGGCAATGGAATAGATGGGTGAACGTTGCAAGTTCTTGAAACACAATTTCAACCCGGCTCAGCACCTCAGCTCAGAAGCAACACTACAGCCATCAAAAAGAGCGTGTGGTGGATATGAGGAGGCTTCCTATTCCTCCATAATGATCAGCGTGAGCGTCGAACGCACCTTGTTTAGTGATCTAATCTTTCGTGTTACCAGATCTTTGAGATTCTCCATAGTGTCAGCTTTCACTTTGGTAATTAAATCATACACTCCGTATGAAAAGTACGCTTCCTCAATGCCTTCGATTCTCTTTATTTCTCTAAGGACCTCGTCTTCTGAACCAGATTCGACGTTCATCAGAACAAAAGCTCTTGGCATACCAAAATCTCCAAAACTAGTTTATAGCGTCCCATAGTTAAATATTTTCTTCCAGATCCACAGCACATGACTGCCCATCGCTAACCCTCCTTTAGCACAGGCAGATAACCTCGTTCTCTACGCAAAAAGACCTACCCACTCACGAAAGCCAATGCTATGAAGATAGCAAATAGCATTGCGTCTCGACACGTACAGATCCTTGAAAATCTTGACAATTAGCTCACAACCTCAATGTGGCTCATGTCTGTAGTTTCTGCTCCGAATGCGACATTAGCAGGTAACTAACCTGTTATTCCATGCTTGATTTTCCTCAAACCTAAAGAAGACCGACATTACCCCTCTTTTTCGATCGCCACGGAACTGAGCTGTGAAGGAAGTACACTCCAGATAGTTTCGCAAGCCATCACTGCAACTGCCTCCTTCAATATTCTTGCCGTATTAGCGCCTATCCATTCAAGATTATTCTGAGATCTCGAGGGGTTTTTGATGCTCAATGAACACGTAAACAGGTGTTCCATTGTAACTACTTTGCGCTTCCCTTAGGAGACCCAAATATCTCGCCTCAATGGCAACGGTTATATTGAATCTCGTTGAGAGAGTTAGGTCATTGCGGAGATTTCGTCTAATGGTCAAATATGTTTTCATTACGGGCGGGGTTTTAAGCTCGGTGGGAAAAGGGATTCTGACATCATCGATTGGCAAGATGCTGCAGGCAAGAAGACTCAAAGTCAACGTGATAAAAATCGACCCTTATGTCAATGTCGATGCAGGCACAATGAATCCTTACATGCATGGCGAAGTCTTTGTAACTGATGACGGTGGCGAGACTGACCTAGACTTGGGGTGGTATGAGCGATTTCTTGACCTGAGTCTAAGGCAGGAAAACAATGTGACAACAGGGCTTGTTTACAAGTCGGTCATAGAGAAGGAAAGACGCGGGGATTTCCTAGGACGCTGCGTTCAAATAATTCCGCATATAACCAACGAGACTAAGCAACGGATCAGGAATATTGCGAAGAGTACTAACGTAGACGTCGTCCTAACCGAGGTTGGGGGAACAGTTGGAGACATAGAAGGCTTACCTTTTCTCGAGGCAATCCGACAAATGCGCCTTGAAGAAGGCTACGAAAACACGCTTTATGTTCACGTTGCTCTAGTTCCAGTGTTAGATGTTACACAGGAAATGAAAACGAAACCTTTGCAGCACAGCGTAAATGAACTACGCCGCATTGGCATTCAACCTGACATAATAGTTGCGCGCAGCCCAATCATGATTGACGCTGAAACGTTACGGAAGATTGCGCTGTTCGGAACAATTCCGGAAAACGCGGTTTTCTGTTCATACAACGTGGAAACAATTTATCAAGTCCCTTTAATACTGGACAAGCAGGGTATGGGTGAATTCATATGCAGAAGGTTGTGCTTTGACTGTCCAAATCAGGATTTTCAAGATTGGCAGCAGGTTGTAAACGTCATGCTTAAGCCCGACAACGAAGTGCAAATTGTCTTAGTTGGAAAGTATGCTGGCTTATCAGACAGCTATGTAAGCATGGGGGAGGCCTTGCGACACGCGGGAGCTGCAAACCGCACTCGCGTTTGCATAACTTATCTTAATGCAGAGAAATTGGAGCAGACACCAGAATGTATCTCTGACCTTAATTCATTTGATGGCGTCTTTGTCCCCTATGGCTTCGGTGCAAGAGGGGCTGAGGGGAAGATTTCAGCCATAAAGTTTGCACGAGAGACTGACATTCCATTCTTAGGCATCTGCTATGGATTTCAGCTTGCTGTAATTGAATTCGGTCGCAATGTCTGCGGACTCAAAGACGCCAACAGCACCGAAATCTGCGCGAACACGCAACATCCCCTAATAGATCTCATGCCTGAGCAGAGAGGCGTCGAACTGAAGGGCGCAACAATGCGCTTAGGCTCCCACAAAATACTCTTAGAGACAGGTAGCATTGCAAATAGTCTGTATAAGGCGAAAGAAATCTATGAACGACACAGGCACAGGTTCGAGGTGAATCTTGAATACATAGACCTCTTGAAGAAGAGCGGATTGCGTTTCACTGGTAAAAGCACCGATGGGCGAAGAATGGAAACGCTTGAGCTTCCCGACCATTATTTCTTCTTTGCCTCACAGTTTCATGGTGAGTTCAAGAGCAGACCGGGAAGACCCGCCCCTGCGTACTACGGCTTCATCCGAGCTTGTCTGAACAAGAAACTGGGGAAGCCCAAGCCAAGTTTCGACTAGTAAGACATTCGCTGAGCCTATAAACTCGGACAATTCCAAGTCAGTTCTTGAGGCTCAAGGGTTGCGAATGTTATAAATAATTCTCTCCCCAATTTTCTCCTGATGACAGTTGCCTAACTTATCGAGAAAGCAAAAGAAGATTTTGGAGATTCTCGAAGTGAAACCTGAGATGACCACGAGAGAAATTGCCGAGATGATCCATGGCAGATTAATTGAGTGCAGGACAAAGGAGTATTCCTCAATAAATCGCAGCCTAAGATCGCTTGAAAAGCACGGGCTCATACAAAGGGTTTTTGTTCAATTGAGATGGAAGAGGAGAAGCCAAACTGTAGGAGCGACCCAGGAATTCAACACTCAAAAATAACGGGATTTTCCTAAGCTATCAGAGTATTATTGCTTCAGTAGTTTAGAATGGCTTGGCGTTATTAGGAAGATCTGGATAGGCTTGAGTCCTAAGAAAAGAAAAGCCCTATTCTGGCTTTGGACATAATGCTTAAAAATGATCGCGCCATAGCTTACTCTAATTTGGGGGAAGGGGGAGACTTGTCTAGGACGCACGGGAGTGAGCAAACCTTCCTGAAGATGTTGGTTGTTCTAATTCGAAATACGACTTGGCGGTGTGGCAAGCTGGAGAAATCTATTGTGAAACACCTCCACAAAAAGCACGAGAACCTTGGAAGGAAAGGCGTTCTTGTTCCAGACATGATGCAACACCTTGATTATACTGGAGAAAAGAACGAATTTCTTGACGCGCTCAAAAGACTCGAAAAGAGAAACATAGTCAAGCTCATGCATGCTTAGTCCAACGTGAGACTGCCTTTGTATTGCTCTACACACTTGAGCCATAACGTGAGGCTTTCTAATTGGCCACCTCTCCAGAACTTACACTGACTTTGCGGTTCATGGTGATGTTTACATGAAAAAAAAGACTCTCTATGAAAGTAGGAGAATAAAAAGGGCGTAGGGTATTATGCTTAAGTCGTTCTAGTATCTTC
>CAZQCX010000035.1:0-3517 GCA_964591705.1 uncultured Candidatus Bathyarchaeia archaeon | reverse complement strand
CCGTAGCCGCCGCGTCCTCCGCCGTAGCCGCCTCTTCCCCCTCCGAATCCGCCACCTCGTCTGAATGGGCGCCTCTCTTGTTCGTATGTTTTGTTGGAAACATTGTTCTCTGTGTTAACCTCGACCACTAAAGGCTCTTTTGCTTGCTCCAGTTTCCCATATTTTCCTATATTCAGACGCATGTTGCCCTTGAAAAGGGTAACGTAACCGTTTTCAACGCGGATAGTGTCGTTTTCATTGACCTTCTCAATATTGTCATCCCAAAGAGTTAGATAGATACTGCCTGTTTCGTCGCCTACCAAAGCATCGCAAACTCGGTGCGCTGACCCGTCTCGACCCATCGGAATTTCTCTGAGTTCACTCTTTGACACGACTTTCGCTGTCACGTTGACTGCTCTGGACTGGGGGCTTAGTTCGCCTATCTTAGCTTCCACTGGTTGTCGTTTGTTGTCGAAAAATCCTTCAACTGCCAAACTATTTCAACACCTGTTTACATTCTCAAACTGTCAAAGGTTATTTTGCATGCCACACTTAAGGCTTTCGGACGCTATTATCACAGCAGTTATTTCGAGGCATGGACTGAGGTTCGCCAGCTGCCCTTGAGGTTATTGCAGATGTCTTTTCTACACCGATATTTCGTCCGCTAGTCCGGCTTGGGGGTAGGCGAAAACGTGTGTTTTCTCAGGCGCGTAGCTTAATGTCACTTTCGCACCCCTCTCCAGCCATGATTCTGCAAGTGAGGGTCTTATCACCACCACGGTGTCTTCGCTTTCGAGCTTCACGACATACCTCACAAAGGTACCTTCAAAAGTGACTTTATCTATTTCGCCTCTGAGCCAGTTCTCCTTTTGAATATCCTCTCTTTCTATCATGAAGATTTCAGGACGCACAGCCAAAACTACCCGTTGCCCTTTCTTGACTTCGCTTGTTCTTCCAAGAGCTTTGAGACCCGAACGTAACTCCAGTTTCAGAAAAGCTCCATAGGAGGACAGAACTTCCCCTTCAAGAAAATTAGATTCACCTATGAAATGGGCTACGAAAAGGCTGTTTGGATTCATGTATAGTTCCTTAGGCGTGCCAATCTGCACGATCTTTCCGTTCTTCATTACGGCGATCTTGTCTGATATAGACATTGCTTCAGACTGATCATGCGTAACATGAATTGCAGTCAATCCAAGGTCTTTTGTCATCTTTCTTATGTCGTATCGGATCTCATTTCTGACTTTAGCGTCAAGTTGACCAAGCGGTTCATCAAGCAAGAGAGTCTTTGCACCTGCCGCGAGCGCTCTAGCTACTGCGATGCGCTGCATCATGCCTCCGCTGAGCTCATGAGGAAAAGCATTAATCCGCTCGTGCAGTTTCACCAGTTCCAGAACCTCGTCGCCTATTGTTTCAGCTTCTTTCAAATTGAAGTTCTTGACTTTGGGTCCGTAGAGAACGTTGTCCCAGACACTCATGTGAGGAAAAAGGGCAAAGGTTTGGAAGACAAATCCGATGTCTCGATCCTCGGGAGGAACTGCATCCACGCGCTTGTTGCCTATCCAAATCTCGCCACTATCAGGCTCAATCAGACCCGCAATGAGCCTCAGTAGAGTGGTCTTTCCACACCCGCTTGGACCTAGAAGAGAGAAGTATTCTTTGTCGCGAATCTCGAGGTTGATGTCATTCAGTGCTGTAACGCTGCCAAACTTCTTGGTTAGATTCACAACACGAATGTTGGGCATTTTCTAATTCCTCTTCACCTTTTCTTTCATCACTATTCTTGATTTGATGAAGCTCGAATTCAATTTCTGCCTTCTCCTCGCGTTAGCAGTCTGAGCAAGAATAGTATTACGAATGAAAGCAGCACCAAGATGCCTGCGCCCAGCCCTATTTCCAGTGCGGAAGCTTGGACCGTATTCTTGACCCATTCCACTATCACTACTGGAGCTGTCTTCAGGTTGGTTACGACTGCCAAAGTTGCACCTGTCTCGCTTACACTTCGAGTGAAAACCATTATCGCGCCTGACAATATCGAATACTTGGTGAGCGGGAATATTATTGTTGTGAACACACTGAATGGTTTGGCGCCCAACGTTCTTGCAGCTTCCTCTAAGTCCATGCTTATCCTCTCGAATGCTGCTGACATTGATTTCACGATATAGGGGTATGTGATTGACAAATGCGCAAAAATCAGTATCAGCAACTCAGGCATGAACGGAAAGCTTTCTTTCCAGAAGAACTTGAGGGAGACTCCAAGAGCTATCGATGGGACGATTAGGGGAACATTTACAAGCACATCAAGCAACGCTGAGAGAGGTTTCCCCATTTTCTTCCTTGCGACGAGTATTGCCATTGGAAGCCCAATGATGAAGCCTATTACAGTAACAATTGCGCCAAGTGAGTATGAAACAAGAAGACTATGCCAATAGCTGCTCCATATGCCCGAACCGGAAAGCGCTGCTGGAAGTATGTCTGTGAAAACTGCTTGAAAGGCCGGTAAGGCAACGAACAATGCAGGAACTAGCACTATGAATATGAATACCAGTAGTGTTACCCCGGTTCTAGACCAAGCGGCTTTTGAGTAGCTTAGTTGTCTTTCCGCCCTTGGCCAAAGGCTTTTGAATGGGAATTTCAAGCGGGGTCCCAAAAACAAAATCAGCGCGAAGATTGTGCAGGAAGCAGCGATGAGGATTGCACTTGCAAAAACTGCCGCTCCTTCGTATAACACGGGATTCGACGTTGAAAATTGATTTTTCATGCCCTGTATGAAAACAGGTCCGTTTTCAAAGGTGCCTGCTACGATGAACGTTGCGCCAGTTTCGGAGAGTGACCTAGCAAATGATAGCACAAAAGAAGCGATAAATGCGGGTTTAAGAATTGGGGAGGTGACAGTTCTGAAAGCCACAAGTGGGGCAGCCCCCAATGTTCTTGATGCTCTTTCGTATTCCATTTTATAATCGAGCAAAGCTCCCACCAAGACACGAACCACTACAGGGTAAGAAAATGTGAAGTGAAGAAGCATCACAAGAAGCCAGCCTGGAGCAACAAGGGAGTCGGTGAGAAGTCCTGAGATGCCTTTGGAGTCGCTCCAGAAAATGAGAAGTGAATAGCCTAGAACCGCTGTTGGCACGATGAATGGTATATCTGCCAGTGTGTCTAACGCGTTCAGCCACTTTGATTTACCACGGGTGATCAGCCATGCCATCGGAGTTCCGGCGATGATGTCCAAAGCTGACACGACGAGGGCAACCAAAAAGGAGTTTATGATGGCTGTGAGAGCGCGACTCACGAATTCAGGCTGATTTAGGAATTGCTGCATCGAGTTGCTCTTTATTATTATCCCGAGGATTGGTGGAAAGAGAATCAACACAAAGAAGACAGTTATTGCTGACAAGTATGTGGCATACTTGAGAGGTTTTTTTGATGACAAGGCGTTTAGGGCGTTTACCACCGTCCGTTTGATGAACCTTGTTTTCAAACTGATCCTGCCTCGGGAGATTCGAGTGCCCTTGGAGTGAGATTGAGCAACAGCTTC
>CAZQCX010000034.1:0-18374 GCA_964591705.1 uncultured Candidatus Bathyarchaeia archaeon | reverse complement strand
CTAGCTGATAGTTTGCGTTTTCACGTTATTTTGTGTTTATCATCCGCAATAAGCTTCTTGTTGAGAGGTTTGAATTTCTGATTGCATGAACAAAGAGGTCTCCTGCCTGTCCAACTGCCCAATCAACCGTAGCGGCCATAGTCATAAGAGACTTTTTGATTCCATAACGCAGAAGCCTTCGCCTAAGAACGTCTAGGAGTATAAGCGCCACACAGACTAGGTGCGTGTGTATAAGCGCCGCTTCGCTCCGCTGGAACTTATACTCCTCTAGACCTAAAGCCTTAGCTTCCTTATGAAACATCTCTGTTGCATGCCGCTTAAGCGCATGCTCCACGAGCTCCATAACTGTCAACTCAGAAAGATTGGTGCACAGCATATGAAAAGCATGCGTGTCAGCCTTGACATTGATCAGAACCGAAATGTTGCCGACGTCAGGAATGAACACGTTTACCTTGCAGACTTGATAGATTTCGCCGTCGACCACAGCGTCAACAAACCTTCCCGTTTCCCGCAGCCTATCAAATAATTCATGAAGATGCAGTCGCTCGTTTTGGTAGAACACGATTCGGTTGCTTTTGACCTCTCCAATCCACCGGTAGTGGCGAGCCTTACAATGCTCCACGGGGTCCCTGCACATGTACCAGCTGTCCCAATGCATTATCGTCTCCTTCTCAAGAGGTACGTGTTCATCTATGATTTCACATGCAAGCTGAATCTTGGTTTTGAATTCCACTCCTTTTTCTCGACATTTCTTCTTGCTACCGTACATCTTTATGTCGTCTGGAATCCCGGTCTGACCGTTCTGGTAGATGCTGGTTACAAAGTCATGGCTAAGAACCCTTCCCATGGTTGAGGAATAGTTGTAGCAAGCCATCTCCGTCTTTGAACTGTACTTTCTGCAAACCGTGTCGTCTATTGAACGATGCTCCACAGATTCAAAAGCTGCTGCTGGAGGCTGCTTGGCGGCTTCTCCTAGAAGCATTTCTTTAGCCGCGTCTGCAATGCCCTTGAGTGCCCACTTTGCGTTTGTGAAGAAACGGTTAAGGCTGCTTTGGTCTTTTCTATCCATGAAGAGTTTGTTCATGCTAACTATGTCGTGTTCTTTTTTGCCTGCACCAATTAGCCCCATTTCAGCACGGCAGAAATTGTCGAATTGAGGCTTAGTAAAGTACGGCTTGAAGTGAGGAAAGAGATTTTTGAGCCTGCCAGGTACACTGGCCAAAATTCTGAACATGAATGTCCATATGATCGATGAGCAAATAAGCTTTGACACGAATCAACATCAAAACGCAAACTATCAGCTAGATGATTAGTCCTTAATGTGATTCTTGGCAAAAAAACTCTTTTGGAGTCATCACTTTGTCTTTAAGATTGGGTAGTCTTCCAAAATGGTCTTTATTCTCGGTCAGCAACACATCACAACATTCCAGAAGAAAAGAAGCAGCGATCGCTACATCTTGGTATTCTATAGGTTGTCCCTTAGAGATCAGGTACGCGTTCAATTCGGCAATGAGCTTTGCCACCTCGCCGTCCAATGGAACCCAGCGGAATTGGCTGAGCACTCTTTCCGCTTTCTTCACCGCAACTTTGTGGTCTTGCCTCAGAAACGATCCCGTCAAGATCTCTGACACGCTTATGGTGCTTATGAATGCGCTGTCGGTACTAGTTAATCGTTTGCAAAGGTCTATGACCTCTTGCTTTCCCCTATCAACATCGACAATTATTGAAGTGTCAATGAATGCTCTTTTTGTTCCTTTTATGGCTGTTTTCTTTTCGTCGCCCAAATTTAGGGAACCAGCCCGAGGCGCTTGAATCTGCTTGTCGAATCAACATGCAGAGATTCCAGTATTTTCTCAAAGTCTTCGGGTAGAAAGTCAGCGCAATCTTTCCATGCTTCTTCGTTAGCTTTCTCAATCACTATCTTATTCCCTTCCACTACCTTCATTCTCACCCTGTCTCCTTCCGCAATCCCAACTTTTTCGCGTATTTCTTTGGGTATCGTGACTTGCGCGTGCCTCGTGACAATAACCGATGCCATTCTTGGTACACTCGCAATATTCTTACTAACAAACCTTGCTTATAAAGAATTACTACGATACTGTAGGAATTCTCGAGAAGATTTTTGGTCTTCGATTTTCCCTTCGTCACCCCCAAATCCATCCTCCAAAGCTTTTCCACCTTGCTGTAAGGTTTAGTCTGGAAATTAGCTTAATTACAGCCTTATTCTGCAAAATAAGGAAAATTTTGGGTTTTGGCGCCCAGGCCGGGATTCGGACCCGGGTCCTGCGGGCGACAGCCGCATATACTAGACCGGACTATACTACCTGGGCTCAAATGCCGCTTGAATACACTAGATTTTGGCTAATTAACCTTTTCATGAAACACTTGGCGATCAAAACAATCATTCAGGTCTGAGTTTTTTTCCTGTCATAAATTCTATGTCGACTCGACCAATACCTGTCTTGGCAAGCTTCTCCGGTTTCAACTTTGCCAGCTTTGCCTCAGGATTTTCAGAAAGCTGCCTGACCATGCATTCCAGAGCATGAAATTTCTCTTCCAAATCGTTGATTAATGTGACTCTTCCGGAAAAGTGAACGCAGGTGTAAGTGTACTCGCATTCACCTTTCAAATGGTAATTGATCACAGCCTGACCCCAAACCTTGTTGTTTGCCTTCATATAGACAATCTTTTTTCCTTCAGGTGCACAGTGAAAGTAGATGCAATTGTGCGTCTCATCGTAACCATGGCTGAGCAAAACAAGGTACGGTTGATTATCCATGCAAAGAGCAACAGTGACGCTATCAGCAGTTCTCAGTATTCTCCGCATTTCATCGGGGTCGGTCATTTCCCTGTCTTGCCGCCTAACATGGAATGACATGAGAATGATCAGACAAAAAACGCAATAATAACCTTCTCGCTTGACTATAATGCCAGAAACGAGTATTTTCACAGCAATTTAACGGAATTTGCTTTTTGCGGAACCCAAAACTGACTTTGCGAATTTTAGAACGTCGGGCGTGAATATGGAAAATGAAGCAAGCAGAAAATTAAGCGGATACACCATAGGATATTCGAATATGTTGCCTCCGTATGGACCTTTGATATTCTGCAGATTACCCCACAGCTGAAAAACTGACCATGCAGCGGTTTGAACCATTGCACCAACAAACCTAGCCTGATACTTTTTCCTTCCCCAAACAGGTAAACCAACGTATTCTGAAGCTAATACTTCTCCAGACACACCACCCGCCCCTCCCGGGAAAAATGCACCCACCAATATCTTTTCCACAAGATTGCCTGGAACATAATGGTCTATCCAAGGCGTTTCCAGCAAACTGAGAAAAGGCAAGTAGACACTGCCAGTAACGAACCGCATTGCCGCCGGAATTCCATAAATGACTGCCCCACCAAGCTGCCACACCCAGAACCGCCTATTCTTGAGAGTTGTGACAACCGCTTCGCTCAGTCTCATGATTCATGAAAGAAACCCTTCCGAGTTTTAAAATATTCCCAAATGGCCCTTATGACAGGCACCTCATTGTAGACTCAGCCTATGTGGAAAAGCTTTGAGTCAATGAGAAGAGAAAGAAGGCACATGGGAAGATGAACTCTCAAGGAAGCGGAAAACACCAGAAAAGGACAGTCTAGTGGGGGCAATACGGATCCAAAAACCCAAGCTGCCATCCACTATCTGCGACGGGCCAAAAAAACGACCCATTCAGAATCTGCAATGAACGACGAAGCAGAGTTGTTACTGCTAAACAGAAATAGAATCAATTTGGAGGTTCTTTCTCGGAAGAAAGCAAAGTCGCCTTTTGCCAAATCCACGGCGTTCCCTTCAACGCCTGCATTAGAGGGACCACAATCAGCATTCCTATGAAAGCTTGAATCAGCCTAACTGCTGGATAGAGGAAGGGACTCGCGAGAAAGGCAATCTGAACGTTTTGCACCGTGAAGCCAAAAAGCCCATAGACCATTGGGGTTGCAAATATAAATGACCCCCACATGTTGTCGGCTTGATTTCCTATGAAGAATAACAAGAAATAGAACAGTGATGCCTTCGCAACTGAAAGTTGTTTCGCAAATAGGGCAACTGGTATGATCAATAGTAGTGCCGCAATCTTGTCAAAAAGAACAGCCAGTGCAATAAACCAGTGTTCCGTCACAGGCCAGATTGGCGGAGTGAACAAGAAGGCAACAACAAAAACTGCAAAGACTGTGAAACCAAGTTTCCATTTTCTATAGAAGATCAACCCCGTTACCAAGGCGTTCAAGGCTGGCGAAAGCAGAAAAGGCAACATGAAAAGACTCCCCCCTGAGGGCGGCAAAACCCATGCGACTGAGGCACCCAGAAGAGTTGATAGGGTTCCCAAATATGGACCTAAGACTATGCCTATTACTGAGGCAATCAATGCTGCGAAGCTTATTTCGAGATTCCCAACGCCTGTGGGTATCCTTATCGGGGCGATCAATGAAAGCACATAATATAGAGCCGCAAAAATCGCGACAAGCGCGAGGTTTCTCGAAGTCAGTCCAGTTTGCATACAGCGTCCACACCCATTCTAATGTAAAACTTTACATCGGTTTGTAGCTTTTTACATTTCACCTATATAAAACTTTCCAGATTCTGACATCTCAACTTGAGAGAGAAACAGGATATTCAGCAACTCCGCATGTGAATTCCAAGAAACTAAGCCTTGGGACAGCATTCTTGTTCTTCGGCTAGCGACTTTCGCATCAGTCTGGTTACGAACAGGGTAACGTGAGGTGCGCGGTCACCGCAACATATAACAGAGCAAAGCAATACGACACTATGTAAATACTAAAATGGATAAAAGCAAAGATTGACAGTATTTTAATACAAATAGCTCTGAACAAATATACATAAAACATACAGAAATCTTTATCAATGACCACTCTCTAACATAGAAGAAAAAATTCAGAAGAAGACCAAAAATCAGAGTCGGGCAGAAAAATGAGACTTGAAGACTTCTATTTCAAACTACCCCTAAATACCAACCCAGTAATAGACGACACCACACTTAGAGACGGCATTCAGATGCCGGGCTTGGCGGTGAAGCCAAAGAACGCAGCGAGAATAGCACATCTCTTAAGCGATGTAGGCGTAGAAAGAATCGAACTATTCCATTACCAGCAGACCGACAAGAAAGCTGTAGCTCTCATCAGGAAGATGAACTTGAATCTGCGAGTCGCGGGATGGTGCCGAGCAGTCAAGGAGGACGTTGACAGCGCCATTGACTGCGGCTTTGAAGAAGTGGGCATATCGCATCCCGTCTCAGACATACACTTCAGTGCCAAATGGCCAGATAAACCTCGCGAACAAATACTCTCAGGCGTAACCGAAGTCGTTGAATATGCCGCAAAGACCCATGGTCTGAGAACGTTTGTCCATGGCGAAGACAGCACACGCGCAGACTGGAGCTTCGAAAAGAAATTCATTAACGCCGTAGCTCAAGCAGGCGCCGAATGCTACCGCATATGTGATACTGTGGGCATAGGACTGTCAGACCCAAAAGCGCCTTTGCCCTCGGGCATTCCAGCAAAAGTCAAGGCAATAGGAAAACAAACAGGAATTAAAAGCATTGAAATCCACGCCCACGACGACTTTGGAAACGCTGTTGAGAACACCATGGCAGCCATCAGAGCAGCATCAGGTTTGTGGGACACAATATACGCCAGCACCACATACTTGGGCATAGGAGAAAGAGCGGGAAACGCGGAAACCGAAAAGGTCCTGCTAAATCTCTATCTTCACTATGCTATCAGGAAATTCGAAGGAAAAACAGAAAAACTCAAAAAAACTGCAGACTTCATTGGGAAAGCAACCGGCTACGTGGTTCCACCAAACAAGGCAATAGTAGGCGACTACGGCTTCGCCCATGAATCAGGCATTCACACTCATGGGGTGCTAAACAACCCCTGGACTTACGAACCCTACCCGCCGGATCTCGTAGGAAACAACAGACGCTTGACCATCGGCAAACAATCCGGTAAAGGCATAGTAAAACACAAGATCAAAGAAATGACAAGTGTCTCCCCGACAGATGAAATTGTGGCAGCAGCGCTAGAAAGAATCAAGGATATCTACGCAAACGGGAGAAAAGCATCACTCAGAGAAGAAGAATTCAAGAAAATCTTGCAAGCACTTGAGATTATGAGCTAAACGCAATTCTACCAAATCTCTCGAGCTTCAATCTAATGGCCAACATCCATGAATAAGGCAGACCCAGCAATACGAATGCTCATGAGCAAATCCACAGCACCTTACATCTCAGCAATCCGCTACACCCAGATAGAATATATTAACTCTTTTCGCGACTAATGATTTCTGTCAAGGCATGTCGAAAATGAGAAAAGCCAAAAGTCTATTGAAACTAATGAGACCAATAAACTGCGCAATGATGGGGTTCGCAGTTTTCGTCGGCGCCATACTTGCAAACCCGAACTCCGTTCTCAACAATTGGATTAACGTGTTCTACGGGTTAGTAACAGGTTTCATGCTAACAGGAGCAGCAATGGCAATAAATGATTACTACGATCGGGCAATCGACGCGATAAACGAGCCGGCTAGACCTATTCCGAGTGGAGCAGTGAGCCCTCGAGGAGCGTTGCTCTTTGCAACCTTGTCTTCTGCAACAGGGTTTATGTTTTCCTTCCTAACAATGCCGCTCTGTCTAAGCGTCGCAGCGGTCTCCTGGGTACTAGTTGTCACATACTTAACCATAGGGAAACGCAGTGGACTACCAGGCAATTTCCTAGTGAGTGCTTGTGTAGCAGCCCCTTTCATCTACGGCAGCATCATAGTTACCGGTCAGGTTCAACCCAACGTATGGCTTTTTGCAGCAATGGCGTTTCTTTCTAACACAGGTAGAGAAATCACGAAAGGAATCGTTGACGTAAAAGGAGATCAAGCCGAAGGCGTGAAAACTCTGGCGGTTCGCTACGGCGAAAAACCTTCTGCTGTTGCAGCTGCTTTCTTCTACATTTCTGCGGCAGCGTTAACACCTTTCCCTTGGGCTCTGGGCTTAGTTTCCTTCTGGTTTGTCCCTGTCGTTTTGATCACGGATATTGGTCTGATCATTTGTTCAATCATTCTCCTGAAGGATTACACACGTGAGAGTGCTCGCCAAATCAAAAAGGTGGTACTAGTTCTGTTCTTGAACGGGTTGCTCGCGTATCTTTTCGGAGTTCTAACACTAACAGCTTAACCTATTCTTCACAAAGCTGTATATAATCCCCTTTAACAGTCCAGCTCTTTAATCGATACTGATAGCTCAGATTGCAGACTGCTATTCAACGTATATACGCACATGTTTTTCACATGTTAAAAACCCATAAGTATATTCCAGCAGCTCTACAGAAAAGAGGATGTTAATTTGTCGGAACGTTTTGCAGACAAGTGGGAAAGCAAAAGAAAGGAAGACTCATTCACCGACGTTGTAAGAGCAGCAGTAACCTCTCCACCACCCTTGAAGCCACGCATGGACTTCGCAATCAGACGACTAGACCTGCAGATAAACAAGCTAGACCAAGCATCTGAACGGTTCAGTCAAAAGGACAAGACACTATTCGCCAAACTTGTTGATGCATACGCCAAACACGACACAGCACACGCGAATATATACGCTAATGAACTTGCTGAAGTCCGAAAAATGACTAAACTAACGATGAACGCAAGATTGGCTCTCGACCAAGTCATGCTAAGACTTAAAACCTGCACAGAATTCGGAGACATCGTCGCAACGTTGGCTCCGGCCATAGGCGTCCTAAGATCTGTGGGTTCAGGCATCACAGGGGTTATGCCTGAAGCGGAGAACGAACTCGGAGAAATTGGCAATATGCTCAGTGGCCTAATGTTCGATGCCGGATTGGGGTGCGGATCAACGATGAATTTCAACAACGTAAGCGAAGACGCAGCAAAGATTCTAAATGAAGCTGCGACCATTGCGGAACATAAAATCAGCTCGAATTTCCCAGAGCTACCATCTGCATTCAATGGAAACGTTGCTAATCAAAAGACGTCAACCCCAAATTCATAGACGCAGTATAGAACCGTTGGTTCCATCCCAGTTCCAATCCTTTTTTCAATTCGCACTACATGTCTACGGCGTGCGATTAAATAGACTGGGCATTGAACATTGCAATCTACGATTGTTCTACCAGATCCCGCCTTTGGAAGCTACCTTAAGACGGGCTTCTAGCGAGCCTACTCCTATGATCGAAAAAGTGATGCGGTAGCCTGCATTTGGCAGAGATATCCATTCGCTTATGAAAGTTGTCTGCTCGCTCTGAAGGGCGCCATGGCTCCAAATCTCATCACCGTTAGCGTTCGTGATGCTTGTTCTCCAAAGCGATGAACCGTTGGTTACCGCGATCTCGACCTGAACTTCTTCATGCAACCAGGGTACCTCGAACTGCCGCTGTTCACGATCAAATCCTGCGGTAAATGATACTTGAAAGTCAACGATAGTTCGAGGAAATGTTAATGCTGCGTAGAAGGCTGCAACCAGCAAAACTGGTACCAACAAAATCGCCAAGGCTCTGAAAAGGGTTGAGGCTCCAGCCATTCATTTCACTTGGCTTCCAATAGAATGGCGCATGTTAAAAAAGCTTTGCAGGAGGCAGTTAGCTGTTCTGATAATTGGACTTATATGCCTCTGTTGCTCACACTGTAGCTTGAGAGTGACTATTTGGACTCAGGGGAGCCGGAGCTTGAATACGCACTGCGTGGAAAAGCATGGAAAGTCTACTGGTTTCTCTTGAAATGCGGACAGCCTGTTGGAGTAAGAGAGGCGCAGCGAGCGTTGCGTTTCAGCAGCCCAAGTGTCGCCTTCCATCACTTAGAACAGCTTCGCGAGCTAGGTCTCGTGGAAAAGCAAGAGATAGGCGGTCAATATAGGTTAGTTGGCGAAGTTAAGATAGGTGTACTCAAGCATTATGTTAAGCTGGGCAGGTTGCTCTTTCCAAGATACTTCTTCTACGCGGTTTTTTCCACAATATTCTATATTGCGTTCCTCTTGCTCCTCCTGCAAGGTTTCAGCCGTGAAAACCTTTTCATCATATCATTTGGAGCAGTAGTCTGTACCGTGTTCTGGTATGAAGCCTACCGTATATGGTCGATGCGCCCGTTCTAAACACTGGAACACCCTGTTCTGTCACTTAGGATAATATAATCTGAAGACATTACCAATTTTCAGGCGAAAAACATTGGTTCAGCAAGAAGTAAACAAAAAAACAAAAATCTATGGCGCTGTAGCTGCTCTCTCAGCAATTGTTCTGGTAGGATTCATATTTGTGTTTGGTTCAACACCCGCACTTCTTCCCAACATTCCAGATCCTACTATGTCTGATATCTCTCCGATGAAAAACTTTGCCTCATATGAAGACCTCAGGGGATACCTTCTCGCCAACACGCCAGGAGCTGGTTCAATATACTCTTGGGGACCATTGGATGCGCAGTTCTGGGCAAGATCTGGGGGAATGGAGACACAATCTCCGGCTCCCAGCCTAGCTGACTCAAAGTTTTCAGTTAGCGCATACTCAACCACAAACATCCAAGTGGCAGGAGTTGACGAAGCAGACATTGTGAAGACAGATGGAAAATACATCTATGCAGTTTCAAACGACTATTCCAGTTCGCAAAACCTCGTATGTATCGTGAAGGCTGATCCACAAGATCCAAGAGTCACCGCGAAAATTGCTCTAGGCAACAACACGTATGTAGCAGGCATGTTCCTCAGCCAGGATGGAAACCAGCTCGTGATAATTGGAAGCCAATACCAGTTTTTCGTGCTCGACGTGGCTCCGTCAGATGCAAAGGCAATGATCGCAACCCCGTTGCGAAGCGAAGTGAGAACCTTTTTATGCATATATGATGTCTCTAACAAAGTCCGCCCAACACTAACAAGAAACTTCACGTTCACAGGCAGCTACTTCAACTCACGCATGATAGGCGACTACGTCTACACGGTTGTGAGCCAACCCGCATACGTCTATGACAACTCCGTTATGCTCCCAGCAGTATATACTCTAGGAGACACCACAAAAATCCCGGCCGCAAGAATATACTACTCAGACACAGCTAATTACACTAATGTTGAGAACAACTACTTCACATTCACATCATTTTACGGCCTAAACCTCAAAGATCCGTCCCAACAACTGACAAACATGACCGTGATGATGGGGGGCGCGAGCACTATGTACGTTTCACCCCGCAATATGTACGTGACCTATCCAACCTGGATTGGAGAACAGCGTACAGAAATATATAGAACAAGCATAGATGGAGGCAAGTTGACTTTTCAGGCCAAAGGCAGCGTGCCGGGCAGCGTTCTCAACCAATATTCAATGGACGAACACGACGGATACTTTAGGCTAGCAACAACCAACTGGAAAGAAAGAACGGAAAACTCTGTCTATGTTCTTGATGAAAAACTGAAGACTGTCGGCGCTCTACAACTGGAGAATGCTGAAATCCGCGAAACGATACAATCAGCTAGGTTCATCGGCAACAAAGCTTACATAGTCACCTTCGAGCAGAAGGACCCATTCTTTGTTGTTGACATGAGCATTCCAACTGCGCTTAGAGTCGCAGGCAAACTGGAAATCCCAGGCTATTCAAGCTATCTGCATCCCTACAACGAGAACTTTATCATAGGAGTAGGAATGGAAAACAACAGCGTCAAATTGTCACTCTTCAACGTAACAAATGTCAACTCGCCCACAGAAACAACGAAGTATCTGGTCAAAGGCGACTACACATATACCGATGTTCTCTACGAACCAAAAGCATTCCTTTTCGACAGGGCGAAAACGCTCTTGGTAATTCCAGTTGCGATAACCAACTATGGCACAATCGGCAGCGGAAAAGACACAGCCGTAACCCCGACTCAAGGAGGATATTGGCAGGGAGCACAGGTTTACAAGCTAACGGTTGCAGGCGGGTTCGAGCTTAGAGGCGGCATAACACACCAAGAGAGCACTGCAACTCAGGAATACTACTGGTATGGAGAGTACAACCGAAACGTCAACAGAGCACTTTACATCGACAATACACTATACACGTTTTCCAGCACGATGATCAAACTCAACAGCCTTGTCGATCTTAAGCAAATAGCAGAAGTCAAGCTAAGCTAAACATAATGTCACCCCTTTTTTTGTTTCTGTTTCGGAAATAACTTTCATCTTCAACCACAGAAGCTTTAAGAGCCTAATTCATCAGCATTTTTGCAGACTTATTACAGACAGGAAAGATGCAGGTTGAAGATTGGCATAGCAACAAGGAACATGGAGGCATGGAGCAGCACCCAAGTTAGAGAGGCGCTACAAAAAAGAGGAATCCCTTATGCTTGCTTCACCTTCCCAAAACTGGTGGCAAGACTCGCACACAAACCCTTTTTCAGGGTTCAAGAAACCACCTCAAGAAAAGAGGTGAACTTGCCTGATGATCTAGATGCACTGATAATCAGACCGATCGGACGTGGGTCCCTCGAGGAGCTTGTGTTTAGAATGGACATGCTACACAAACTTGAACGCCTAGGATTTTTCATGGTTAACCCACCCACGGCTATTGAGCACTGCGTTGACAAATACGACATACTTGCAGTTCTCGAAGATGCAGGCGTTCCCGTGCCCCGAACAGTAGCAACTGAGAGCGTTGCTGAAGCATTGAAAGCCTTCAATGAGCTGGGCAGGGATGTTGTGGTCAAACCAATTTTCGGCTCCAGAGGCATGGGAGCCACAAGAGTTGTAGACGCAGACATAGCTGACACAATATTCAAGGCAATAACGTTCCATCATGGCGTAATCTATATTCAAGAGTTTGTACCCCATGGGACATCAGACATACGTGCATTCGTTGTCAATGACCGAGTGATTGCTGCGATGAGACGCGTCGCGGATGGATGGAAAACAAACTACAGTCGCGGAGCCAGACCAACACCCATTACACTCAGCAAGGAATTTGAAGACTTGGCAGTAAGAGCTACAAAGGCAGTTTGCGCCAGAGTCTCAGGTGTAGACATACTTGAGGGGCCAGAGGGCCCTAAAATCGTAGACGTCAACAGTCAGCCAGGCTGGAAAGGCTTACAAGCGGTAACAAAAGTCAACATAGCCGAAGAAATCGTGAATTATGTTCTGTCTGAAATAAGGAAATAGTGGATATGGGAAGTGCCATGTACAACGTTGAAATTCTGAAAATTGATCTATCAACAGGAAAAACCAAGAAGCAAACCGATGTAGTGGCAGAAGAGAAGCCACTACACCTTTTTGTCAACAACACATATTGGGCAACAATCCTCTGCTCACCCCTAAGCCTAAAAGAGATGGCCATAGGGCACTTGCTTTCAGAGGGAGTCCTCAAATCGACAAGTGAAATCGATGGGATCTACTTGAAAGAATCTGAAGATGCTTGCCATGTCACGGTGAAAACTGACTTGAAAGTGGAAGACAGAATAAGGCTTTCCAGACTGCATACGCGGATAGTTACTTCTGCCTGTGGGGGCGGCTCTCCGTACCAGTACAAGAGACACCCTAGCAAAGTGGTTTCTAGGCTAACTGTCAGAGCTGAGGTTGTTTTCAACTCGGTTAGCCAACTCAACTTTAAAGCTGAACTCTTCAGAAAAACAGGCGGAGTACATGCTGCAGCAATCTGCAATAGTGACGGTTCTATCATAGCGCTGGCTGAAGACGTGGGCAGACACAACGCGGTTGACAAGGCAATCGGTATTGCAGCTTTGAACAACACTGTTTTTGATCAGTGCTTCTTGGCATCAAGCGGCAGATTGTCGGGCGATGTGGTCTTCAAAACAGCACAAGTTGGACTGCCCATAGCAGCTTCTCTGGCTTCCGCCCTATCCTCAGGCATCGAAACGGCTAAACAAGCTAATCTCACCTTAGCTGGATTCGTTCGTGGAAAACGCATGAACATCTACACTTTCCCAGAGAGAATCCTTTCGTAGGGATCGTCTGCAACTTTCGGAAAAGCCTTGTTAACCCCATCCTTGACGATCTCGCAGCCTCTCCTTTTCGTGAAGGCACCTATCAAACTGAAGGGCACGCCAATCATGTGAAGGATGGCTTCGGCCTTGCTTGCCTCCCGTGGGTCTATAGCTGCGATCAGAGTGCCTGTTGAAGACATGGACAGTACTTGATCCTCAGAGAGGCGAAAGTGTTCCACTAAAATCTTCATCTCTGAACTTATCGGAAGCTTCTCAAACTCTATTTTGAACCCTCGCCTTGACGCTTCGGCCATCTCGTTGAGAGCAGACGTTAATCCGCCTTCGGTCGCATCATGCATAGCATGCACTCCGTCTATTTTGGAGAGTCTGAGTGCTTCTTCTACGCAGCTTTCCATCTTTACTAATGAAGCCAGCTTTTCCGCTGTCGCTGCACCCAGAAGTCTGCAAGAGAGAGCCCTATGAACAAAAGAGAAGTTTATGAGTGTCTCTAACCCCACAGATTTTGTGCAGTAGATCAAGTCTCCGGGTTTGGCGCCTCCAGGAGTGATTAGTTTCTCTTTTTGGAGCATTCCATAGGCAGTACACACCCCTATGATTGAGGTTATTCCCTGATAGGTTCCTGTGTGCCCTCTAACAATTGTCATGTTCAGCTCTTCAGCAGCATCACAAATTTCCTTCATTAGTCTCTGGAAAACATAGGGCTTGGTCGAGGGGGGACCAAGCAGATTGATTGTGCAGAATTCAGGTGTGGCTCCAAAAAGCGCCACATCGGAAGCAGCATAGTGGATGAGTAGCCAACCTAGCCATTCCTCGGGAACTCCTGTACAGGGATCAGTACTAACGACGAGATATCTGTCTCCTACTTGGTGTACTCCTGCGTCGTAGCCTATCATTGGGGGAACGATGACTCGTGCGTCTTTTTTTATGCACCTTAGGAGTTTCTTCAACTCTTGGACCGCGAGTTTTCCCAAGTTATGGAGTTGCCTCACAGATAAATGCTGAGTCCCTTACTTTTTTGCAGAACGCCGATTACGATAGCACATATTATGATGCTGGGAATGAGGTAAGTTCCGTTGTAAATAGCCGAATACACCGCAGGGTTCATGTCTGGCGGTGCATAGTCTGCAAAATAGACTATTCCTGAAATGAAGTGGCTAATGAAACGTCCCATACCACCAACGACTACACCGATCACTGGATATTTCTGGAACTTTCCTGCAATTCCAAGGATCGCGAAAGCCAAGGGATAGTCTAAGATGAACTGTAAAGGATGTACGACAAAAGGCTCGATTGCAAGGTCGGCAATTCCGAACACCGCGCCCCCAAAAACGCCTATCTTCCATCCTCTTCTAAATGCGAGCCAGAAGAGGGGGACCATTCCAAGGTTGATTGATCCGCCTTGAGGCATTCTGAAGAAGCTGTGACTTATGAGGCTCAATGCAACTGCAAGTGCAACAAGCACGATTACTTCTGCCAGTATTTTTGCCGAGAATAAAGGTTTTCCGGTTAGTTGGTTCATTCTTTGTTTTCCCTCCGCCAGCATTATCTGGGTCAGGTCTTAAGGGTCGATAGCATTCAGCCATCCTCTCAGCCGGGTCACGAGTTCCCAGCTCCCCAATAACCCTTTGGGAGATACTGTTATTTAGTCGTATATTAATTTTCCTAAGAGTCACGCTTTGCGAAGGATGTTACAGAATGCTGGCTTTGCCCAAGGAATGCAACTTTCTTGAGATTGAACGCAAGTGGCAGCAGAAATGGGAAGAAATGGGCATATACCGCTTTGATTGGGCTGATAGAACACGTCCAGTTTTCACGATTGACACGCCACCGCCTTATCCTTCTGGCGACTTTCACATGGGCAACGTTCTGAACTGGACCTACTTCGACATGGTCGCCAGATACAAGCGCATGCGAGGTTACAATGTGCTTTTTCCGCAGGGCTGGGACTGCCATGGTCTGAGCATCGAAGTTCAGGTTGAGAAACAGCGCGGTTTCAGGAAACGTGAGGTTCCTCCAGAGCAGTTCCGCAAATGGTGTGAAGAGACTGTTGAGAAATACATAGCAGTAATGAAGGAAGGGGTTGTGCGATTGGGGTGCAGTGTGGATTGGACTACGGAGTACCGTACCATGAGCCCGGATTATTGGAGGAGGACACAGTTGAGCTTCATCCTTCTTCACAGAACAGGGTTCATGTATCAGGGAACGCATCCAGTAAATTGGTGCCCTCGATGCGAAACCGCTATTGCTGATGCAGAAGTTGATTATGAAAGGCGTCAAGGAGCGCTCTACTACATTAGGTTTCCAATAGAGAACAGCAGCGAACACTTGCTTATTGCGACCTCGCGTCCTGAATTCATTCCTGCTTGTGTTGCTGTCGCTGTCAATCCAGCGGACGCACGGTTCCGCAAGTTTGTTGGCATGAAGATTGAGGTTCCTCTTGTCAGTCGCTATGTTACGATTATACAAGATGGGGGTGTAGACCCAGCGTTTGGAACAGGCTCAATGATGGTCTGCACTTACGGTGATAAGGAAGACGTTAAGACTGTGATGAGGCACAAGCTTCCAGTGATTTCGTTGTTGACAGAGCACGGTCGAATTAGCGATGTTGGTGGCAAGTACACAGGGCTCTCAATCAACAAAGCTCGAGAAGCGGTTGTGCATGACCTGAGCTCGGCTGGACTATTGGAAAGAGCTGAGCAGCTTGTCCAAGAGGTAGGGGTTTGCGATCGTTGCAAGACTCACGTCGAAATTCTTGAACGTAAACAGTGGTTCATGAAAACCATGGCGTTGACTGCAGAGGTGGAGAAGACTGCCGATAAGGTAGTTTGGTATCCTGAATATATGAAGACGCGTTTGGTTGATTGGGCTAGATCTCTTGATTGGGATTGGGTGATAAGCAGACAACGGGTGTTTGGTACGCCTATTCCTGTGTGGTACTGCGTGAATTGTGGCGAGATGCTGCTTGCGAGAGAGGAGTGGGTGCCAATTGACCCGAAGCTCGAGAACCCGCAGGGGTGTCAGTGCTTGAAATGCGGCGGAAAGGAGTTTACGCCTGAAAGAGACGTGTTTGATACTTGGATGGATTCGTCCATAACATGCGCGGTTCATGCGGGTTGGCCAGATAGACAGGACTGGAGGAGACTGTTTCCCGCTGATGTACACCCTTCTGGTATTGACATTATTAGGACTTGGGCTTACTACTTGATGGTTAGGCATCTTGCGTTGTTTGGTGAGACTCCTTACAAGAGTTGTCTAATTAATGGCATGGTTTTAGGCTCGGATGGAAGAAAGATGAGCAAGTCCTTGAAGAATTACGTTGCTGCGCCTGAGGTTCTTTTCAAATACGGGACCGATGCTGCACGTCAATGGGCAGCTGGGGGCGGGGCGACAGGCTCGGACATACCTTTCCGTTGGCCTGATGTGGAGTATGGCAGACGTTTTCTTGTGAAGTTATGGAATGTTTCAGGTTTTGCTGGCAAGCTCTTGGTTAATGGAAGGCATGGTGAAAGTTCAAGTTTTGAGCTTCAGCTTTTGGACAAGTGGTTGTTGAGTAAGACAGCTGGGCTTGCGAAGACTGTTACGGAGGCAATGGAAAGGTGTCAGTTTAACGTTGCTGTTGAGGAGATACGCAATTTCACGTGGCATGTTTTCTGCGATTGTTATGTGGAAGCTGTCAAAGATAGGCTTTACAGGCCGGAGAAGTATGGCGAGGGTGGGAGGGGGGCAGCTCAGTATGCGCTTCTTGAGGCGCTCTTTCGGATTTTGCAGTTGTTAGCGCCTGTTACTCCGCACGTAACAGAGGAGATTTATCAGGTACTGTTCGCTGAGAAGGCTGGTTTTAAGAGTCTGCAGCTTTCCTGTTGGCCCGTGCTTGATGAGTTTGTTGATGGAAAAGCGGAGAGTCGTGGTGATCTCGTTATTGCTGTTATCTCGGAGGTCAGGCGTGAGAAGGCTGAACGGCATTTGCCTCTGAACACTCAGATTAGGAAGTTGACGATCAATGCAGTTGACAGAGAGAAGGTTGACGCGTTGATAGAGGGCAGTCCGGATATTGCTGGGGCTTGTAAGGCTGAGAAAATCGAGGTTCTTGCCTGTGAAGGGAGCGGTAGAGCTGTTAGTCAATTTGTAGACGTTTGCTTTGTTGCTGAGTATTATCGGTGAAGATGTTGGGAAATGCTAAGACAAGGGTGGGTTTAATTGGTTGTGGGGCAATTGGCTCTCTGATAGCGCATGCTTTTGAGAAAAGGTTGGTGGTTTGCGACGAGCTTCTGCTTTATGATTCAGAGAGTGGGAAAGCTCAGAAATTGCGGAAGAGCGTGAGTTTTCCTGCTTTGGTTGTGGACAGCGTCGAAGAGATGCTTTCTGCTGAACCAGTGGTTATCGTTGAGGCGGCTTCTCAGCAAGCTGCGAAAGATTTGGTTCCACATATCGTTGGATGCGGCATTGACGTTGTTGTTATGAGTAGTGGAGCATTGCTATTGTTGCCACCCCAAGGAAAGCGAGTGCATGTGCCTTCGGGCGCTATCGGTGGTTTAGACGTTTTGTCCACTGCTGCTTTGGCTGGTATCGATGAGGTGGTTTTGACTTCTCGGAAGAACCCTCGGGCTCTGGAGAGAGGAAACGAGAAGGCAGAATTGGTGTTTGAGGGAAGCGCTGCGGAAGCTGCATTACGTTTTCCCAGGGAGATGAATGTGGCTGCCACTCTGGCTTTCACGGTTAAACCTGTAGAAGTCAAGGTGCAGGTTTTTTCTGATCCTGCGGTCGAGCGGAATACTCATGAGATTTTTGTGAAGTGGAGGTCGGGTGAGATTTTTCTGCGGTTTGCGAATGACCCGCATCCTGATAATCCAAGGACTAGTGCGCTGGCGGCTTGGTCAGCGATTAGGCTTTTGAGGTCTTTGCTTGAGAAGGAAGTTTGATGTTTAATGGTTAGTTGGGTTTGTCTATTAGTTCGTGTTTTGCGTTTGCAGTGGCGAGATTGGCAGAGGCTCCGCTATTGAACTCTGAAAAAGAAAAATAGAGATTTGTTTAGGCTTTCTCAGAGTTCTCCTCTGGAGAAACTTCGGCTTCGTGCTGCGTATCTTCGTCGCTTTGCTGATCCACGATGGTATCGACGGCCGCTTCTGGCTGCGCCTCTTTGGGCGCTATTGTAGGGTGGGCCTCGTGTATTGTCTCCTCAGCTGTTTCTAGCAGTTCTGGCGTGAGTGATTCTACTATTTCTGGTGTTTCAGGTATGGCTATTTCTATGGTTTCGTCCAGGGTTGCGTCGTCGGTTTCTAGGATTGGGGCCTCAGTTTTTGTCTCAGGCAATGTGTCTTCTGTAGTGGTTTCTGGCATTGTTTCTGCTACGTATCCGGGGGGGTTTTCGACTGTTGGTTCTGTTTCCTGTTC
>CAZQCX010000033.1:0-18574 GCA_964591705.1 uncultured Candidatus Bathyarchaeia archaeon | reverse complement strand
GCCGGGATGGCAGAGTGGTTAACGCGCGGGCCTTGAGAGCCCGTGGATCGCAAGGTCCGCATGGGTTCGAATCCCATTCCCGGCGCTCTTTTTGAGGCCCTAAATGAGCTTTTCTACTAAAGAAAATTCCTTCGGCGTTCCGAAGCTCTCCGATTTTGGCTAAACCTGAGTGAGACATCTAGCCGGTAGGGAATTTAGAGGGCGAGGCATGGATTCTAGACCCCTATTTTTCCTCGAACCTGGGTGATAAATCGCTGGTTTGCACAGACCTCAAAGGCGACATATCCTGCTGTTTTCAATCGCTCCTAGGTTGCACAGACAAATCAAGAGCTTTTGGCGCGAGACTGTTTACCCACAGTCAAAAACTGTTGAATCCGAACAATTCCTCAAATCTTTTCTTCTTCCTGGGTTTTGGATGCTCAGCAGGATAGCCAAAGGTTACCAAAGCCACAACTTTCCAGTTAGCAGGGATCTTAAGCAGTTTTTTCACCTTTTCTTCATTGAAGGCGCCTATCCAACAAGAACCCACGCCTAGACTCCACGCAGCGATAACCATATTCTGCAATGCGATCGTCGCATCAACAGTGGCCCATTTTCCAGTTAGAAGCGACTTCACATCAGCACATCCAACCACAACCACAGGCGCATCTTTTATGAAACGATTGAAAAGGGCACTGGAGAAATTCTCTATTTTCTCGCCATCATTTACGACGACGAAACGGATTGGTTGTTTGTTGACGGCGGATGGCGCGTGCCTCCCTGCCTCTAGAATCTGCTGCACAACCTCTTCCGGTATTTCTTTGTTCTCGTACCTTCTGAAACTTCTCCTGCTGAGAATTACATCGAAAACGGACAAGTTCGGCGGCTCCTTTGACTTTGCCTTCAAACCTGCTTGCGCCCTTAAGAATGTTTGCCATTTTAAGGCACTGTGTCTCATTTGTCTTTCAACTTTTAGTTTCGTCTTTGAATAGCAGAATGCGTGGCAAACAGTCAAAGCAGGAACCGCTCAAACCACCAAACCCATAAACACACAACCGAACCAAGAGACAGCGCTCCATTTTGGTATGAACGGCGATTAACACAAACCGCATTTTGACCTCTTGCTCAGCCAATCCAATAGGTGATTCGCTTGCTCCTGACCTTCAATGGCGACGTCTTCTGCTCTAGTTTTTCGAGCAGCTCACTCAGATCTGCTTTGTTCACTCAACTCCCAATTTGAATCGTAGCGCTGCCACTATTCGATTCTTCTGAGCTCCCCCTGCAACATCTACCAGTTAGCTATGTAGCTGAAGTTTGAACTCAGACTGCTAAATAGATGCCTGTTCGTTGGGTTTTCAAGATCATTATCAAAGGTGAATCGCGGTCAAAACCCATAGGAAGCATCAGCGCTTATACAAAAGGCAGGTAATAGCTTGATATGAACTTGCTGAATGGATCGGGATATTCCAACTGGGCGTGGTCTAGCATTCTACACAATGCTTGAAACAGGCAACAAGTGACCATGCGAAAAATCGTGATCTCACGAACAGGGTTCTTTCAGAAAGCAAGAGTCATGCTTTTAAGACCAGAAGCACTTCGTCAATATTTGTTCGCAGCCAAGAAAAGCGTCGTGGAATGACAGTGAAAATCGCGATTATAGCAGACGAAAAGACAGTATCATGTTTCAAACTAGTAGGACTAGAACCTGCATTCACGGTCAGGAACGCAGAAGAGGCTGAAAAACTAATACAAGATCTAGCAAAAAAGGAGGAAGTCGCTATTGTAATTACAACCGATGAAATAGCAAACAAGATCCGTGGCACCATAAACGAGGTTACTGAGGAACACAAATACCCTCTAGTCGTTTCAATACCCAGTGGCAGCGATCCTCTTTCAATGCCAGTTGATCCCATAACTGAGCTTATTAAGCGCAAAATAGGTATAGAACTCAAATAAGTTCAAGATCATTGATAGGGGATCAAATTTGTCGGTGGATTCGGCAGGCAACGTTGGAACAGTTTCTCGCGTTGCAGGGGCATTTGTAACCGCAAAACACATCACCAAAGCCAGAATGTTCGAACTTGTAAAAATAGGAAGAGATGGCGTCATTGGCGAAATAATTCGCCTCGAGGGGAATACAGCAATCATTCAGGCATATGAAGAAACTGAAGGGATAAGACTAGGTGAAAAAGTAGTTGGAACGGGCAAACTCTTGTCCGTGGAACTTGGTCCAGGCATCATTGGGCAAATATTCGATGGAGTTCAACGACCTCTGCCACTAGTTGCCAATATCTCAGGACCGCTTATTCAAAGAGGCACGGATGTTTCAGCAATTGATCGGAAGAAGAAATGGCATTTCAAACCAAAGGCGAAGAGAATGACCAAAGCTATTGGCGGAGACATTCTTGGGATATTGCAAGAAACCCCCTCTATTGAAAACAGAGTCTTAATTCCCCCTTGTGTGTCAGGAATCATAGAAGACATATGCTCCGAAGGTGACTACACCGTGACTGATCCAATAGCGGAAATCAGAACCAGCAGCGGTATGGAGTCTTTGTTTCTGATGCACACATGGCCAGCAAGGTTGCCTCGTCCCTACAAGACCATGCTTCCTCCAAATTCACCGCTATTGACTGGTCAGCGAATAATCGATGCTTTCTTCCCGGTTGCCAAAGGAGGAATAGCAACGGTCACAGGAGGTTTCGGAACAGGCAAGACGGTGGTATTGCAAACCCTTGCTGTTTGGATAGATGCGGACATAATAATCTACGTTGGTTGTGGCGAACGGGGAAACGAAATGGCCGACGTGCTGGAGAGATTTACAGAGTTAAGAGCATCTCGCTTCAACCAACCATTGATGACCAGAGCAATTATCTTAGCAAATGTTTCTAACATGCCGATTATCGCTAGAGAAGCCAGCATTTATAGCGGCATTACCATGGCTGAATATTACAGGGATATGGGGTACAATGTTGCAATAATGGCTGATTCAACCTCACGATGGGCCGAAGCCCTTCGCGAAATCTCAGGCCGATTGGAAGAAATGCCCGGTGAAGAAGGATATCCTGCATATCTTGGCTCCAGATTGGCCGAGTTTTATGCCAGAGCAGGAAGTGTTCAATTAATTGGCAATGAAAACAAACAAGGTTCTATCACAGTGCTGTCAGCCATCTCGCCGCCAGGTGGCGACTTCTCAGAACCTGTAACGACGAACACTCTTAGACTAGCTAAGGTGTTTTGGGCGCTTGATTTCGCTTTGGCGCATCGCAGGCATTTTCCAGCGATTAACTGGTTCATGAGTTATACAGAATATCTCCCCTTTCTTGAAGAGTGGTTTAGGGGCATAGACAAGGACTGGCAAAGACTCAGTGGAGAAGCGAGGGCTCTTCTTAAAGAAGAAGAGGAACTGAAAGAAATAGTGGCGCTAATCGGCGCTGAAATCTTGGGCGACAAACAGCGATGTGTTTTTGAAGCTGCAAGAATGATCAAGGAATATTTTCTGCTACAAAATGCCTTTCATCCAGTTGACATGTTTTGCCCGATTGACAAAACCTACAAAATGCTCCGTATTCTGTTGAAATTCTATGAAAAGACAAAAACGGTTGTCAATTCAGGAGTTCCGCTAACTGAAGTCTTAGCCCTTCCTGTGCGGGAGGAGTTGAGCCGCTTGAAAATAATTCCAACGGCAGAGTTCGATGACGCATACACAAGAATAAACAATGAAATTGACAGACAATTCGGAAAATTTGGGTTTGAAGTGGGCGAAGGGAAGCCAACATGAATACGCCAATTCATCCCGGCTTGAAGTTTTTCACAGTTCAAGAGATTGCTGGACCCCTGCTTTTTTGTGAGTCAGTGAGCGGGATTGGCTACGGAGAAGTCGTGAGAGTATTCAGTTGTGACAGCGAAAGAATAGGACAAGTCATAGATGTCAGTGACAAAGTCACGGTTATTCAAGTATTTAAGGGCACGTCAGGATTAGACATTAATGCAACGGCAGTTCGCTTCATGGGTGAAACCATCAAACTACCCGTTTCGATGGATATGCTTGGCCGAATGTTCACGGGAAGCGGTAAGCCCGCAGATGGCGGCCCCAACATAATTCCAGAAGACTACTTAGACATTCATGCAGCTACAATAAACCCGTATTCACGAGCACACCCTTCAAAGTTTATTCAAACAGGAATCTCGGTGATTGATGGCTTGAACACACTACTTCTGGGGCAGAAATTGCCACTACTCTCTGGAACGGGCTTACCCCATAAGCAACTAGCCTCACAAATAGTCAGCCAAGCGAAAGTCTTAGGAGAAGAAGAAAACTTCACAATAGTCTTTGCAGCGATGGGTATAACTGCAGATGACATCAGAGTGTTCAAAGATGATTTTCTGAAGATGGGCGCAATCGGCAGAGTAGTAATGTTTGTCAATCTTGCAGAAGAACCCGCAATCGAAAGAATTCTAGTTCCTCGATTGGCATTGACTACCGCTGAATATCTTGCATACCAACAAGATCAACACGTATTGGTCATACTGGTCGATATGACTAACTACTGTGAAGCATTGCGTGAAATATCTGCCGCTCGTTTAGAAATTCCTGGCAGAAGAGGTTACCCCGGGTATATGTACACAGACCTTGCCACTTTGTATGAACGGGCGGGTCTAATAAAGGGAAAGAAAGGGTCGATAACACAAATCCCAATCCTAACAATGCCTGATGATGACGTGACCCACCCAATCGCAGATTTGACGAACTACATAACTGAAGGTCAAATCATACTTGACAGGGGACTGTTTAAGAAAGGAATTTATCCACCTATAGACCCTTCCCCCTGCCTATCAAGGTTGATGGATAAGGGAATTGGAAAAGGCAAGACACGAGAAGATCACAAGCAACTGTCAGATCAACTCTACTACGCCTATGCCGAAGGCAAAATCGTTCAGGGAACTGCAATGGTTTCTGGAGAAAAAGCGCTAACCAGCACAGATAAACTCTATCTGAAATTCATGGAGAGATTTGAAAAGGAGTTTGTTAGCCAAGGCATTAACGAGAATCGTGACATAGAAGAAACGCTGAACATTGGTTGGAGGCTATTGTCCGTCCTCCCAGAGTCAGAACTAACAAGAATTGACCCCACAATCATAGAGAAGTTTCACCCAAAACTCAAAGAATCATAAGCCGAATGAAGAGGTAGGACGTGACATCTGAAAGATTTGAGGCACACCCAACGCGCCTTGAATTACTGGCATTAAGACGACGCCGAAGGTTGGCCGAAGGGATTGCGGATATTCTGCAGAAAGACCTAGAAACACTAATCTTGGCACTTATTGAAGAAAGAAAGAAAGCCAAAATGCTGCAGACCAAATTGTACGAATCAATGGAAGACGTCTACTCCCTAGTCGTTAAGGCTAAGATGGCAAGTGGCACGCTCAAAGTTAGGGAGATTTCAATGTCCGCTGCTCCTGTTGAATACAATATTGAGACAACCACAAGAACAGGAGTCTTGGGAATTCAGTTCCCTTCATTCCAATTAACAACAAAAATAGGAATCACTAAGAAACCCCGCTTCAACCCATCAGACACGCCAATACAGTTGGAGGACGCAGCGACAAAAGCTGAAGAAGCGGTGAGTTCTATGGTCAGACTCGCAGAGCTCACAGCTGTGATCAGAGAGTTACTTGAAGTCATAGCTTTGAAACGCAGACAAATAAACCGAATAAGATTCAAAATCATACCACAACTAGACGACACAATACGCTATGTAGAATTGATACTTGAAGAAATTGAAAGGCAAGACGCCATAAGAGTCAGAGTTCTTCAGCGCAAACGGAAAGAGAGAGTTTCTTAATCACTCAGGAGATGCATAACTATGAAATCGCTGCAGTATAACGCAATAATGCCGAAGATTGCGATTGAAAACCTCAGTCTTTTTGACCCGAGCGACTTGGTCAGCTTAACCAACAAGGACCTTGACGCAGTTCGTTGCACCTTGATGGATTCACCATACAGAGAAGAACTCCTAGCAATACCAAAGGAAAAAATTGATGCGGAAGTTCTTGAGATGGTTCTTCTCAACAACCAAATTAGGACGTATGAAGAACTCACAAGATTTTCGTCAGGAAACATCAGGAAACTACTGGTGGCAATTCTAAGCAAGTTTGAAGTCTCAAACATAAAAACCATGCTTAGGGCTGCAAAAGCACAAACAAATGTTGACCAAGCAATGAAGAACATCATTCCGACAAAAGAATTAGACAAGGAAAGGTGCAGAGCAATACTAACTGTATCCAAGACCGTTGATGACGTAGTAAATTCTCTAACTGATCTCGAATACGGTGTAATCATGAAAAAAGTGCTGAACAAACATCATGAAATGAGAGATATAACACCATTAGAAGTGGCTCTGGACAAGGCCGTTTATCAACAAATATTGCAGGCTACTGACGATCTCGATGGTTCTGACAGAAAAATCGCTAGAGACATCCTCGGGATTGAAATAGATGCCACAAACATCAAAATCATCTTGAAATGCAAAGCTCTGGCAGTAAGTCAAGAACGAACCAAAGAATACTTGATGCCTGGAGTGCTTATAACTGAAGAGATACTAAACGAAGCAATCAAAGCAAGGACTACGAGATCCGCGATAGAAGTCCTCCTCATGTACGTCAGAAAGAGGAATCAGGCTTACAAAAGTATTTTCTCTAGGCTTTTGAAAGAGAGTGATGCACCGGTACAGCAGTTAGAGGCAATTCTTGACAAAGCCGCGTTTGAGACTTGCCAACATATGCTTAAGAAATATCTGCGCTATTACAATATCGGATTCGTATTAGCCTTCCTTACCTTCAAAGAAATCGAGATCAGAAATTTAAGGTCCATCATAAATGGGCTACAGAGAAACGTTCCTCCTAATGTAATTCGAAAACTTCTGATGTTTAATGAATAGGAAAGAGCATCATAATTCCTTCGTCAACTATTATGCTGCCACCGAAAAAGGCTTCTATGCAATCAGCATGAATGCTATGAGCAGACCATAGATTGCCAGAGCCTCAGATAGAACTAGCCCCAAGATATTATGGGAATAGCTTTCAGGCCTCTCTACCGTGGCAGTTATTAATGCAGGACCGCAATGTGCAATACCTACACTAGCGCCCACTGCTGCACCTCCCATGGCTACGCCTGCGAACAACGCTCTGCTACCATCAGCAATTGTTGTGACCAACGGTAGCTCTGAAATAATCATGAACGCAATTAGCAAACCGTAGATAGCCAATGCTTCGCCCAATACAATAGTGATTATCAGTTTGCTTACTAACTCGGGCTTTTCAGATGACACTGAAGCCAAAGCCGGTGAACAAGACGCGATTGCGTAGCCGGCGCTCAAAGCGGAGGCAACAATCGAAACCGCTGCGCCGATGGAAGCCAGCATTATAGGATCCACGCTTTTACTCCTCCGTAAGCCACTTAATTTGTCTTAAATGGTTTAAAAAGAATTCCCTTGCCACTATAGAACTCTGGAAACAATTCAATCCAGTGAAGCCGAAGAGTGTGCACGAATATTATGAGCCCCTCTATACTCAAAGCCAAAACTGTGCCAACCATTATTACGGGTATGCTTTGTAGTGTAAAAACTCCGTTCTTAACTCCCGCAAGAATGAGAAACATATGGTTTAGAGCAGCATGGGTTAGAAACAAAGCAGCAAGACGACTAAAAGATATCGTGTGATCTAATGACTCTAGGAGAACCTCTATGCTAAAATCGATACCTTCCATTAATCCTCTCGATGATGCCGTGACGACACCAATTAGTAAGGTAGGCAAACCTACGAGTCCGAAAAACATGAAACTTCCCTCAGAGAACCATCTAGTTAGATTAGAAATGCCGCCCCAGTGAATCCACATGGAAAATCCACCTAAAAGAAGCCAGAGCCAACAAGTAGATATGAACGCAAACTTGGGGCGCTTTTCTCTTATGTTGTTCATCACTCTCAAAACCAACCCCAAACTAAGCAGCGTAATGCCGACAAGAAGAGCAAACCGTAGCAGGCTTAGCGGTTCATGCATAGGGTCAAAACCACCGATTTTGAAGGGACCAATCGTAGTTAGCATTACTGGGTGAAGAACTCCTGAAGGACCGAAAAAATCCCCAAATAGGAAGCCAAAAGCTATGGAGGCGATACCGCAAAGAACAATCAGCCCTGAAGCTACCAGAAAATAGCGTGTTATTTCGCCCACCTTGTTGATGTTGGCTTTTCCTCTGAAATAGGTCAAAACCAATCCGGCCATAACAAGAATGGCGCCTTGTCCGACGTCAGCAAACATTATGCCGAAAAGCAATGGGAAAGTCAAAGCCGTAAGCCATACTGGATTAATCTCTTTGGACCTTGGATACCCGAGTGAAAACGTTAGCTTCTCAAATGCTTCCATGAAACGAGGAACAGGTTTGATCACGGTGGGTGCCTGATCTTCGGTATTTGGGAGCTCTTCTTCAATTATGCACTTTCCTTTAGTAATAGTCCTTATTCCTTCTTTTAATTCCTTGAGATGGGGTTGTGGCACCCATGCTTCCAAAAAAATTGTTGAGGCGCAACGAGTCATGCTTTTTTCTACCGCAAGCAACTCGTCCACTTTCAGCGCCATATTGTGCAAATCTGAAAGTTCAGCGTGAATTCCTTGGACCTCGGGGGTTGTGGGGATAGCCTGCCTTAGAAGTTTGACGTGATCTCTCAGCTCTGAAGCTTGATGCAAAAAGCTGATTTTTGCATTGGGGATTTGTTCAATTACACGGAGTATTGTGGATTTTATTGTTAGCAACTCTTTGACAAGGAGATCATTGTAAACATTAGTTGATAATGACTTTTCAACCTCTGAAAGTGTCAGTTCAATGAATGCCAAGGATTTTGCATCTGGTGGAAATGGGGGTTCTTTCACAGGAGGCTCTTTCATTTTTATGTGGTGGGTTTTCTCCAAACGGTCAATTCTTGAAAGTATATTTGAGCAAGCGGCATACGTTCTGTTTAGTTCGTTCAGACGGGTCTCGATCTCTGAAAACTTCCGTTCCGCTTCCTCAAAGACCGCCTGCGACGGCTTCTCAGAAAAACCAGTGTTTCTCTTGACGCCGATCTTCTTTAGATTTACTTTCCAAGTTTGAAGCTTCTGATCGATCTTTCTCTCTAGATTCATACCAAGATTCTTAGTGTCACCCAAAGGCTTCGACTGCTTTTCTATTTCAGAAAGTCGCCTTTCTATATCGTCAAATATTTCTTTCAACGATGCCTTAGACAGAAGCTGCGTCTTATGGACTTGTTCCTCTGGTTTCAGATCTAATTCTTCGAATACGCGGTTTATTCGCCTCAAAATGTCTGAATGCTGAACGGTGACCTCGCAAGGAAGGGTATATTCCTCCAAGAGTCCGTCGAATCTCTCCGCTTCTTCATTGACGTTTATGAATTGAGCAACGCCTATCCTGCCGAGGTAAAGCAAGACCGCCTCTGCATCTTCTTGGCAGACTACAACTTCAAGTTTCCAAAGATCTGGCGAAGGAATACACCCTCTGAAACATAGCATCAATGAACAATGACTTTTCCATTTAACTTTTTTGGAACGCTGAGCGCTGTTTCTAATTCATCTTTCAATTGTTAGTTTCGTCTCTGAATCACAGAAATCGCACCAAACAGTCAAAACCAAACCCCCAACTGACAAAATCACTAACACGCAACCAAACCAAGAAACAGAACTTGCTGGAACCCCCAGCGTTTAACCTTGATAGGCAAAAGCTCAATAACGAACACCGCATTAGAATCATGACTAACATACCGATCAAACACGGTGCTAGCAATGCTTGAAGCCTTAAAAGCAATAAAAGAAAGTCATATCGAAGCAAAAAAAATAATCGAGGAAGCAACTGCGGAGTCTGAAAGGATCAAACAAGCAGCAACACAGAAAAGCATGAACGAACATGAAAAAGCATATGAGGCGACGTTGCTCAAAGCTGAACAAGAAGCAATTAATGTGAAAAGAAAACAAGCTGAGGAAGATGAACGCGAACAAAAAAAACTCATTGCTATTGCAGAAGAACAGGCAAAGAATATCGAGGCAGTAGCAGAAAAGAACTTTGAAAAAGCTGTAAACATCGTCTTAAGAATGATTTTGCAAGGAGAGATAAACGGTGCAGTCGTCACGGGCAATAACTGAAATGATTTTGCAGGAAGCCCAGAAAAAGGCGGAGCATATCATTCAAGAAGCTAGAAAAACAAGTGAAGATCTGGTAGAAAAACAAAGACAACTGGGCGCCAAAACAGCAAATGAGACGGCTCAACTAATAATAAAAAGAGCCCAAAGGGACGCTGAAGTAAACAGACTGCGTAGCATCGCGGACGCCAAAACGAAGACAAACTGGATTGTTCTCGCAAGAAAAGAGGAAATAATCGATAACGTTCTTAATGAAGTTAGGAAAATGCTTCTCAACTTTGCAGATTCAGAGGAATACCTGAAGACTCTTGAGAGACTAGTTATTGAAGGGGGTATTGCTGCGGGAGGTGGAGCATTGGAAGTTCTCCTAAACAAAAAAGACACGGCTATGTCGCTGAAACTTGACAAACTGGCAAGGGAAATTAGCAACAAGACACGGGTTAAGACGAAGCTAAGGCTCTCCAAAGAGGGAATTGAGACCTCGGGGGGAGCTGTTGTCAGAACGATTGACCGCAAAGTGATGATGGATAATACTTTTGAGGATATTCTCAAACGAAGGGAAAGAGCCCTGCGATTTGAAATATCAGCGATCTTGTTTCGATGAAACCTAGCTTACTGAACTCTCAGACGGGCTTAGTCCTAGGAAGAAAGCAAAGTTTCACAGAACTTCAAGACAAGTGGAGGCGGCAACACCTGAACAACACGTAGCGGAGAAAATAGCCTTCTATCCCTTATTGATTTCCAAACCATTCCTAAATCCGGTGCTCAGAATGATCGGTCTAACCCATTGGGTGAAAAGTGTTGTAGAGAGAGGTAGATTTTGATAACGTTTATTGATGCATTCCCCATTTTTTTTCCAGATGAATTAGCAAAGCAATGAAACTCCTTGTTGCTATGACAAGGATCAGGAGCAGAAACTCTTCGAGCGACCTTGTTAATGCTGTATGTACTACTTCTGCGCCTATCAGCAACTCTAAACCAACTGTTAAATACCGTGCCCGTGGCATAAACTCGATCGGTTGTAAAGGCGCTTTCACTTTTGCTTTGAGATACCTCGTTGCCAACAGAATAGAGCCAATGAGTATCAGTGCGCCAGCAAGAAAGTGAAGGGTGTATATTATCAGTCTGAGCAAGTTCGAGACTACACCCTCGAATGAGGTTATAACGTCGATACCAGAAAAAAAGCTGACCAAAGCGACTACTAGAATAATGGCAAAAGAGAATATGACAACTTGTGAAATTCTACTGATTGTTTCTGAATCTTTCTGCCTATTAGATGCGTCTTTTACAGTCATATTTAATGCCTAATTGTAGCATTGCTTAATATGGCTTATTCTTCGGCTAAATGCCATCTCGCAGAATTAGAAAAATATTGCGTTAGCAAAGAGAGCAACAACGATTGGCAATACAACATCGGAGTTTTTTCTGGCTCATTTGTCAGTCTGTTTTGACATGCAAAAAAACGGATAAGTGAATGTAAATGAAAACTTCGAGAAATGGCAAAATCAAAGTTGTCCCTCAGTTCAAACTTTTTCAGAGCAATGAACGAAACGTTGGCAAACTGAATTCTGAAGCAGTTGTTCTATTGCAAAGGGAAGAGATATGAACCTAAAAAAGCGAAAACCGACTTGTTGCCAACAATGCAATAGGTTGATAGTTACAAAGGTCAAAAACGAAAGAGTGGAATCGCGAGAACAAGCTAGGGCTTAAGTGGCAGGCATTACTTTTTCAATCTCGCTGTTCAGGTTTGTCGCTTCTGCACTGGCCTTCCTGACTAAATCAGCAATTGTTTCTTTTGTTGGTACCGCAGCGTTTAAACACAAAGCAAAAGCTCTCTGCTGAGCTAACTGAAGAACTGCAGTGACGTTTTCACGCGTTACGAAGACCGCGCTTAACGATAAAGCAAATGCCTCTGCAAAACCTTGACAAAAACTTTCCTCGGTCTGTTTGACATCAAGTTCTAGCTGTTCGCCGATAATCATCAAGCCCTCATCAAGTACTGCATGCATTGAAATCCCAAGTTCTACTGCTTTGATCCCAAGCTTTGACAAGACTCCCGCAAGACGCTCATTAACTGCTTCGCCCTTCCTCACGACCAAGGTATCTTTGCTGACCCAAACGCTTCCGGATTCAATTCTTGTTGGCAAGCCCACTGCATTTAACTGGCTGATTACTGGACCTGGTGGTTGTCCTGTGTTGCCCGCAGGGACAACGATGTCCATGTAGGCGATATCCCCGGTTTTGGCTGTTGTTTTCACTTTGCCTTTTTTTAGGAGCAGAGCAAGTTTGAATGGGTTGAGATTTGAGAAGAGGTAAACGTTGGAGCCCTCCAAGTACGGTTCAAGCTTCTTGAAGTCTTCTTTCCCCATCTCTTCTATCGCTATCTTCGTCAATGTATTCTTTAGAACACGCATGTGAACGTTTTCGCCAAAGGTCTTCTTAAGCTCTTGAAGCTGGGATGCCCGCACTTTCTGCAGTTTCGCAATGCCAATAGAAGTATAACCTTGTAGAAGTTCCTTGATTTTGCCTACTTCGCCAGATTTCTGTTCCAAAACCATTTGACTTGGCACGGTGAATTCTCCCTACGGCTTGATCTTGACTGGCTCACCCATTGAAGTCTTGATAAATGCCACTCCAACGTTCTTCAGACCTCTTTTGAGTTTGACTTCCAACACCTTGAGTATGGCTTGAATGTTGTCGAACAGTGCTTCTTCACTCATATTCTCTGACCCAACTGAAATTTGAATGACAGGTTGGTTTCGCATCCGCACAAGAACTGTCTTCCTGTGTTTTGCAAGCAGTGAAGCGATATCAACCGTCGGAGGAACCGGAACGGGCATCTTTCCTCGCGGACCCAGAACCGGACCCAGAGTTTTACCAACGAGCGCCATCAGAGGAGCTTCAGAAATGAAAACATCGTAGTCTTCTGCGAGTTTTCTCAGGTCCTTCTTCTTCCCAGCCAAGTTATCCAAGTCTGAACGTTCAATGACGTTGTCTGCATTGGCTTTGCGGGCTTTTAGTGCCAGTTCGCCTGAAGCTATTACACAGATTCTGTTCAGTTTTCCTGTGGCATGAGGCAACTCCACAATCTCCTGTATCTTGCCCTCAGGGGCTTTCATGTCGATTTCCTGAATGTTCAAGATCAAGTCCACAGTTTGGTTGAATTTCCGCCCGCCAGACTTGATCTTGGCTTCTTTCAGAGCATCAATGATTGTTTTCTTGTCTAAGGGCATTTTTCAGCCTCGTGCCAATGAGGATTTGGAAACCCATTATAAAAATATTCGCTTACAGAATGTTTCAACGAAACGCTTTGGCGTATTCGCCTTCATCAATTTCTTTTTGGACTTGTCTGGGGTCTTTGCCTTCCACAGTTACGCCCATACTTATGCACGTTCCCAAGATCTCCTTTGTCGCACTCTTCAAGTCCGCAGCCAATAGCTCTGCTCGCTTGATTTTGGCGATGCGGACGATTTGTTCAATTGAGAGATTCCCGACCTTTGCGGAATGTGGTGTTCCTGAGCCTTTCTCAACCTTGAGCTCGCTCACGACAAGCGCTGCAGCTGTGGGAACGCCCACAGAGACTTCAAACTGTTTGTTTTCGACGTCAACAGCTACTTTGACAGGAACTTTCATTCCAGCGTAGTCTTTAGTTAATTCATTGATCTTGGTGACCACGAGCATTATGTTTATGCCTAATGGACCGAGCGCTGGACCTAGAGGCGGTCCTGCTGTTGCTTGACCGCCACTTATGAGTAGTTCTACGACTTTTGTTTCAGGCATTGTTTTCACTTCTTGTTTTCGATTTTTCAACTATTTTTACATAATCAGAGTGAACAGTGATTGGCAGTGTGAATGTTGCTTCAAGCAGTTCGAGCGTTACTTCGCCTTTTGGCTTGTCAACGCGAGTTATTTTTGCCCGCATGCCTTTGAACGGACCGCCTGTGATTTCGACTACGTCATCTTCATACAAGTCTTCGATCACGGGTTTCCTCACTATGTAACGCTCGATTTCGGAGAAGTTTACCAAGCCCGGAATCCTTGAACGTATGTGTCTAACTCCTGCGATTGCTTGCTCCACAATGTGGGGACCGGCCGCTTCTATGAAAACGTAACCCTTGAGGGTGTCGGGAACAAGGATGGCTTTTACTGGTGTCTTTGTTGTCCCAATCTTGGTTGACAATAACCGAGCAACATTGCGTTCCTGCCCCGTCGTGGTTTTTATGGCGAAAATCTTGGTTTGGAATGGCTCTTCTTTCTTCTCCATGACAGATGCCTTCTAGCTCGCGCCGGGGTTCAAGACAGAGGCTACGAGCTTAATCAAGAAACCCACCAGTCCCACAGCGCCAATGCCTAAGAAGCTGATCTTGATAGAGAGCCACAGCTCTTCCTTTCCTGGTTTTGTTGCCAGTTTCAGCGTTTTTGACGCTTGAGATAGCCATGATCTTACGCCCATTTTTGCTCGCACACTCAAGATTTCACTAAGTAATAATAAATGTTGCTGTAATTTTTGCAGGCTAGAAACACCTCTCCAGAGCGCTCGTTCAAACCTTCTCGTGCGGCAAAACTGTTCCCAGCAACACCATCAGTGCTTTCGCACCGGCTTAACCTTTTGTTTTCTTCCCTCCTCCTTCACAGGATCCGGCAAAATGTCATCTCCCTTGCCATCGGAAAGAGATCAGTTTTACCTTACCTAATTGTAGTTGTTGTAGCATCATGGCAGTAGGAGCAATTGTGTTCGTGATAAAGAAAAGGGGCAAGAATAAGACTCCGACGGGAAAACTTGGTTAAGATGTATTCCGTAAACGCAGGAATATTGAATATTGCTGGGTGCTGTTGAGCAGGTTCATGCCAAAGCAATAAGCCAATGTGCTGATGTTGTTAGTCATTGCTTCAGATCTTTGCGTACGGAATGCCAATTTCTTCTAGAAATCTAATGATGCTTGCTTTGTCTATTCCCTTGATCCCTTTCCAGTCAATTATTGCCTGATCAGTTTTCTCAACTGTTTTTTCCACGGACTGCCTGAGAACCATCGGGGTAATTGAATGAATTGCATACTTTGGAATCATGTGCCCGAACCTTGCTTTGCCTTCGAGCGCCATTGCGGTGAACCGTTGGTTGTAGTGAGGACCACCTATTCCGAGAACTGCATTTTTGTCCGAGACCTCATAGCTACTCAGAGCTTCCATTGCTGCTTCAGCAACGGCTTCAGAAGCTTTGTTGTCACCCCATTGGGCTGGCGAACTGCCGAGCTCCACGAACATAGTTGGCACATTAAGCGAAGGCCCGTGGTGGGTGCACTCGTATGACACTTCGTAATCCAGTTGCAGTTCTTCACATAGACGACTCAGTGTTCTCAGTGCGATGCACATTGCTTCTGCAGGGCAGATTGACAATGTCTTAGGAAGCCCACCAAGCTCTGCGGCATTGAAGTTTCCTGGAGTGTGAACTGATAAGGTTGGTTTGCCGCTTAGGCTGCTGTGTCTCGAAAGGAAGACAACTAGGTCCAAATTTGAGAATTGCTCCAACAGATTCTGGGCGAAGACGGTCTCTTCTTTAAGGGTGACTAGCTTGACCGGTCTTTCTTTGATTTTAGCCGTGAATATGCGATTTTCCTGGAATTGCTCCGTGGATTTCTTGAAATCATATTTCACTATGGCTCTCTTTGCTATGCTTGTTCCCGCGATGTCTTTGGCTGAGAAAGCAACGAGTATCATGTTTGTCGAAAGAAAGTTGTGGTGCCGCATGGAAAAAGATTTCCATAAAGTCTTAAATTCACGAGAATGGTTGGGTGTTTGTTGGAAGGCGACAGAGGTTGCATTTGATCAGTTTCAAAGGTTTGTCGGGTCGAGACATAGAATCTTTAGTGGATAAAGGAATCGAGACTAAACATAGTCCTGATAAATTCTCTCACGAGCTGGAAGACAAGTCAACTGCCTTGATCTTCCAAAAAACGAGCACTCGGACTCGCGTGGCTTTTGAGGTTGCTATGACTCAGCTTGGCGGTCATGCTCTGTTTATTGACTGGAGAACGACGAACTTCACATTAGCGGATATAAGAGATGAAACACAGTACCTGTCGCGGAATGTCGATTGCATCATGGCACGCCTGTTGAAGAACGCTGACCTTCAAAAAATGACATGTTCTTCGAGAGTTCCTGTCATAAACGGTTGTGATGAGATATATCATCCGAGCCAAGCAGTGGCTGACTTGATAACGATCAAGGAGAAGAAGGGGAAACTGAGAGGGGCAAGACTGGTGTATGTCGGCGTTCACAATAACGTCTGTAATTCACTCATTGAAGGTTGCACCAAGACAGGAGTCGAGTTGACAACGGTCACGCCAGTGTTCAATGAAGCAGCACGGGATGACGAGTTGATGAAGAATGCTGAGAAGACGGGGTTGTGGAAGAAGACACTGGATTTGAAGAAAGCGATCAAAGATGCAGATTTTGTTTACACTGACACGTGGATAGATATGGAGTTTTTTACCGATCCAAAGTACACTGAGGAGAAGGAAAAACGACTCAGACTGATGATGCCTTATCAAATTAATGCCACTTTGCTCAAGGAAAGCAGCGCCTTAGTCATGCATGACATGCCGATTCACCGAGGTTTTGAGATAAGCGAAGATGCAATTGAGAACCCGAAATCGGTTATGTATGAGCAAGCAGAAAACCGGCTATATTCAGCGAAAGCGATACTTCTCCAACTCGTAAAGTAATTTAGGGGAGCGGTCGCCTCGGCAGCGTGTTGCTGTTTATTGAAGTATCATGTTCACGAATCTGTCTGGATTGAAAAGTTCCAGATCTTTGTATGTCTGACCGACGCCTATGAATAGTATGGGTTTCTGCGTCACATAAGTAACGCTTAGTGCTGAGCCTCCCTTGGCATCCGCGTCGACTTTCGTCAGTATCGTAGCATCTATGCCAACACTTTTGTCGAATTCCTCTGCTTGAGTGACGGCGTCATTTCCGATAAGCGAATCCACTGTGAAGATTGTCATGTCTGGACATATGACGCGTTTAATTTTTTGCAGTTCAGCCATTAGATTTTGGTTTGTCTGCATGCGACCTGCCGTATCGATTAGAACCACATTTATTCCTTGGGCTTTTGCATGACTTACAGCGTCATAGGCTACGGATGCTGCGTCTCCACCGTATACACCTTTGATGACACGTAGGCTCAGCCGCTTTGCATGTTCTTCGAGTTGTTCTATTGAACCTGCGCGGTAAGTGTCACTGGCCGCAAGCAGAACAGAAAACTTCTTGTCCTTGAAGAACTGGGCCACCTTGGCGATTGTTGTTGTTTTTCCTGTTCCGTTTATGCCCACGAAAAGAAGGATAAGGGGGGTTTTTTTCTGTCGCTTGTCTGTCGCCAATTTTGGGAGGTCCACATTGTGTTTTGTAACCATGACTTCCAGCAAGACTTTTCTAAGATTATCTTCGACCATTCCTTTGCGGTCTTCCAATCTTTTCACTTGCTCGCCAGTCAAACGCTTTTCGAGTTCGTCACAGACGCGGTCAGCAACTGGAAACGCAACATCATTCTCGATCAGACTCATTTTGAAATCAGCAAGAATGAGACGTAGATTTTCAGGTTTGAGCTCGACGGTGGTTACCTTGTTTACGAGTCCTTTGAATCCTTTCTTCAGTCTGTCAAACATTAGCTGGAGTTTTCCCCTCTCTCATGGTGCCTAGCAGGGTTTCAAGTCTGTTTCTTCCAGCGTTTATTCTGTCGGCAACTTGAGAAAACTGTTGTTGTGCTGCTGCTGAGGATTTTTGAAGCTCATCCAACCGTTCTTTGAGTATGGACTTGGCTTCATTCAAGGGTTTTTCAACCGAAACTCCCGCGCCCAGTCCGATGATCACTTCGTCGGAGCTCGATAGTTTAGCCTTGATGTAGGAGTTGCCGCCAACTGGAACCAAGAGTTCTGCATTTTCTCTCTCTTGCCCTATACCCTCGAGGGTTGCATTTGCATATGTCAAGTCGGTGATTGCGGCGTTGACTATGCTGATTCTCTGCTGAAGCGTTTCCGCTGTCTGCTCTAGATAACGCATCTCAACGCTCAGCTTGCGGAGTTCTTCTTCTTCCTTGGTTCTCCTGCTCGCCAAGGCTATTCACCAGCAACAATTCTCTTCAAAATGGGGTTTTCGATCTGTTCAGGAGAGATTTCTTCTATACTATTTATCTTCATGAAAACCCTTTTCACACGATGTTTGCTGCCGATTTCAGCATATACTCTCTCAACGGCATGCTCAGGCTTCTCCGCCAGTACTTCCTTGGCGAAGGAAGTTGTTAGTTTGGGCTTGCAGATTTTGCCTGTTACTCTGAAAACTTTCACTCTTATTCATCATCCTGCACAACATCCAGTGCATTCCCAATTATAAACATCTCGGGTCCAGTTGTCA
>CAZQCX010000032.1:0-19221 GCA_964591705.1 uncultured Candidatus Bathyarchaeia archaeon | reverse complement strand
TCAACCGTTTTTAATTGGAGATGCTCGCCCCGTAAGGGGCGAGTAGTTCACTTTATCTAAACTTTAAAGGATCTCCTTGTTTTGGTTAGTCAAGAGGATCCTCTTGATAAAGGAAGGTTTCTCAAGGTTTGAGGAAGCGAGTCTCTATCCGTGAAAAGTCAAGCATGCAAACCTGCCTTGTGATTTGCCCTGTAGCCTCGGACTCCTTTGCGCAGTAGCATTTCGATGGTGTTGCTCCAGTCAGGCTCCGTCCTGTCTTCTGTCCTCGCCTCTTCGGATTCCAGCATGTGGACCTGCCCCGTTTCTTCGGATAGTCTGCGGTCCACAGTTGCAAATGCGCGACTTTGGTGTGGACGAAGCTGGAAGCTGTGCCAACTCCAAGTTTGTTGTTTAAATACTCCGCGCCCCTTCTAAATCGGCGACCGTTTAATGTCCCGAAAAGTGCAAGAGAAGATTGCGCACAGAGAAAAGTTGGTCGAGAAAAGAGACAAGATGCTGCAACATGACTTTTCCGCCGAGCGTGCAACACTCGAGGAAGTTTTTGATCAAGCAACAATGATGGTTATCTTCGACTTCTTAAAAAGCGGAATTTTGGACGAAGTGCACGGTGTTGTAAGTGCTGGAAAGGAAGCGCGCATCTACTGGGGAAAGAGCAAAGAAGGCAAAGACCTCGCTGTGAAAATATATCTTACGGCTTCCGCCGAGTTTCGCAAGGGGATGCTGAAGTACATCGAGGGCGACCACAGGTTTAGAGGCGTCAAGCGAGACACGAGATCGTTGATCTCGACCTGGGCACAGAAAGAATTCAGGAACCTAGAACAAGCATCGAGGGCGAAGGTTCGAGTGCCCAAGCCTTTGGGAGTCAGGAAAAACGTCTTGGTCATGGAATTTATCGGTGAAGATGGTGCAAGCGCTCCCAGCCTCAAAGAGCAAACCTCGGCGGATCCGGAGAAGACCTACAAAACTCTGTTGACCTACATGCGGCGGCTCTATCGCAAAGCTGATTTGGTTCACGGTGATCTGAGCGAATACAATGTCATGATGTGGAAGGGCAAAACGGTCTTGTTCGACATGTCCCAGTCAGTTCCAACCTCGCATCCTTTGGCAAAATCCCTCCTTGAAAGAGACATTGCTAACCTGAACAGGTTTTTTAGTCGGATGGACATCAAGGTTCTTCCGAAAGAAGAGGTATACAGGTTGGTCGTAGGGTGAATGTCTAAACAGAGTGGTTTCGTGAGAATTCCGAAGGAACGAGTCGGGGTTTTAGTCGGTCCGGAGGGAAGAGTGAAGGAGTACATTGAAGAAAAACTGAACGTTGAGCTCCAGATTGATAGCGAACAGGGCGATGTCACAATGTTGCTCCCTGAAAAAACAAACGATCCCTCCATAGTTTTTAGGGCGAAAGATATTGTAACGGCAATCGGCCGAGGATTCGCACCGGAACAGGCTTTTCGATTAATTCGTGACGAAGAGGCAATTTTTGACCTCATCGACCTGCGCACGATATTTGGTCGATCTGAATCGGACATAAAGCGTGTCAAGGGCAGAATAATCGGGATGAACGGAAAAACTAGGCGGATAGTCGAGGAACTGACCAGCACAGAGGTTGTTGTTTACGGTCACACGGTGGGCATAATTGGCACTTTTGACCAAGTAAGCGTGGCTCGAGGCGCAATTCAGATGCTCATCGACGGAAGCCAGCATCATACGGTTTATAGGTTTCTCGCGAACAAACGTCGGGAATTGAAGAAACAGATGCTAGAGCTGTGGAAGCAGCCGGAACGCGACTAATAGTATTCCGCATGATTAACCCACGCAAAAACCAAAACGCTCCACCGCGGCTGGAGCAACGTTAACTTCTCGAAGAAGCTCTTCGAGACACGCAGGGTCTGACTCCAAATAATCCCCCGTGAGTGCGTACGCCCTCCCGCGACACCCTCCGCAGTATTCTCGATAGTCACATTCTCCACATCTACCTTTGAGGAGTTTTCGTTGCCTCAACTTGTTGAGGACCTCTGAATGATACCATATTGTTGACAGGCTTTGTTGTCTGATGTTTCCAACCTTTAGTGGCAAGAAGGTGCAGGGGAAAACGTCTCCGTTTGGTCTCAGGCTGAAATACAGGAGTCCCGCATGGCAGCCAATGGGTGAATTGACCCAGAATTGCTTCAATAAGCAATCTCTCGGCCTTGTGCCACGCGACTTGTGCAGTTGAGTAACGATTTCGGGGTAGAGGGGTTGTCCTCCGGATATCGTGAAAACCATTTGTTCTTTCTCCTGTACGTCTCTGAGGTAACGGATCAGACTGATCCGCTGGCTCTGCGTCATTGCCTGATCGATCACGTCTTTTCCTCGTCCTGTTGGAACAAGGTCGTAGATCGCAACCTGGTTTACTCCTAGGCGTCTCAGAAACTCTGTTCGGAGAGGTATTTCATCTAATGTTCCACTGAGTGCCATAGTAGTTACGACGACCTCGAGATCCATGGCAAGGCATGACTTTATCGCTCTGACGGCTTTTTCAAAAGCGCCTTTCGAGCATCTTAGCATATCATGGTTTTCAGGCACAACTGAATCTATTGGTATTCCAACCGCTGCTATTCCAGCATCCTTAAGCTCCAAAGCCATCTTGTCCGTGAGGAGCTGGCCATTTGTGAGGATTGCTGGTATGATTCCAACGTCAATGCAGAGGGAAGCGAGATTAACAACAAAATCCTTTCTAAGAAGCGGTTCTCCCCCGCTGAATATTAGGACTTGTGTTCCAAGATTCCTCATTTCTTCGATAGCCCTCATCGCTTCTTTCATGCTTAGCTCATCGCTCATGGCCTCACGAGCAGATGCATGGCAATGTGAGCATCTTAGATTGCATTCCCTTGTGACAGCAAAAGAGACAATAACGGGAACGTTCAATTCTCCCTTCAGACCTTTTCCCAGTAACTTCTGGCGGAGCAGTAACTCGATGAATTTGAAGGTGAGAGTCACTCCCTCATCCTCGCGAAATTTGACGAAAGCTCTGGTTCAGCGCACCTTATTCTTAACATGGTCCTCAAGGCTTTGAGCGAATCGTCCACATCTGGATCAGTCTTCGAAGAATCAATGCGACAGAAAGTATTGAAGTAACCGTAATCACTGCAACCAGCAGGTTTGGACCAATGTCGAACTCCGCCTTCAAGGTTCCAGATTCAGGGGATAAGTCGGAGATCACGATCTCATCAATTGCGGTTATTGCATCATGCCCGAAATAGACTTCTGTTCCATCAATGATTGTCCCACTCGGATTCTGAGTTCCATAGAGAGGTTTGATGGCTTTTTCTTTTCCGTTAATGTACAAATGCATTCCTGTCGTGAGACTGCGTGTGAAGGCAACGTGAACCCACTCATTCAGGGGCACAACTGAATCCGTCGTTATGATTTCGTTGAATCCTCCGGTATCCGTGAAAACGTAACCGCTCAAAGCGCCTCTCGGGACCGAATGGCCATTTTCAATTCCGTCTGGCTTGATTGCGATACCGTAGACTCTGGTTGTGTTTTCTGATGAAGCATCCCTGCGACTACATTTGACCACGATGTTGTTGTAAGGCGCATCTTTGAAACCTTGAGCACTGATCCATGCTTCAATACGAAGCTCTTTTTGAATATCCAAGCTGGTCGAAACCGGAATGTATATTGGTTCAGGCGAAGGAGGAAAGCCAACTATGAAGCGGATAGGTACATAAACCCCGTTGTTCCCATCGAATTTCAATGCTTTTTCAAATCTGCCCTCGACGAGTCTCGGACTTAAAGGCGCACGAATCAATGTTCCTGGGTTATCACCCGTAGCATCCGGCGTTATCTCGAGATGCCCTGCCGCAACGATTTCGTTCATGTGCCATAAGCCAACGGTTTTCGAGCTACTGATAAGTTGGGCTTCCGTGGTCACAGTGAGTGTTGACGCTAAGAAACTCGCTGCGAGCAAAACGGGCAGCATTCGAATGAGTGCTGTTTTTGTCAACGTTTTCACATCGTTTGTGCAACTGACAAGATGGTAGAAACGTGCTTTTTACTCTCTCTAAAGAACAATCTGTTCTCTTCAGAGAACAGGTTTAACCTCGACTAGAGAGGCGGGTCCACAGTAATCCGAGGGATTTTTGGCGCAAGCCTAGTAGATATGCGATGTTGGCTTGTCATAGATTCTGAGGAAGTCTCACAGGATGTTTCTTCGAGGTTGACATTCCGCCTCCATGTCTTCTTTTGTTTGGCTGTTTTCACTGCCTTTTCTTTCCTCAGAGCGAGGGGTTTTCCACGAATAACCTTGCATGCTTGAAATAGACATGCGTTGTCAAATCAGCCCGTGAATTGGTTGTGCATGCTATTGAGCCGAGTCTGTGTGGTTTTTGATAAATTGGGAGAGGCTGGAAGGATAAGACTTAACCCTAGTCCCGCCATCTGTCTGGATTGCTATACTTGATTGTGGGTCCTTCCTCGTACATCGAATCATAGAGTACTAGGAAATCAGAGGTTGATTTAGACCCGCGTTTTTTGGTTGCTTTGCGCTTTTTTGTGGGAGAGGTATACCATTTCAGCACCTCATTCTTGGCCTTTTCTGAGTACCCTGCCTTGCCAAGCAGAGATCTGAAAGCTCTCTCCAGTTTCGTACCCACTTCGCCGGACTCTCAAATTTAATATGGCTGTTTCGTAGTTAACTATTCTGAATCTCTGCTATAACTTGTAGATGTGTACATCTGAAATACACGAGAGGGTGCATGCAACTCAGCTATCGGAGCCTTTGATTTCGAAAAGCCGTTTTCGCCACAAAGCACTCGCTAATCAAACAAAACGGACACAAGTTTCAAGGTTGAACAAAGGCGGGCTCTTCGAGGGTAAAAACGAACCATAAAGTTGTCATTTCTACCGTCTCACACTCAAGATCCAAATCATCCTCGAGGTCTTCGGGGCCAGAGTCGTCATCGCCCACCGAACGAATACTTCTTTTTGCTGAATTAAAAGTTTGAGCTCCGAAGCTGCATTCTAATGTGCCTGGAGTGAAGCGATCATAGGAGGACCCTTGGGCTTTTTCTGTGGCAACTATACGAGCAGTGCCAAACTTTAGGGCAAATACTTATACGAGTATCGTCGAGAATTGGCTCTGCACGATAATTGGTGGCGGTTCAGTTGAGCGCTGTTAGGAATCAGACGAAAATGCTTGGGCTCGGCTTTTTGGCCACATTTAATGTGCATTTGCTTCTTTTCTCCTACTCGCCTGTTGTTGCTGATGTAACGGCGGAACTGAAGTTAACAAACGCCGAGGCTGGCTTCGTGTTTTCAGCTTCGATCTTGACGCTTATGCTTTTTCGAATTGTTTGGGGAATTATTTTTGACAGAAGAGGCTTCAAAGTGACTATTACGTTCGCATTCGTGCTCGTAGGAACATTTGGGCTGCTACGCGGCTTCGCTTCAGATTATTTGACACTTCTGATAACGCAACTGCTGTTAGGCATCGGTTTGTCAGCGGTCATTCCCGCTATTCCTAGGCTGGTTTCAGGCTGGTTCCCGAGCAACAGGATTGGCCTCGCCACTGGCGTTTGCCTAGCCGGGTTTCCAATTGGCGATTTCGTGGCTCTTGGTTTGACCCCTCTTTTGGTAAGTATACTGGGCCACTGGCGCTATGCTTTTCAATTCTATGGGCTTTGGAACCTGGTGTTTGCCGTTCTTTGGTGGATTTTTGCTTGCTCTAAACCCTCTTTAGGCACAGCTGCACCTACTGTCGGAAACACAAGAAAGACTTTTTCACAGTTGCTCAGAGCAAAAGAAGTATGGATTTTGACTGGGTTGTACTTCTGTGCTGGTGGCTGCTATGATACTCTGTTGGTGTGGCTGCCCACAGTTGTAAGTTCTCAAGGTTTCGATCAGCTATCCGGTTCAGTTGTAGCCCTGTTGTTGCCTGCCGGCTTCTTGGCTTCAACAGTCGCGGTGGGGCTACTCTCTGACAGATTGGGCTTGAGGAAGCCTTTTGTGCTTGTGATGGCTGCGATTAGCGGTCCGGTTCTGTTTTTAGCTGGAACAAGTATTGGTCTAGAGGCGCTTGTCGCTGTGTTCTTGGCAGGTTTCTGCACAGTAGGTGTTTTGACAGTTGTTCTTGCTGTGCCTGTTGAGATGCCACGTCTTGCGCCTTACTTGTCAAGCGTCTTGGGCATTGTTGCGTCGGTAGGCAATGTTGGCTCTTTTCTCCTTCCGATCTTGGTTGGGCAGCTTCGGGATGTGAGCGGAACATTTTTGCCATCGATGCTGGCTTTGGGTGTCGTCGGTGAGTGTATGCTCGTGCTTGGTTTACTGCTGCCTGAAACTGGAGGAAAACGTAAAATTGTTGCTTAACAAAATCAGAGTAACGCCAATAGCAGCGGAGAGCTTTGGCGTCAGATCCATGTGCACACTGGTTGAGACTCCTGAAGCGAAAGTCCTGTTGGATGCAGGTATTTCACTCACTCCTAGCCGTTTTGGGCTGTCACCTCATCCTATTGAGTTCCGAGCGATATCTGAGCTTAGAAAGCAAATTGCTGCTGCTGCAGAAACGGTCGAAATTGTAACGATAAGTCATTACCATTTTGACCATCACACTCCAAGCTTTGAAGACTGGCTCGTTAACTGGACGGAGCAAGATGAAACTGCAAGACAGATTTATGAGGGCAAGACGGTTTTTGTGAAGAATCCTAGAAGCAAGATCAATTCAAGCCAGAGACGTCGAGGTTGGATTTTCCATAAAACTTGGGAAAAACACGCCAAGCTGCAAAATGCAGACTCTGGGGTGTTTGAGCTTGGAAAAGAGACCGTTCTTCGTTTTTCTGAACCTGTGACTCACGGTCCAGAAGACGCTTCACTAGGTTGGGTAATCATGACTGAGATCGAGTTTGATGACGAGCGTTTCATGTTTGCTCCTGACGTACAGGGTCCAATGTCTTCGCGAACATTTGAACTGATTGAAAAGGCAAAACCTCAGGTTTTGATGGTGGGCGGGCCGCCTTTCTATTTGAGCAGTCTCAAGGTTGACGCAGTTCAACTTGGGAAAGCGGTGAGCAACTTGATTCGCATAGTTGAATTCGTGCCTTTGACAATTTTAGAGCATCACGTTCTTAGGGATGCTCTTTGGAGAGAGAGAGCCAAACCTGTTTTCGATGCTGCTTCGAGGTTCGGTCACCAAATAGTAACAGCGGCTGAGTTTAATGGTCGGAAAAACTCGTTTCTTGAGTCCATGCGAAAAGAGTTCTATTCTGCAGAGCCACCCTCAAAGGAGTTTGCGCACTGGATGAACCGTGGTTGGAGAAAGGGGAGTTGCCCAAAGCCCCCAATTTGAGGGCATATATTTCTGGTGAATCGGAAGAGATATAATGATATCAGGCACAATTCTGTTGGCTTACAAACGAGGGCAAATCATATGGGTGAAGAAAGCAAATGTTGGGATCAAGCAAGTTTTGACCAGAGGATGCAGGAAAGCCAGACAGAATTAAGCGAGCTTAGGACGCAATTGCAGAATTTGCTGGCAAGGTTTGGTCTGCGAGCGTTGAAGACCTACCAGGCAGCACGAAACTTGCCGTTGAAACCTAATGAGATTGAGAGTCTAGTGAGATACGAGATTGGCAATGTGGCGGGTGATCTGTCAGAGGAGAGCATTCTAGCTCCTATAATCAAACAAGTTAGCTTGGAATGGCAGAAGCAGCAATCAACATAAGCTGTAGACGCTTCTCAGTAACATTGTTAGTTGTCTTTAGTTCGGGTGGCGCAATTGCTTCCTAATAACCTGTTCTGCTTTTCGGAGGGCTTCATCTACTGTGTCGGTTCGAGTTCCGCCGCCTTGTGCGAAGTCTGGTCTTCCTCCTCCACCACCGCCTATTAAAGGTGAGACTTCTTTGACTATGTCAGCGGCGTTAATGCCCTTTTTGACTGCTGTCTTTCCTGCCATTACAAGAATTCGCGCGTTTTTTCCATCTGAGCCACAGAAAACTGCCAAAGTTCCACTGTGACTCTTTATCATTGACTCTGCTGTTGTAACCCACCGCTCGATATCCAGTGACTCTGCGAATTTTCGCATTACAAGTCTGATTCCGTCAAGTTCCACAGTAGTGCCTAGTTCGTGTCTGCTGACATCTGAGGTTTCCTTACTTGCCAATTCTTTGGTTAATCTACGCTTTTCGATGTTGGCTTCTTTGAGATCCCTGACGAGCTTCTCAGCGGTTTTGTCTAGTTTTTCGATTGGCGCGTTAAGTGATTCAGAGACATGGCGGAGGATTCGCTCTTGGTTTTGGACCGCTCTTAGAGCTTTCAATCCAACAGAATATCCTATTCTTTCGACTCCGTCTTGAACGCGTTCAGTGTAGACGATTTTGACAAAGCCAACTTCACCTGTGTTTTTCAGATGTGTGCCGGCACAAGCTTCAACATCCCAGTCTCCAGTTCTTACAACGCGTATATCTTTTCCTGGGACTGCGCCGCCCTGATACAGTCTGAAGCCATATTGTGCTTCTGCCTCGTTTCTTGGCAACCATGCCGTTTCCACCCGCATATTTGATTCTACTGCTTCATTTGCAAGAATTTCAATTTCGTCAACTTGTTCGGGTGTCAAGCGCCTGAAATGTGAAATGTCCAATCGAGTAACATCCACCCCTTTTTGGGTTCCATGCTGCCAGACATGTTCGCCCAGCACGCGCCTTGCAGCACCATTTATCAAGTGGGTTGCCGTGTGCGCCTTCATTAGCGCATACCGCCTGTCCCAGTCAATAGTCCCTTTTACGGTCTCTAGTTGGCGGGGGGGCTTTCCCTCGATCCTGTGAACAATGATCTTTCCGATCTTCTGAACCGCGACAATTCTTGTTGCAGTGCCGCCAAATTCTATTAAGCCTTCGTCGCAAGGTTGCCCTCCTCCTTCTGGATAGAAGCACGTTTTATCGAGAACAACGTACTCGTTAAAGACAACTTGAATGACCTTTGCATTGAATTCTTTGACATAGGCATCTTCATAGTACAGTTGCTGTGTTTCAGGCAGTCCTTGCACTGCTGCTTCCAAGGCTGCATCAGCCTTTGCCTCTTCCTCTTCCGCGGGTTTGTTGGCTTGCATATGTCTTTTCGCAACTAGAGCGTAGAATCCTTCGGGAATATCAACTTTGATATTTTCCTGTTCTGCGACTTGTTTGACGATCTCTGGCGGAAGACCCTGTGAATCGTAAAGCTCCGATAGCTTTGATTCAGGCATTGCCGCCATGCCTTTTGTCTTCAGTTCGAGGGCGATGCGTTTGACCATCCCTTCGCCGCGGGATATTGTTTCGTCAAATTTTTCCTTCTCAACCTTCAGCATTTCCAATATCTCGTTTTTCACGGTTTTGATGTGGGGAAAATCAGGGGACCAATAGTCAATCTGAAGATCTATGATGTCGAAGAACTGATCGGCTTTCATGTCTAGGCTTCGGAGCAGGCGGTAGACTCTCCGGAAGAGCAATCTTGCTAAATAGCCTTCATTTATGTTCGAAGGAACAATGCCTTCGGAAAGCATGAAGCTCAAGCATTTTGTGTGGTCCAAGATAGCGAACGCGTTTTCAATCGGGCATAAGATTTTGTCTAAGTCGCAAAAATCGATCCCAACAAGCTTTGCAACTCTTTTCCGAGCTTCAAGACGATTTGCTGTCTTGTCGATTGTTACCAGTCCAGAGTATTTTGCCACTTTTGAAAGAAGTTCTTCATCGATTTGGTGAAGGTTAGCCATGTCAAAAACCTTGCCGAGTAGATCGCCATATATCGCGTGGAAACAGCTCGGGGCGCCTTGTGAGAGCCATGCAAACCTGTCGAGTCCGTAGCCTGTGTCTACTGTACGAATTGGCAGTTTCACAAATTCTTCGTCTATGACCTTGTATTGCATGAAGACTAAGGTGCTTACCTCGAGACCTCCAACGATGCATTCTACATCTGGTCCTGCGTTTCCTCCGCCGACCCAAACGTCTTCTTTATAGGTAACTGCTTCTGACTTCACGCCAAGTATCTCGGTGAGGAACTTGTGGCAATAGCGTGCCGTTTGATCTTTCCAGTAGACTTCTTTGTCGGGGTAGTTGAATGCGTGGTGTCCCCCCATCTCGAAAATTGTTAGGTGACGACCAAAGGTTGGACCTGTGTTTGAAATATCAACCAAGCGTATACAGGGTTGGGCAATTACGAGTGGATTGGCGGGGGGCGGTGCGATTCCTTCTGTTACATATGGTTGAAAGTCGATTATGCTTGCATGGGTGAGGTAAATATCGTTTCTCCACCTTGCCACGACAGGATAGGGTTCGATGCGGGAGTGTTCATTCTTCTCGAAGAAGGAAAGGAACACCTCTCGCATTTCTGGAAGGCTGTATTTTTTGCTTGTTGGGGGGTTGTTGATGAATGAGTAAACTGAACATTCTTCTGATGTGGATTCACCGCAGCTTTTTTGGTGAGTGTTCTGTGTCCAATAGTGTTCGCCACAATTTGGGCATAGTCTGCGAGTGAATCCTTCTTCCTTGAAAAATGGCAATGCGTATTCGTCTGCTGGAAATCGTTTCAAGACTTTAGTTGCTCCTTCGGGACTGTTGTTTTAGTGGTTACATGTTTCGGAAATTTAAACACTTTCGAATTCGCCGCATCTTTTTTTCGCACCGAAAGCTTTTGTTTGTTCTAACGCTCGTGGTCAGCGAATTTTTGTTTTGATGTAAACGGTACAGGCTACATCCTGAGTGGAAACCTGAGCAATGCTGCCACACTCCCGAGTGCCACAAGTTTAAAGCCGGCTTCATGTTCGGTGCTTATGACTACTATTTTTCCATTTCTTCTTTCTGTTTCATTCATGAGTTGCTCAAGCTGCCCACGTAATGTGTCTTCTGACTCTCTAAGCAGCCTATCTGCTAGGATTAGAGTTTCAATGGCGCCAGCCTGAAGTGCTTTGATAACATCTTCTAATCCGTAGGTGGCGGTTTTGTCATCTTTCCCGAGACGTTTCATTATTTCCTCGATGATTTGGGTTTCTTCAACTATCCGCAGTTGTCTAGTTGCCCGTAGAAGAACCCCGGAACGCATGGCTTCATATATTCCCGCGGCTCCTTCGTTGTTTACGCTCTTCACGTCTGCCACTGATTGAGCCAAAGTTTTGTTTTCTGCGGCTAAGTAGTTTGCAAATTCGTTCTTGATGAAACCGACACCGACAATTACAATAGGGCTTCTGCGCAGGAGCCATAATTGTTGCAGGCTCTTGGCCGCATGATCAAAGTATTGTTTTGTCGCCGCGCTTCTTATGTGAGCTTCCAGTTTTCCCGGGAGTTTAATGCGTTCCTCAATCTTGATTTCTACGCCATATTGTCGAGTTTCCGCGATGGCGAAGCCTTCGTCGCCAATAGCCAATATTAGTATTGGTTTCTCATTCTCGCTGGCTTTGTCGAGTCTTTCAATAGCATGTCGCGCCCATTCACTTTTCACAATGGTTAGGGGTTGGTGCAGAGATATGCTGAGTGTGTGGTGTGATGATTTGGGGATGATTTCTGGTGCTTGGCAAATTGTGCCGTGGACTCTTAGTTTTCCGAGGAATTTATCCCAGCCTGCTTCTTCGACTTTGACCCCCATGAATGCGGAGACTCGTTCTCCGCTCTTGGGTCTCGAGTATTCATGGTCGGATTTTATGGCGCGGGAACTGTGGGCATATACTTCGTCTCCTTTGTGGATTATGTTGTACAAATGCCAGAAGTCGTCGGCGGATTCGGGAATTAGCTTGATGTATCCTTTGTGTAGGTTTTTTTCGATTATTTTCACTTATTGCGCCAAGGCATTATAGCAATTGGGTTCATAATTAGCTTTGCATGCTGAACAAGCTTGGTGCCAGTAGTTGCTTAATTGGTCTTTTTCTGGTTTGGTTGTGTTGGCAAAACTTGGATGTGTAGTCAGACTCATGCGTGCAGCTTGGAGAGCGCCATCGATTTAACCTTGGCTGAGCAGCCTTTTGTTGGTATTTTACTTTTATTGGTCAGGTGCGAGCTTTGCGGTTCTCCTTTCCGTTTTTTTGGTTGGAAGCGAAAGATCTATTTAGATTGGACTCGCCTTCAGTAAAAATCAGGCTTAAGGGTGAAAATGTGATCTTAGCGCAATTTGACTATGATCTCAAGAAGTTGGTAAGAGGTTACGCTAATCGGACACTGTACATTAACCTTTCAGACTTGACGGTTTCAAGCAAATCCGTGTCTGATGAAATGAAGGCGATCTTCACTGGTGGGCGTGGGTTTGACCTGTGGTTGCTTTGGAACGCTCTTCCGAGGGACCGAGTTGTGGCGTGGGACAGTCCTGAAAACGAGGTTTGTTTAGCTTCTGGTCCGCTTGGTGGTTTTCCAGTATACCCTGGAGGGGGGAAAATGATTGCTGTTTCTATTTCGCCTCTAACTGGTTCTGTTGTGGATTCCAACGTTGGGGGCTTTTTTGGTCCTTATCTCAAATTTGCTGGTTGGGACGCCGTTGAGATACAAGGGAAGGCTGCTTCAGAGGTCATCATACTCATAGATGGTGATTTGGGCAGAGTTGTAATCGAAAGCGCTCAGGATTTGCCCTCGGAGACGCACCTTGTTACGAACGCGGTTGCGAACAAGTTTGATGGTGGCAGACCGTGGTCAGTGTCCGTGGTAGCGTCCGGTCCAGGCGCTGAGCACACGCGAATGGGGTGCCTGAATGTTTCGTGGTACGATATTGCGAGAAAAGTTCACCGGTTCAAACAAGCAGGGAGAGGCGGAATTGGAACGGTTCTTCGCAACAAGAAAGTAAAAGCAGTAGCTGTGAAGTATTCTGGGACAATATCGGTTGAGACGAATGGTCCCTTTGACGGGGAATTGGTCAAGCAAGTAGGCTCCGCGTACAACAAGGAGCTGAGGGCTCTGGATCCGAAGCAGAACGAGATGTCAATAGTTGGAACGACGCATCTTGTGCCTATAATGAACAACTTCGATCTGCTGCCTGTTAATAACTTCAGGTTTGGGAGCCACGTGGAGGCGGAAGAACTGGGCAGGGAAGTCTACCGCAAGAAATTCCACGTTGGATTCGACGGTTGCTGGATGGGGTGTTCTCTGGCTTGTTCGCATGTGGTTCGTAATTTCGAGCTTGGAACAGGACCCTATGAAGGTCAGTTTGTTGATGTGACTGGGCCGGAATACGAGACTATAGCCGGGGTTGGAAGCAATTGTGGTATTTTCGATGCAGAATATGTCATAGAAATGAACCATTATTGCGACTTGTATGGGTTGGACACGATTAGCGTGGGTACCGCGATTGCGTTTGTGATGGAATGCTTTGAACTTGGTCTGCTTAACTCAGCCATGACAGGGGGATTGAACTTGAAATTTGGAAACAAGGAAGCGGCGCTTGAGCTTGTGCATCAAATGGCGAGAGGCGAAGGATTCGGGGTGTTGGTGGGTCAAGGGATACGTCAATTGAAGAGAGTGTTCTCGGAAGACTATGGGTTAGATGTAGGGCTTCTCAGAGATATTGGTATGGAATCAAAGGGATTAGAGTTTTCGGAGTATGTGACAAAGGAGTCTTTAGCTCAGCAGGGCGGGTACGGTTTGACACTCAAGGGGGCTCAGCACGATGAGGCATGGCTGATTTTCCTTGACATGGTGCACAATTTGATGCCTAGTTTCGAGCAGAAGGCGGAAAGCTTGCACTGGTTTCCAATGTGGCGCACTTGGTTTGGACTGAATGGGCTGTGCAAGCTGCCTTGGAATGACGTTATGCCTGAGGGAAACAGGCAGACGAAGGAACCTGCGAAGTTCATGGCGCATGTTGAGAACTACTTGAATTTCTTCTACGCAGTTACAGGAAGACGGATCACTGTGGAGGATGCAATTGTCATGAGCGAGAGAGTCTACAATTTTCAAAGGGTCTTCAATCTGCGATTGGGCTATGGAAAGCGAGAGCACGACACTTTGCCATATCGCGCCATGGGGCCCGTCTCATGTGAAGAATATGAAAGTCGGCGAGACAGATACGACAAGCAGCTGCGGGAAAAAGTCGGTGTCAATCCTGAAGGTTTGTCCACTGAGAAGAAAGTTGCTTTGTTGAGGGAGTTTCGGGAACAGGAATATGAAAGACTCAAGGATGCTGTTTATAGGAGGAGGGGTTGGACGTCAGGCGGCCTACCAACCTTGGAGAAAGTTCGAGAGTTGGGTATTGATTTTTCACTAGTGGTTGAGCTTCTGAAAAAGAGTGGCTGAAAAGCCTTTCTTGGATATATGTCGCAAGAGTAGAATTCGGTCGAGTTACCAGACCTTCATAGTCTTGTGCATGTCTTAATTGGAGACAGCGTTGTGTTCCCTCAGTTGTGGTGCTGAAAAATGGGGAATGTTTTCTTGGGGTGAAAGTTGAAAATTTGCAAGTCGTCACGTGTGGTTGCTGAGTGTGGAAATGTGGGGGTTAGGTTGCAATAGCTGATGATTGTTTTTTCTGCTTCGAGGGTTCGAAGTTGTGATTGATGGGTGCCTTCGAAGGGTGGGTTCGGTGTCCTATGGTTCTTTTTCGTTAGTACATGGAAGTGAGGTTTCTGCAGGGCGTCATCGACTATGTTTGTATGACGTTTTGGAATGTGATTAGTTCAACGTTGAGCGCAGGTTTCACTGTTTCTGAGACTCGTGAGGCTATTATGGTCTTTATGTTCTTCTGGCTGCAGATGTCAACGATTCTTTGGGTTATTATGCCGTCGAATATCACAGAGTTCACTCCGCTTGTTTGCTGTAGTTTATCTGCTAGTTGGCTTACTGGTAGGCGCTCTATCTGTTCGAGTTTTTCGTTGAATAACACGGCTTCCAAGGTTCCTAGTAATTCTCTTGCTGTTTTGCTTAGGGCTTCTGGGAGTTCAACTTTTGGTTTCTCGCGTTTAGGTGGTTTGTTAAGGTCTGTAACTGGTACTTTTGCGGCCAGTGCGTCTGTGATTTCCTTGCAGCTGCATTCTTCGATTTCTTTTCCTCGTGGTGCTCTGGCAACGTGTTTAATGGTAGTCACCTGTAGCAGTTCTTTGAGTATGAGATCGCCTCCCCGATCGCCGTCAAGCAATGCGGTTGCTTCTTTTTCCCTGGTCAGTTTCTTTATCGATTCGGGTATTTTGGCGCCTTCTAGGGCGACAGTATTTGTAATCCCGCATCTCATGAGGTTTATGATGTCTGCGCGGCCTTCCACCAGAATTATTTCTTTCGCTTCGTTTAGTCCTGGTCCAGCTGGTAGATCTTCTGCTCCGTATTTTTCTACTTTTCCGAGTTTCATGGTTTCAGAGATTTGTTTGTAAACTTCGTCGACTGTTGGCATGGACTCTATGTTCCATTTGTGCAGGATCTCCTTTGCTCGGTCGATGATGATTTTTCGTCGTGCTTCTCGAATGTCTTCTACCTTTTCGAGCGTTACTTTGGCTGAGCATGGACCGACGCGGTTGATGCTTTCTATGCTGGCTGCTATTAGTGCTGTGCTTACGCGGTCAAGGCTTGTTGGGATCGTTATTGTTCCAGAAGTGCGATCGTTTTTCGAGTGTAGGTCTATTTCTATTCTGCCTATTCGTCCGGTTTTTTGGAGTTCTCTGAGGTCAAGTTCTGGACCGAAGAGACCTTCGGTTTGTCCGAAAACTGCGCCTATAACATCGGGTTTTTCAACGACACCTTCGATTTCGAACTTTGCGTGTACAACGTACTTTATCGTATATGTTTGGGATAGTCCCGTGAATGTGCACCTCCTGTTTAGTGAGTTGTGAGTTAGTTTAATCACATTGTTGCAGGATTCGTCTTGCAACTGATGAGATTATTGTCTTTCACTTTATTTTATGTTTATGAAGCTTCAATCTGTCTATTAAGGCTTGCCGCCTTTTTCGCTTTCTTTGGTTCTGGCGTCACGGTGCTGTTTCTATTTTCTGCTGTTTGGGTATTGAAATTGTGGGGAAACCTTGGTTTCTGTCTTGGTGTGTAGTTTGTCGAGGTAGCTCTTGAGCCCTTCGATGCACTGTGCATCTTTGCCTGCTAAGGTCAAGATTGCAAGCCAGAAATCCAAGCGTACTTTGATCTTTGCCCTCTCTAAATTGTGTCTTATGCGGTTTGTGATTTGTTTTCCTCGCCTGTCAAAATCCATGAGGAGAATTATTTCAGTGGGTTTTGCTTTCTGTATTTCGGAAACAACCTCTAGTAGCGATTTGCCGCCTGCTTTGGCGCACATTATCGGTCCTTTTATGCCTAGGTCGCGAAGGGTTTCAACGTCTTTTTTTCCTTCGACCAGGATTATTGTTCCTTGGGCGGATTCTTCGGTCAGGAGAGTTAGTGTGGTCCTGAGTTTTTCTTCTTTTTCTTTCAGTCGGTTGAGCAAGGAAGTATTACCTGGTTACTTTGGCTTTTCGGACAATGTCTAGACACGCTGCGGCTTCTTGGTTTCCTTCAAAGTATCGGCGAATCGGTTCCAGTATGCGTGTTAACTCTTCTGCGACGCTGTTTTTCAAATCCATTGGGTGCAATTTGCCTTCAGCGTAGGCTTTCTCTAAATCTTCAATGTTTTCAAAGTCTACTGCTCCGCCGAATTTGCTTGGTCGGTGTATTCTGAAGGATTTGTTTTCGTGGAAGATGACGTGTCTGGCTATGTCTAGGATCGGGTTCATTTCTGTTGTTTTTTCGGGGCACCAGGCTCGTTTGAGTTTGGCTTTGATTTCTTCGGGTTTGTCATGAACGAATATGGCTGTCCATGGCTTGGACTTGCTCATTTTGCTTGCGATAACTTGCTCTAGTTTGTCTTCTGTTTCGAGTTTGACTGGTTCTGCTATGCCTGTTAGGACGTGGTGGTGAACTGCAACAGGTTTTTTCCACCCCATCTTAGGGAAGATTTCTCGCGCCAGGATGTGGGCTTTTCTCTGATCCATGCCCCCGTGGGGGATGTCAGCGCCGATTTCATGTATGTCCGTCGCTTGCAGGGGCGGATAGAAGTATTGGGACAAATCGAGCTTTTCGTTTTCGCTCCTGCCCATTATGGTCATGCAGCGAAGGGTTCTGCTGAGAGTCATGTGTTTTGAGAATTTCAATAGGTTTCGCCAGTATCCGTCATTGTTGTGATACAGCTCTGAGCCGACTATGACTTCAACGCCGGGGCAGAAGAACTTGAAGGCTTTTTCATAGTATTTTGTCGCTGCGAGTATTTTTTCCCAGTCTCCTGCGAACTTGTTGTTTATGAAGCTGTGCCAGTCTGCAAGGAATACTCTGCATTTGACTCCGGCTTCCAGGAGGTCGTTTATCTTGAAGCCTGAGACGATGAAGTTGCCTAGGTGTAGCATGCCAGAAATTTCGAAGCCTATGTAGTGTCCTGGGCGAGTGTTAGTTTCAAGAAGTTGCCGCAACTCTTCTTTCGTGAGGACTTCTTCTGTTGGAGGTTTACAAATTAACTCGATCTTCCGTTCTATGTCCAAGTGGTTTCAGCTCGGGCAGGTTTGTAACTTCTACTGTGAGGGTTTACTTAAGAATTTAGTTCGTTGACTCAGAGGTTTTTTCTTTCACGTGTCGCGGGCGCTTTTGTTTCCCACGTAACCTATCACTTCACTTCACAGCAGAGCGGTGCGCTCCTCTAAGTCAAGCTCTCTCGGCGTGGGATTTTGTGCCCGCGCCCACCGTGTCCCACGTTTGGGTAAACTCGCAGTCACTGGTGCAAGGTTTGTTTGTCTTGCTCCTCGGTTGAGTCCGTCGGCGTGGATTTGTCGATGGGATAGATGAATACGGGCGATTCCGAAATTAAACATTGCGTTAGATGAACGAGGCGTGGTGGTGGGTGTGATGGATTGATGGGCCGGGGCTGGGATTTGAACCCAGGCGCTAGGCTCCACAGGCCTATAGGCTACCAAGCTACCTCACCTCGGCCACTTTTTGGAAGTCTTCGGAAACTGGCGATGTTAAGTTTTACCATCATTTGCGTTTCCTCAGGAATATTAACGTATCTTTTTGGCAGACATATTCGAAGCCTACCTCGAGTAGTTCTTTGACTTCTTCAGGTTTTTCCGCGATTCGCACTGTGAATTGGTCGTTGGCGCCAGCTTCAAATAAGGTGTGTTCGATGTTTATGTATATCTCGGTTGATTTCAGCGATTTATGTCCGAGAAAGTGTTGTACGTAGTATGGGTCTTTGGTTGGGTGATAGGGTATTTTGGTTTTCCAGCGTCTGAGGGGGTGGGAAGTTATCCTCTGGAGCCGTGGGTTCTGTAATGTCTGTGCAAGGAGTTTCTGTGTTTTTGCGTAATTTGTTTTCATTGCTCGAAGAGAGCCAGTGAATACGTGTGGGCTTTTTCTTGACAAAGCGTTTATGGTTTCCGTCGGTGTTGCGGTGTCTTGCCACATACTTGGGCCGGGCTCTTTCTCGGGTTGACTAGGCGTCATTATGTTTTTTCGTGGTCTATGTTTATCCATTGTGGGTAGAGGCTTCAGGCGCTGTCTTCTGGGTTTCTTTTGGGAAAGTTTTAACTGTTCATTTTGGCCACATGTACTAGCGGTTGCGGTCTGGAGTGAATCCCATCTGTGGGAGTTGAACATGGTTGCCTGTTGAGATCGGGTTGGAGATGTATGCGGAGAAGCCTGTTGTTTTGCCGTTTTTCACGGGTCATGTGGCGCGGGGATTACTGTTGCATTTTATTCGACGGGTTGATCCTGCAGCTTCGGGTTTGCTGCATGAGTTGAACGTGTCTAAGCCTTACAGTGTGACGCCCTTGCGGTTCAAAAGCAAAAATCGCACGGCGGACGGTTATGTTCTGGATCCATTGTTTCCCTGCAAGGTGGGTTTCAGGTTCTTGAAGGACGAGTATTCGACGTATCTGCTCAGTTTCTTTCAGAAACAGAACAGCGCGTTGATTTATGACACCACTTTTCAGATTGCTTCGATGAGCATAAACTGCAAGAGTTACGCAGATTTGGAGAAAGAAGCGCAGGCGGTTGACGGATTCACGTTGGATTTTATGACGCCGACGTATTTGGCTAATCTTAACAGCAGTTACCATTGGATGTTCCCGGACCCAGTGAAAGTGTTTTGCAGCTTGATGCGGTGCTGGAACCAGTTCAGTGATGAACGGCGCTTCAGCAAGGAAGAGTACATAGCCTATAAGGACTGGCTGTTAAAGAACGTGGGCGTGAGTCGCTATGAGTTGCGGACGCGGATGGCAGTGATGCGGAACAAGAAAGCTACAGGCTTCACAGGCACCGTCACATATGAATTGAAAGATAAAGA
>CAZQCX010000031.1:0-19525 GCA_964591705.1 uncultured Candidatus Bathyarchaeia archaeon | reverse complement strand
AAACTTCGCAAGAGAACACACCGTCATTGTCGTAGCGACGTATCCTCCACACATCAACAGCCCCCGCAACCTGTACCTACACGCCCTGACAGCAGGAAGAGCAAACGCGGTCATGGCGAAATACAACCCCTTTGCAGAGAAAGCAGAACCAAAGCCGAGCTGAAGGAGATCAGGAGCCTGATGTCGAAGCTGAGTCGGAAAGTCGATGGGCTAAACGCGCTGGTTAAAGAGAGGCTGGTAGGCAGCGAAGAAGAAGGGTAAGCTCACCCTGGTGCCGCTGAGCGATTTGGCAAAAGGGACCTAGCCCTTGAGCAGACACGCGGTTTTTGTCGAGGCTAGAGCGGAGAAGCAACTCAGAAAAATCTTCCAGCAGCATCACGTTCACAACACCATTCTTATTAGTCAATAATGCAATGAACTCAGGAGACTTCGAATATGTCGCAGAAAGCTCGTAGATACTCCCTCAAGTCAAAAGAAGCCAAAGCAATTCTCAATGAAGCTTCCGCCAAGCTAAAACTGAACATCAACGAAATACTTGGACCAAAAGTCACCATGGAGGTTGTCGAATCCGAATCGATTCGATTATTTCTTGTCAACGGAAAACCACTACTGTTCAGAAACGAGGCCTTGCTACTGCCAACTCTGACATTCTCCCAAGTATTGGAAAAAATGCCAAAGGTTATAGTAGACATGGGAGCTGTGCCGTATGTCTGTAAGGGCGCTGACGTAATGGCGCCTGGCATAGTTAGAGTTGAAGGCGAATTCTCCCACGGTGAACTTGTAGCGATCGCTGACGTGAAACATCTGAAATGGCTCGGTTTAGGGGAAAGCCTGCAGGATTCCTCAAGTGTAAACACGACGAGGAAAGGTGTCGTAGTCAAGAATTTGCATTACGTTAGTGATAGATTCTGGCAATTGACGAAGGCATTCTCGGATAGCTAGACGGTAGCTTCCACGACTGAGGAAGCAGCGACAATGCTCGAAACAGTTCGGCTTCAGTTGACTCGTCTTGAATGCGTGAGAATCGACGAGAAATCATGCTCAACTCTAGCGGAAGCCTACATTGCAGAACAAACCAAATATCGTGGCATATCCCCTCAAAACGAAAAATGTAAAATCGCAAGTCATAAACAAATGTGTTTGCGAAATTCATACAACAACAAGAAATATTCGCCAGAATTGCCTTAAATGTGATTAGTTGACATGGGTCCTGCCTTAGGAGGGCGTTAAATATGTTAAAATCTGTGACTAAGAACAGAGACGCGCAGCAAATTCTATGAAGAATCACGTTGATTACTGATACATAAACCCTTTATAACTAAACGAAAAGATATGACTCAAAAGAGGCACATAGATGAGGCGTTCAAAACTCGAGATGTACGTGGACATACTGAAAGTTCTGGCAAATCGTGGCCCGTTAAAGCTGACCCATGTGATGTACAAGGCTAACGTAAACTGCAGCGTCTTGAAAGAGTACTTGGATTTCTTAATCAAGCAAGAACTGGTTGAAGAGCGAACAGTCGGCAAGCGCAGAGTCGTCTATGCTGTAACGCAGCGGGGAATAACAGTGCTGAAGTACTTCAGAGAGTTGAAGCAAGTCCTTCCATTAGTTGAGGAAGCTAGGAAACAAGCGCCGTTACTCTTCTAGGTAGCTTGCTCCATTGGTTCAAGTTTTTACCGCATTAACGTAGCATCAGGTACGTCTGCTTTGCTTCAGTTTTCTTATCAAGCAGCATCCAGCAGAGTTGTATTTGCGTTACATCCCGGAAATAATTACCGATGTGTCGTAAGACTTAATAAACACTCGAAACCTATGAGTATCAGAAGTGCAGACCGACTCGGGGTAATTAATTGAACAAGGAAGAATCCATAGGCAAGAAACCTCTGCAAGTTCTAGAAAGAATAAGAGAAAACCTCGAGCGACTAAACGAAAAAATGGAAGTCATGATTGAAATCCAAAAACACGGGAGAAAAGAAGCGATGCAACCTCTATCAGATGCGCCTTTGGATGTAATGACTTTGTTGTCAATGCCAGACCATCTAAGGAAGACCGCCATGGCAGTTTGCCGATGCGGAAGAACAACGGCAGAAGAAATCGCAGAACAAACAGGCAGAGCCCGTGCAGTGGAAAGTGCATATTTAAACCAGCTTGTGATAATGGGATACCTGAAAAAAGAGCGGAAAGGCAGAAAAGCTTACTTCCACGCAGACAGGGAAAGCCATGGGTGAAAAAAGAATGGGAAGAATAATTGCAGTGCATTCATACAAAGGTGGCACAGGAAAGACTCTTCTCTCAGTAAACCTAGCAGCCACCATTGCCAAACAGGGTAAGAAAGTCTGCCTAATTGATCTAGACTTCCGAGCCCCAAGTCTCTTCGCGATACTCAAAGCTGAAGATTCCGAAACCTGGATTAACGACTATCTTAACGACAGCAGCGACATTGACAAAGCTCTAATTGACTACACCAACGACGTGCCTGGAAGCGCAAAATTCTTCATCGGACTCGCAAATCCTGCAACAGAAGCAATCAGGGATATGTCTGCAAAAGACCGCAAATGGGAAATGCGGGCGCTAGGAAGACTGCTTGCCCTGAGAGGCTCTCTCATAGACAACGGAAAGTTCGATTATATCGTCTTCGACACCAGTCCTGGTCTCCAGTATTCCTCAATAAACGCTATCGTAGCATCTGACCTAGTAATTGTTGCCACAACAGGCGATCGATCCGATGTTGACGGAACTCAGCGTATGCTACGCGAACTCTACAACTTGTTTGAAAAGAAAACAGGGCTCATCTTTAACAAGGTCCTTGACGCCGGCTCAAAAACGAAGCAGGAAGAGATGGATAACAAGGCCAAGACAACATATCAGGTTCCACTGCTTGGGCTCATACCATGCTTCTGCGAGATCCTAAGGGCAGAAGGCGGACTGATATTCGCGCGTGACAAGCCAGATCATCCGTTCACAAAGATCCTAGGGGAAATTGCCAAGAAGATCGATAGCAATCAACTCAAATAGACGTGCCCCTTGTCTAAGAATCTCTATCTCTTGCAATATCCCTTGGATACAAAAGCATCAACAAAACACACACGCAAGACTTAAAGAGCATGCTACCTCCATAGACTCCATTCACATGCGGAGAGGCGTTGTTGAAATCTGCCATCGTCCTTGCTGGCGGTTATTCAACCAGAATTGGAGAAGACAAAAGCGTCCTAAAACTAGCCGGCAAACCACTGCTGCAACACATCGTCGATTCAGTGAGGGATCATGTGGAAGAAATAGTGATTGTCACCAATTCTCAAGAGCGCGTGAAAGCCTATTCTAAACTTGCCGGAAGAGAAGCCAGAATAGTCACTGATTCAATTGACCAAAAAAGTCCTCTGATAGGAGCCATGAGTGGGTTCGGCGCCGCGAAAGGACAACTAAGCTTGCTTCTGCCTTCCGATACCCCATTCATATCAGGCAAAATTGCATCCTTTCTTTTCGATGCTTGTGTTGGAAAGGCCGCTGCAATTCCTAAATGGCCCAACGGGCAAATCGAGCCCTTGCATGCAGTTTACGAAACAGCAACCGCAAGGGATGCAGCCCAGGCCGCGTTCAAGGAGGGGAAAATGGACATGCGAAGCATGATTGAAAAGATGAGCCAGGTGAGGTATGTTTCAACCCTCGTCCTCGAGCAGTTTGATGCAAAACTTCTAACATTTTTCAACATCAACACGCATAATGATCTGATGAGAGCGGCAGCCATGATGTGGCAGCAGAATCGAAGTGAACACTAGTCGTTTATGACTGGCATACTGACTCCCTCGACCTTCCAAAACTCGATTCTACCCCTGTCCCTGCTGAATTTCGTAAATTGCCTGAAGCAAGGCTAGGACTCGCATTTGGCTAGGTGTTTCTGCTTTTTAGAATTGATTAGCACCGTACATAAACGAACTCTAAATACTTATGTTGTGCTGCCAAAAAAAGGAGTGGAAGCACCATCTCTTTCCTCTATTTACAGGTTCGTATCGTGTAAATGATGGGGGAAGAATCCGTGTTTTTCCATATTTTGAAGTTTTTACTGCTAGGTCTGGTCAACTTGCAGTAGTGACCAACAAAACAAAACCCAAAAACGGCAATCATCAAATCCCGAAAGATTGTCGAAGTGCCCAAATACACGTGCAAAAGCTTAAAACAGCAAAGCTGAGATGGAGAAAAATGCAGGATATTGTCAAAATCGCGCATTGTTTCCAACCTTTTTGTCATTCGACCCGCGAAGCGTCCGAAAATCTCAAATTGCCAAGTTACATGATTCACAAGACTGTCTTTGCAGTGAGACATTGGAATGAAAAAAATATTAAACAAAGACCATTAATGTCACGCCTCTCAAAGAAATAATCGAAAAACAAAGCCTGAACCACAGCATCACTGGTCAAAGACTACAAGAAAGTCGTCTATTATGTCAAAAAAATCGAGAATGCGATGAAATATGCTACCCTGCGAATGGAACTACTCTATTCAAGCGCATCTGGGGGGAAAATCGCGGTGTTAAAGCGTCATATATTGATCTCGTTGCTCAAAACGACAAGAAACGGTTCTCTCCTTATTGAGGATATTTCGAGAGATGTCAGGATCGCCTCAGATATGGTCACGCGTTTTCTAAGGCAACTCCAGTCGGAGGGATTCATTCAATTAGATGGCGATCTCATTCAGGCGGACGCCGCTATGCGCATGCAACTTGCACTGAAGGCTTTGTCTGAGGGGGCAGACATCGAAAGCATCTCTCGTCTTTTGAGGTGGCAGGAATTTGAGGGGGTTGCCAGTGCGGTTCTTGAGCGTTATGGCTACGTTGTACAACGAAATGTCCGGTTTAAACATGGAGGGAGACAAATGGAGATAGATGTTGTGGGTTGCAGGAATCCCCTTGTGGTGTGCGTAGATTGCAAACATTGGAGGCAATCGCTTTCGCCTTCATCTTTGAAGAAATTCGTTGCGAACCAAGTAGAACGAACAAGTGCGCTGGCGGACGCATTGCCAGATTCTTCAACAAAGTTGGTTTGCCGGAAGTGGCATATGGGCAGATTTGTTCCCGTGATCCTCTCGTTGTGTCCTCCAAGAAGCAGGTTCCATAACAATGTCCCTATTGTTGCTATCCTCCAATTCCAAGACTTCGTGAGCGAACTTCCAGTGAATGTCACAGCAATAACCCAAATCGTGAGGTTTTATCAATAGCCCAGACCTCTCAAGATTGGGCTTCTTGCGATGCTGATTGATGGAAGAAGCGTAGCGACAAACATACCCATCAATGCCGAAAACAGCCAAGCAACGATCTTTAGCACGCTCTCGCTAGTAACAATGGGATTTGCCATGAGTATCGATAGAGTGGTTAGTATCCCAAGCGAAATTCCGAGTCCCAACCCTGATAGGAGAACTGTCAGGCTTTGTAAAGCTAGGATTTTTGTCACCACTTTTTGTTTTACTCCGATAGCGCGCATTGTTGCAAATTCTTGCCTTTGCTCATCTATTGCGAGCGTAATATACCCCACTAGGCAAAGGCTCGCAGAAATCAAGGCAAGCGATGGCAAGAGCATTATCACAGACCAAGCGGAACTAAGAAACTTCGCATTTTCATCAGCTATTTCCGCAAGTCTAACGACGATCAGATCTGGGTTTATAGCGCCAAGTTCCTTTTCTATTAGTTTGACCGTTGAATCCGGGTTACCTGACTGATCTAGCCGGACGAATACAATATTAGGGTAGTTTGAATGTGTTATCTCCTTCAGTTTCTGAATGGGAACAAAAACAACTTGGCCGCCGTTTAGGGGATCTATGCAAACGCCCACTATCTGGAAGTCATTGCCTTGAATTTCAACTCCTTGAATGAGAGGGTCTGAGAACAAGATCTTGCTTCCAGGGTTTGGTGAGTATATCGCGTGAGCCACAGAATCGCCTACAATAGCTTCAGAACCAACGTTTGGGTTCAGCGCTCGTCCTTTCAAATTCCATTTTACGCTTCCTTCGCGTTGTTCGATGCCGATTACTAGGGATTCCGTTTCGCGATTGCCCCCTACGGGAATAGTAGCCGAAGTATCAGGATCTATTGTAAAGTTGCGTAGCTCGCGAATACGCTCATTCACAATCAGCTGTGTTTCAACAATTTCCACACCTGGTACAGCCATCAATTGCTGAATTGTTTGGTTGAATATGTGCAGTTTTTCATTCAGATAATCAAACTCCCCTGTTTCCAGCGAACCCGATGAAAACTTCGCCATCAGAAGAGTATACTGTTCCGCCATCTGCCTATTGGCGATAGCAACCACATTCTTGTCGACCGTGTTTTCAACCCAGGAGATTGTGGTTTCAGAGGCAATGGTTCCCCCAGCAATTGCTAGTGTTAGCAGGATGAAAACCGTTGAGAGCAAAACGACAATTCGGAGAGTTGCTGACTGCCTCCGAATCAAGCTTCTATACGCGACTTTCAGAGTTAGCCAGCGCCCTGAGAGTTGTGTCGTTTTTCCATGTAAGGCAGTTCCGTAGTAAATAACTGTCGAAAGGGCTTTGACCGGAGGCATTCTAGCAGCTTTTAGAATGGGTTTTGTTCCAAAAGCAAGCATAAGCATCATAAATATGATAAAAACAAGCACGCAAAGCCAGTAGTTCGTTGGTTTCCGAAAAGCCTCAAAGCCTCCGACTGCGCTGATTGCGAAGTCAGCAGTTACCCCCAACATGATCCCTATAGTGCAACCCAACAACGTTATCAGTATTAGTTCCGTAATCAGGTACCCTCCCACCAGCCCATTCGGGCAGCCGGCAGCTTTCATAAGACCGATGTCTTTTGTGCGTTGAGTCATCATAAGGAAGACAACAAAGGATGTCACAACCGCTCCCAATGCGAAAATTACGATTCCAACGAATACGGCGAACTGAGAAAAAATGGCAAAAAGCCCTCCTGTCAGAAGCTTCCCCTTGGGTAGAAAGCCAACGCCAATTCTTTCACAGAAAAGCAAGAGAGCCAGTGTTGAGGCGACACTCATCGACTCTATTAGAACGACAGATACTGTCTGAAACTTCCTTCTCAATAGATCGTTTATCGGAAAGAAAGTTTCATACATTATTGGGCCTCAGCTGTCCATTTTGCAAGTAGAATATTCGATCGGCGAGTTCTTTGATTTGGGCATCATGGGTTGAAGCAACGATGGTCTTTCCATTTGATTTGAGCAGTTTTAGCACGTTAAATATCCTTTCACAGTTGTTTTCGTCTAGATTCCCTGTGGGCTCATCTGCCAGAAGCAAAGGTGGATCATTGGCAAGCGCCCTAGCGAAAGCTACTCTTTGTTGTTCACCTCCACTCAGCTGAGATGGGAAATGGTTTACTCTGTGAAGCATATCTACGGTTTCGAGCAGTTTGATTACCTTTTCTTCTATGTGTTTAGTGGTTACTCTCCTCCACTCCATCGGAAACGCGATATTTTCCGCAACGGTCAGAGTTGGCAACAAGTTGAAGGACTGAAAAACAAAACCGACTTTGTTGCATCGAAAGTCTGACAAGAAATTTTCGTCTCTACCCGTTAGTTCCTCGCCTAAAATGGCTAAATTCCCGCTATCTGGGGTATCAAGCCCACTTATTAGATTGAGAAGTGTTGTTTTTCCAGACCCTGAGCGCCCACAGATGCAGACAAATTCGCCTGAAGAAACCTTCATGACCACATTTTTCAGAACCTCGACTTTGCCATCGACCAAGTCATATGATTTGTTCAGATCGGTAATGGCTACAGCAGGGATGAGCGAAGTCACGTCCAAAAACCCGAACATTATAGCATGCAAAGTGAAGTAATATGTGTTGAGGTTAAGCTCTAGCCGGCTATCTTCGCTTCCCTAAAGTTGAGGTTTCCTCTATCGCGCTTGAGAAGCCTAACTTTCTCGGGCAGCTTGTCCTTTTCCCAGTCGGTCCAATCAATCTCTTTGAAAATCCATTTTTTACCCAAATGTGCGGCAACAACTGCATGTTTGTGCTCCCTTTCAAGAGGTATGAGCTCATTAAGGAACCTGAACAACTTGTCAATTTGCTGCTTCGGGAAGTATGCATAGTAACTGGCGTTCTTAACCTCAAAAGCATATATGTCAGTATTTCTCCGCGCAATGATGTCTGGTAGGGGGCTTAAGCTCGGGTTGCTGACGGGGATTCGAACAGCCTTGCAACCGTATTTCTGCAAGAGTTTCACTAGCACATTCTCGCTATAGAATCCCCTCTTGCGCCACCGTCTAAGGGCGATTTTGTCGACCTGCCTAATTGCGAAACTCCTCCATTTCCACACTTCGTTTCTCTTTCTTTGATAGATAAAAGATTATCGCACGGAATGGAATAAGACGTTATGATGTTGTTGATGCTTCTGTCTACAAATCCAAGCGCGGTGCGGATGGTGAGCTCATTAATGTGTGCCAAGAGTTTGAGTAATACCGATATAACTAGTGCAACTCAAAACGAAAACCTTAACATATGAAAAGTCACAGGATTGCATGTGTAGCTCCTCCCAGAGGACGCCATAAGCCTCCTACATTAGAAATACGCCAGAAAAAACCTCTTCTTCCAGGCAGAAAAGAAGAAGAAAGAGTCAGAGACAACCACCTTCACATATGAAAAAAACCCTGAAAGGTTAAAACGCAATCCCGAATAGCAGCCTCGACGCTTACACAAAACTAAAGGAGAAGAAGGGCACCAGCACGGTGTGACACAATCTCTTTTTAAATGCCTTAGGCATACTGCAATCTGCATGATGGAAGAAACAGCCAGCGGGTCAAACTGCTCGCCCGGATGGGCAAAGTTCACTCGCAACCCACACAGATCTCGAAGCAAAATCGAATTTAGATGCATAAAAACTCGCATGAAGATTTTCGTAAGTACTTATATGAGGCGCTAGAGTTTCCCATGTGGAAGTCCTCAAGAGTGCAAGAAAACCCTAGAAATAGGGTTTTTTTCACAAATCAAGCCTTGGCAGGGCTTTTTGATTTTTTCTTCATTAGCGAAAAACCCGTGGATTTCCGGACAGCTATTTTTTCGATTCCAGACGCGCTACTCCAAAGGAGTGTTCAACAAAATACTCTCGAAAAAACGCTTATTTTGATTTTAAAGCTATGCGGTTAAACGAAAGATTTTAACTATGTCCCACTTCAGGAATATTGTTGTTTCAGAAATAACTGCTTTAATTGTTTCTACACGATGGCTATTGACGGCGGAGAGAGAATTGTCTTTTGGTTATTTTGGGGAAGGATCTGAAACCTTAACTAGGAAGGTTGACGGCCAAAACATCAAAGTACGATGGAATTGGGATGGGTTCAAGACAACAGAAAACTTTCCCGTAGACGATAACACCATCAACTGGGTTATAGGCCAGGAACAGGCACTTGATGAGTGCTTTCTCTGCCTTAATGAGTGGGTTCATAAGCTCAGGCATTTAGAGGAAACAAAGTGGTATGCTCGCTGGAGCAACCCTTTGGAGACGAAAACCACCGCAAAAACCATGATTAGTCCTGGTCCTTACCTTCTTCTTCTTGGCGACCCGGGAACAGGAAAATCGCTTCTTGGAAGGGCACTGGCGGAGAAACTTACCCAAGTTTACAAGGAGAACGGCATCAAGCTTTTCGATGTCCTATGTTGGAAAAACTCGGTGCTGCCCAGCCAGCCTTGTATCTCGATTCAAAAGGCAGGCGAGGGAAAAAAGGTCTTGCATACAGAGCAACTGAAAGAGCTTAAGCGCAAGTTCACCACAAAAATCGGATTAAAAGCGATACAAGCACTCATGCTTGGCTTGGGGCTCTTCCTTTTAGGATTAGGGTTCTTCTTTCTCGGTCAAGCATGGCTGTCATGGAACGCGAATCCGCCATATCTCGGGGAAACTCTGCAGTCGTTCTACAACTATAATTTCACCGACTATTTCATTGCGAAGTTTATGAGTTTAGTTCCGATGACTTTCATCCCAGCTGGAAGTTTAGTCTTCTTTGGAATATTTATCTGGTGGTTCTCAAGGATGGGGGGGCTTGGCAACCTCCGTGGCGCCGGCAACTCTCAGCAGACAGAAGTACCCAAGCTCATCGTGGACAACACTTCTGGTCGCGCGCCATTCATAGATGCAACTGGTCACGTAAACGCTCAGCTTTTCGGCTCTATTGCTTGGGATCCATACCAGACTGGGGGATTGGGTACGCCTGAACATCAAAGAGTCTCGGCTGGTGATGTTCACAACGCGTCGCTGGGAATACTATATATCGATGAAGTGAAAAACCTTGATCCTGAGGATGCAGTCACCCTTTTGACTGTGCTTGAGGACGGGCAACTTCCGATCACTCTCAGGGGGAGATGGCACGGAGGTTCCTCTGCTGCAATGACTGTTTCAACTGAGCCTGTTCCAGCAATTACTTTTCTTGTTGGTGCCGGCAACTTTGACAGCATTAACCAGATCCATCCTGCACTCATGGATCGGATTTACGGCTATGGCAGAGTTGTTCGAATGAATAATGATATGCCAAATACAGTTGAAAATCGGCGAAAATACGTGCAGTTTATTGCTCAGGAAGCGAGACGGTTTAACTTGATACCTTTCAGCAGAGATGCCTGCATAGAAATAGTGGAAGAGGGAAGGAGAAGAAGTAATAAGCGTGACACATTAACCACGAGATTTAGACCTTTGATTTCTATTGTCAAAACAGCGGCGACTCTTGCGATATTCGACAATTCGCAGATAGTCGATCGGCGACATGTTGTAGAAGCCATTAATCAGCATTGCAAGACCATACAAAAACAGCTGCTTGAGCATGAGATAAGTGAAAGAGGGAAACTCCTTGAGATTAAGCCTGAAGGAGTGAAATTGGGGCAGATATATGGCTTGGCAGTTGTTCATGATCCCTATAGCGGAGAGATGACTGGTAATGTTCTTGGAGTTAAAGCACAGTTGGTTAAGAAAACTGTGCTCCCCCGTGACCAGCCATTGAAGGGGTATTATGAAGTGACCGGCGTTGCCAAAGGGCAGAGTTTTATTTCAGACAGCATCTCCAAAGTGCGGAGTGTCATTTTGCAGAAATATGGCGTGGACATATCGCAAGACTACTTCACACACATAGATTTTGCTCAATCCTATGGTGTGGACGGTCCTTCAGCAGGAGTAACAATGGCGATTCTTCTGTGCTCGTTGATAGAGGGGAAGCCCATTAGACAGGATGTTGCTGTAACGGGTGAAATTAACCTGAGTGTAAGCGACTCAATACAGATCACCGCGGTTGGGGGAGTGCATGACAAGATAAAGGCAGCTGAAGCGTGGGGTTTCAAGAAGGTGGTCATTCCGCAGAAGAACTATGATCATTCAGTGGATGTTAGAGACTACAAAATTGAAGTTGTCCCAGCGCGGACACTTGACGACTACCTAAAGGAATGTCTGTTAGAACAGCACTTCCTAAAACTGGCAATTAGAAAACACCGGGGTTAATCTGCGGGCAAAAGTCATTTCTAAATGCGGAATTATCGCTTGCCGTTGTTCCATTTTCATTGAAGCTACTACACGATTTTCTTCTTTCATACCCACAATGCGAAATAACAGGAATGTGGCACTAGTGACCTGTGGATTACTGGAGAAGGGTAATGGAGCGAACAACCACCAACGGAGTTCTTTTCCTTTCGGTATACAATAGCATCAACGAAACACACTTCAAAATGTCAGAATGAACTATAAGATCATAGCTTTTCCTCGGCAAAGATTTTCGTATGCTGTTTGAATGCTACCCAGTTAAACTTGAGAAACAATCGCGGGTTTAATATCTAAAAAAGCATCGCTCAAGAAGAACAGGTCGCCAGGTTGTTGCGGCAATGAAAAAATATTATTCTTAGCCCGAAAATGTTTATTCTGGATTGTAGGTGTTCCAATGTTTAGGCTTGTTAACAAAACTCTACACTTCACAACAAGAGGCGAGATAGAGTTTATAGACCTGACGGAAAAGGTTAGAGAGGAAGTCGCAGCGTCAGGGGTTTCCAATGGCTTCGTCCACGTGTTCGCGCCTCACGCCACAGGGATATTGATTCTGACCGAGAACGATCCGGCGCTACTTCAAGATCTCAAGAATCTGCTGCAGGAAATTACCCCGAGGGGGCGCATTTACAACCACCCTTCAAACTCCCATTCGCATTTGCGTTCAGTTTTGTTTCCTCCCGACAAAACTATCCCACTAGTTAAAGGGCGACTAGAATTGGGAACGTGGCAATCGCTCTTTTTTGTCGAAGCCGACGTCTACTCTCGGAGAAGGACCGTTATAGTTCAAATATTGGGAGAATAGTCGGCTGGGGTCAGCAGTTTTGTTTGCTGAGGGGTTCGATTTGGTAGGACTTGTTTCCCTCCGAAGGTTAACATGTATTTAAATTAAATCCGCTATTCCATAAGTTCAACATGCGTCCTTTTCGCTTTTTGATGTAAAATGCTGCGGTTCGACGTAGTTTCGAGAGAATTTCATCGAACGAGAATAGGTTCGCATCGCCTGTCTTGTTCCCTCGGCATTGAAAAAAGAACGGACTGCTTTTTGTTGCAAAGAAGACGACAAATGGACCGCGTTTCTTGGCGCAATTTGGTGCCAAATGATAACAGAAGAATTGCTCCCTAGCTGAACTTTCATGTATATATAAGGTTCGTGGGTTTTCGTAGTCTGCTATGTCTAAAGTACCGCTTTGCGATTCTGTTAGGTCCCAGAGATCGTAGGCGTGCCTTCTTTCATTTGTCCGGTTTTTTGAGGGGGTTGTCCTCAATTCCCTCGACCTTAGTATTTTCAGGCGAAATGTTGAGAGGTTTAGGAAGTCTTCTAGCGTTACCGATTTAGCACCATTCGAAATCAGTATCGCCAAGGCTCTTTCCGCGTCATTTGTTGTAGATTTATCCTTTCGATCCCTCATCAGTGAGTAAGTATGTCTTACATTCCTGCTCAATGGTGTCTAGCACTGTGCTTTTGCATAGTAATCAGGTGCCAATCCACCTGTGATAACGAGTGAGATTGGTTCTTTTCCAACCGATGACAGGTCTCCACATTGAAATTCGGATAGTTCTTCTATCCTTCCTCAGTCTCCTTTCAAACGATACAGTTGCTGGTGACTCAAGATCAGGGCAAAACCTAGCGACGTCGCCGTCTTGATGATAATTGAGCGAACTATAGACCGTCAGTTTCTTTGAATGAGGTTGGTCGGGTGGATGCAAGCCGCGTGCAGCATAAATGTGGGGTGCCTTTTTAGATGTCTATGTAGTCGTTGACTATCGGGATTATTTGGTCTCCTTTTGGGATGGAAAAGCCCACTTGTAAGGAGGTCGTTTTGAATGTCAACAATGATTAGTACGACGTTGGTCTTTAGGGCGAGCCTCCTCTTACAAAAACACTTCCTTACAATACAGTAGGTTTCCATGAGATTTCAGCAATCTTCCGGCAGCATTTATGGACAGTACAGGGTGAAGCCCTTTCTGGGTACTGGAGATGAAAAGGTAAATAAGTTGTCCAACGATTAGTCTGCATGGTGATTGCATGCCTGTTTTGGCGTATGTATTGTTCAAGGTGAATTCAGGAACTGAAAGGGAAGTAGCTCAGAAACTGATCGAGTTCGAAGAAGTACTGCAAGCCGATATCATCTTCGGCGAGTACGATGTTGTAGCAAAAATGGTTACGACAGATCTCGACAAGCTAGAGGAGTTTGTGTCAGAGAAGATCCGCACAGTGCCAAATGTGCTTGTTACCTCCACAATGATCATCTCCAGGGAGTATAAAGCGAAGAACCAACGACACAAAAACACGTAGTCAAGCAATAGCGCATGCTGCGCCAGTTATTGTTTCCTATCAATTTACTAAGCCCAATTTTCTGTGTTTGGGCGATGCTTTTGTATACAGGAGGCAACGAGAAGGAGCACCGCACGGATTTGTGGATACGCTTATCTTTCGTTGATATACAATAGCTTAGTGGGATTCCGATGATGTCGCAACAAAAACGAAGCAGACCCGCGCTTACGAGTGGACAGATGCGAACCCTCGAGACCAATGCTGAATACTACGGTATCTCTCTCCTCCAACTTATGGAGAATGCTGGAAGAAGCATAGCGACGGAGGTGGCTTCGCACTTTCCTAAGGGAAAAAGGGTTGCGATTTTCTGTGGTCTCGGAGGAAACGGAGGGGATGGTTTCGTCGCCGCGAGACATCTGTCTTCTCTGGGTTTTGAAGTTATCGTTGTGCTTGCTGGAAAAGGGAAAGACATCTCTCATGAAGCTGCGCTTAGGAATTGGGAGTCTCTTCAGTTTCTGAGCGGCAACATCACCATTTGCGAAGTTAGGGATTCTTCGACTATCCCTCGCTTGGAAGCGGACATCATTGTCGATGCACTTCTCGGAACAGGAACAAAAGGCAGGCTGAAAGCACCAGTTTCTCAGTCTGTAGACTATATGAACAGTCTCAGCGGGTACAAGATTGCGGTTGATGCGCCGACAGGGATAGACTCTGACACAGGCGAAATATTGGGGACTGTCTTCAAAGCTGACACAACAGTAACGTTTCATGCTCCAAAAGTTGGTCTCGCTGCCGCAAAGAAATACGTTGGAGAGTTGATCGTAAAGGATATAGGATTGCCGAGGCAGCTTGAGAATTTCGCTGGTCCTGGCGACGTGATTCTGGTGACCCGCAGACGTGCCCTTTCTGCTCATAAAGGAGATTTCGGGCGTCTCTTGGTTGTGGGGGGAAGCGAAGTCTACTCTGGCGCGCCTTCGCTTGTGTCATTAGCTGCTCTTCGTACTGGCGCAGATATAGTCTATACGGCAGCACCAGCCAAAACCTCGCAAGCCATATCAAGCATTTCTCCTGATTTGATCACGATTAAGTTGGAGGGCAATCACCTGAAGCCGCGAAATGTTGAGGAGTTGGAACCATACGTCGAGGCAACCGATGCTGTCGTTGTGGGGCCAGGTCTGGGTTTGGACTCGGAGACAAAGGAGTTTGTCAAACTGTTCATGGCTGCTGTTGAGAAAACCAAGAAACCGCTGCTAATTGATGCTGACGGGTTGAAGGCTTTCGCCGAATTCAAACGCCCTGCCAAGGTTCCTCTTGTGCTAACTCCACACGCAGGAGAATACACCGTTCTAACTAAGTCAAAACTGCCTGAAGACCAAGCGAAAAGGGTCAGCGATGTTCAAGCGACAGCCGCAGAACTAAATGCCGTAATATTGCTGAAGGGGCAAACGGACATTGTCTGCAGCGGTGAGAAGTTCAAACTTAATTTCACAGGTAATCCTGGCATGACAGTTGGAGGCACCGGCGACGTTCTGTCAGGGATTGTTGGAGCCTTGCTAGCGCAAGAAACCGACGCGTTTGAAGCTGCAGTCGCAGGGGCTTTCGTCAACGGAGCGACTGGCGACTTTGTGGCTGACAAACTGGGGCATCACATGGTAGCGAGTGACCTTCTTGAGTACATTCCTTGTGTTCTGGAGGATCCTATGAGTCACTTGAAGGTGCGCAAATTCTGTGGTAACCTTGCCTAGAATCGTCATCTACCATGCTGACCAATGCGATCCAAAACGTTGTACAGGCCTAAAGCTGGAGCGCCTAGGTTTTGCGAGGACTGTGAATAAGACTAGGTTTCTCCCGAAGCGCGCCTTAGCTCTTAACCCTTTTTCGGAGATTGCATTCTCCCCAGCAGACAAGCAGAGGCTCGTAGATTTTGGGATTGTGGCTCTTGACTGTAGCTGGGAGCATGCACGGAAGGTTCTTTCAAAGCACGTGCGGGGAACGTCGCGCTGCCTTCCTGTCCTCATCGCAGGCAATCCAGTGAATTTTGGGAAGGCAACAAAACTCACCACTGCTGAGGCTGTAGCCGCAGCCTTGTACATTGCCGGGCTTAGGCAAGAAGCGACTAGAATTCTTGGGGTTTTCACTTGGGGGCATACTTTTTTAGAGCTGAACAGTGAGCTGCTTGAAGCTTACACTGTTGCCAAGGATAGTTCAGAGATAGTTGAGATCCAGCAAAGGATCATGTCAAAGAGTGGGGGCGTTTAGTACTTATCTTGTGTGTTTTGTTGATGCTTTTGTATACAGACTATCGTCTTGAACGTGAATGTTTACTCGAAAAAACACTAACACCTCTTGTACTCAGCAATATATCAGACAGAAATGTGGAATCTGGAGCCGCATGTTCTAAGCCTAGAACTTGGAATTCAGTGAGTGATTGAGAAACATGGTGCTTACCTTAGATTTCTACGGGTTTTTGACGTCGGTTGTTTTCATTTCGCTCTCGGGTGTTCTGTTGCCTGGTCCGCTTTTTGCCGTTACGTTGAAGAAAGCTGCGAAGCATCCGTGGGCGGGAGCACTAATCGCTTTTGGACATGGAATTGTAGAGTTTCCTCTGATGTTTCTAATCTATTTCGGGTTGAACCAACTTGCAATTATTCCTATGGAGGTTGAGATCAGCGTCGGTTTGGCGGGTGGTCTTTTCATGCTGTTTATGGGGGTGCAGACCTTCAGGAATCGAAAAAGAGAGGACACAGGACTCGAGGGTTCGAAACAGGATTCTATAATAGCAGGCATTTGGACGACTGCAGCCAATGCTGGTTTTATTCTTTGGTGGATTACTATAGGAACAGCGCTGATCATGGACGCGAAAATTTTTGGTTTTCTTGGTTTTTCAGTATTCGCTGGCGTCCATTGGCTTTGTGACTTTGTTTGGTATACGTTTGTTGCGGTCCTGATTTTCAAGTCAGTACGTTTCTGGACACCGAAGGTGCATCAAGGCATCACGCTTTTCTGTGTTGCAGTATTGCTTGTTTTTGGTTTGCTATTCCTTGTTTCTGCCCTAAATCTTGCCGTCAGCATTCTTTAATGAGGAGGAAGGAAGTTGAATAAATTCCAAGTCGGTGAAGCGACCGTCATATTGGTTAAGGGTGACATCACCGACATGCCTGTTGATGCAATAGTGAACGCTGCCGATTCTTCGCTCATGGGTGGCGGAGGTGTCGACGGTGCTATTCACCGCAATGGTGGACCCAGAATCCTCGAAGAATGCAAGCAACTGCGAGCAAGAGACTGGCCAAAAGGGCTTCCGACAGGCAAAGCTGCCCTGACATCTGGTGGCGATCTCAAAGCAAAACGCGTCATCCATACTGTTGGGCCTGTGTGGTCCGGCGGAAGCAACGGAGAAGCTGGGTTGTTGGCTGAGGCTTATGCTAGCTCGCTCAAGCTGGCAGTTTCTGCGAAGCTTAAGTCTGCTGCCTTTCCATCGATAATCACAGGAGCCTACGGCTATCCCATAAGTGAAGCAAGTAGTGTGGCGCTGAATGCCGTGAAGGATTTTCTGCAGAGAGTGGGAGGTCTTGATCAAGTTGTCTTTGTCTTGTTCTCTGACTCTGATTTGAACGTATATCTGGAAACAGGGCGCAAGATTTTTTCGGGTCAGTTTGAGCAAAGCTAATACGCTTAACTGGTCAGAATAGTTGTCGCTCCGGTGGGAACATTGTCTAATTCGTTTGACAGGGAGATTGAGGGAATCACTCTGAGCGTTTACTTGTATGTTGTCAAGAAGAAGAGCCCTGTCGGACCCAGAGATGTTATGAAAGGGATACGCCTTAGCAGTCCAAGCGTTGCCTACCGACATTTAGAGAAACTTGAAGAGCTGAAGTTGCTACAAAGGAACAACTACGGTGAATATGTCGCTGTAGCAAAAGCTCGCATAAGGGGCTTTGTCTGGATTGGAAGACGCCTTTTGCCCAAAATGCTTGCCTACTCTCTCGTTTTTCTGGGCATTTTGGCAGTTGAGTTTTTGGTTTTAGCGGTGCATTACGCGGTCGAAGACTTCAGGTTTGTGGTGTTCTTTGTTCTAATGGCGTTGATCACGGGGGCGGCAGCAATAGTATTCGCGGTTGAAGGTTTCCTTCAGGGAAAACGAACAATACGGCAGTCGGAATCTTGAATTGGCAGCGAAACAAGCCAAGTTTGGTCTGTGATATTCAAGAGCTTTGCCGTTATCTAGCGGATGACTATTTGAATGAACGTTGTCAGAAATTGCGAAAGAAGGATTTCGGTGTGTGACTGATTTTATGATGCCATCGAAAATGGACAGCCGGATTCATCTTTGCGAGTACGAGGGTGAGAGTCTGGCGAAAGGGTTAAGCGGTCTTCTCAAGCGTGTTCTTGAGGTTCCCAGACTAAACCGCGGCAGAAGGCAAACATTATCTTCTTTGATTAGTGAAGAGGCTCTGTTGCCCGCAAAACATCGTTAGAAACGAGAGAAAAGAATGGATTCTCTGATTGAGCATCTCTAAGCAAAGCGCACTAGCATCAAAAAAAGACGAAAGAACTTAGAACTACTAGTGCGGCTTCCACGACTTTGTTGTGCAACCCCAATTTGGTCCGTCCGATGTCGGACTGACTAGAGACTATATAGTCTTTTTCAGAGAGGAATAGACGTTCAGAGACTAGAAAAGGGAAAGGGGGTAAAAAAAGTGAAGAAACTGAACGCAGTAATTTTGGTGCTCAGTTTATTGATATCAGCAGCTCTAACTTTGCCAGTTATGGCTGAACCGACTAGAGGGAACAAGGTTGAGGCTTCCTCCAAATCTGTGCTCATCAGCTATTCCTATCTAACAAGTCGTCTAGCACCGGAACCAAATCCATACCCTGCTCCTCCCATCCCCGAATTCTTCTATAATCCCGGGCATACCCGAATCTCGCCTCCTAATCCACAGACAATGCAAATCCACGGAGGCTCAGCATACTACCTTATCAGAGAGTTAAAGATTGGAAAGGCGATCTATACTGGCGTTTCTTGCAACGCCTACACCGCAGAAATGAACCTTGGGACCCATAACATGAACATTCAGTATGACGCTATTTGGTATGTCGGTGCTTTGGGCGTATTCTCGAAAGTGAATTTGGTGGATTCGTGTCTACAGTATGAAATGTCAAATGTTGATGTGGTCTCTGATCTCATTCACATTTACTTGTCAAGCGTATTGGCGCCTAGAGGATACGTGTGGGTGTTTCCGAAAGGTGAGCATAAGGCAAACGTGGGGCTTGGAATTATCCCACAGGGCAAGAAGCCAGGAGCTTATTTGGACGCGTTTCTGAAGTTGCATCCGGAAATAAGTAAAGGCTCGATTTTGGAAGTTAACGCTGGTTGTGTTCCTGTAGGCGGAATGGTGAAAGACATGGTTGCTAATGGTTTCGTGCTTTGTGGGGAAGCAGCGAATCACGTTAACCCTATTCATGGCGGAGGCATCAAAGAGGCAGTTCTGTCTGGTCAAATTGCGGCTGATGTCATAGCTGAGTGCCTAAAGAAGAATGATGTTTCAAAGAGCGCGTTGTCGAAGTTTAATGATGTTTGGTGGAAGGAAAGAGGTGACCACCTGAAAAGAGTGGAGAAGCTAAGGGAGACGCTGGAGAAGCTGTCTGACGCGGATTTGAATGACCTTGTTGATGCGCTTAAGCCGGAAGATGTCATTGAGTTTGCGCGTGGTGCAAAACTTTCCGTCTTGGCGAAGGTTTTGATGAGAAAACCAA
>CAZQCX010000030.1:0-19669 GCA_964591705.1 uncultured Candidatus Bathyarchaeia archaeon | reverse complement strand
TCACTAAAGTTTTCAAGTCATCTATTTTGAGGTAATGCCTAGCAAACACTGATTTGGGAATTCTGCCTTGCAATAGGTCCACTAGTTCAGCCAAGATTCCATTCTTTCGCAGGTAAGTAGCATAATAACTTCTTAATTCTTTGATGCGCAACCTCTGTTTATTCTTCTCTATGTGTTTGCGCAATGTTGTGTAGTGGACTGCTTGGCTGTTGGATATTTTGTGAACTAGCTCTTTGTCTATTATTGTGATGTAGGCATTCTTTGAATTGCGCAGAAACATCTCTCCATACTTGAAATGCTCTAGTATTCCTAGCTCTTCATTGAAGTATTCTGATAGCTTGCCACGATTGGAGAGGCTGATTATTTGGTTGAAACTCTGTATGGCTTCATTCTTTCGCAATCCACTTAGCAGAGTAAATTTGAGATACAGTTGTTCATTGTCTGGCAGGATTGGCATTGCATCCTTGTACCATTTGCCTAGTGTTGAGTGGTTGTTGTTGATTATGGCTAGGAATGAGTTGAAGCTGTTGTCTGCTGATTGCCATTTGATGCCATAGTTTTTTAGTTTGCATTTGAAGTTTTCATATTGCCCTTGGTATTTGCTGAGGTTGATTAGTGCCTTCAATACATTTGATCTAGTGCTTACTGGCAGGTTGTTGAGTTCGCTTGGGTTATCCATTAAGCTGCTATACTTCAAAACATAGCTGTATTGCAGCCTTGCATACTGATTAGAAAACTTTGCAATCAAATATTCTTTAAAACTGGTCAGGTCCATTGTGGGAGGCTGATGTCCTAACCAAACTAGACTACGACCGCTTGATTTAAGACTTGAATTGGAGAGATTTAAGTGTTCAATGGTTTTCCATCACCAGTCTATTACGCTGGAGGTATGGTCAATGGAAATAATTCCCTCGAATGATTGCCTTTGAGAAACCAACCAGAAAAAAAGCAATGCCATGCGAGTACATCTCTCTCCATTGTTGATGTTACAGCTAGCACCTGATTCACCAGCGTTTTCGAGTCATCTATTTTGAGGCAAAATCGTTATCAACAAAGAAACCACAACAACAAGCAAGAACTGGAGACTGGTGTCTATGCCTAAGAACTATACGTACAGCGATGCCGGCGTAAACCGTGAACAGCGTCATGAAGCAAAGAGCGCATTGCAGCTTCTAAAGGAAACCTACAAACACAGTCGCATCGGTCCAATAATTCGTCTACCTTACGGCAACATCTTCCCACAAACCGCCAATACATATATCGATTTTGTCATCGAAGGCGTAGGAACGAAGGTCTTGCTTGCTCAACTCGCAGGAAAACACGACACAATCGGCATCGACGCTGTAGCCATGGCGGTCAACGACGTAATACGCTCAGGAGCAACACCACTCGCAATAGCAGACAACATTCACACCCAAACCAGCAGTCCTGAACTGGTCAAAGCATGGTTGAAGGGCATAGCAGAAGCAGCTGACGAGGCGGAATGCCCGGTTGTCAGCGGAGAAATTGGCGACGTAGCCGAGATACTACGAGGAACCAGGGAAGGCGCAGGCTTCGACATGATAATCGCCTCCATAGGCCAAGTGGCAAAGGAAAAAATCATCACTGGAAAAAACATCAAACCAGGTGACCCCATAATCGGCATGCGAAGTTCAGGCTTACACAGCAACGGCATAACCTTGGCTCGAAAGATTCTCTTCAAAACATGGGGCGGCAGATATGAACCTCAAACCAACATCAAAGGGCTAGATAAACAACTCGTGCATGAAGTGCTCACGCCCACGAAAATCTACGTAAGACCACTACTTCGAACAGCTGAACAAGTTTGCATCAAAGCCGCGGTCCACATAACCGGAGACGCCTACCTGAAATTCAACAACCTGTCCAGCTTCTCTCCCGGCATTGGTTTCAAGTTCACCAATTTTGACCCTCAACCCATTTTCAGCGTGATCCAAGAGACTGCGCAACAGATGAACCTGAATATTACAAACGAAGAAATGTTCCGGACCTTCAACATGGGGTGGGGCTTTGCGATAATCGTGGGCGTAGCAGACGCTGAAAAAGCGATAGCAACCTTGGAAAAAACCGGCTGCAAGCCAGAGATAATTGGAAAGATCACCAATACTGGAAAAATCGAGATTAACTACAAGAGCAAGAAGATTGTGCTAGCCTAATCACCAATAAAATCAATAACGAAAGCGTTTAAATCTAAACAGCCAGCAATTACTCGCATGAAATATCGCGCCAGAATCGAAGTCAGCCTCAAGCTAGGTCACAGCGACCCTGAAGGTGAGACTACCGCACGACTACTCAGCGAACTCAATTACAGAGTTGACTCCGTGAACGTCAGCAAAGTCTACAACGTTGTTGTGGAAGCAAGGTGCTCCGATGCCGCACGAGCTTTGGCTGAAGAGATGTGCAAGAAACTCTTTACCAACCCGACAAAAGACAACTACACGATTGCCGTAGAGGAGCAACGATGACAGGTAGCCTCTACAGTCGCATAAAAACAAGTCTCAATCTCCTAGAAATAAACCTGCTAAACGCTTCTGACAAACAGCTAGTTGAGATAAGCAGCGAAATGGGGCTCGCATTAAGTCTCCAAGAAATGAAGACCATTCAAGCCTACTTCAGGGAAAAGCGCAGAAACCCAACCGATGTTGAGCTTCAGACGATTGCCCAGACATGGTCTGAACACTGCTACCACAAAACATTCAAAGGTAGAATACGCATTGGGAATCGCGAAATCGAGAGTCTCTTTAAAACCTACATCGCCAAAGCCACAAAGGAAATCCACCCGCGCTGGTGCTACTCGGTCTTCGAAGACAACGCCGGAATTGTCCTCTTCGAAAAAGGCTACGGCATAGCTGTTAAGGTCGAAACACACAACCACCCCTCGGCAGTCGAGCCTTTCGGTGGAGCTGCTACAGGCGTAGGGGGAGTGATTCGCGACATCCTCGGCGTCTGGGCAGACCCAATCGCATGCACCGACGTCCTCGGTTTCGGGCCACTCAATTTTGATTATAGTAAATTGCCCGCTGGAATGAAACACCCAAAATACGTGTACATGGGAGTCACGGCAGGAATTGGCGCCTATGGAAACAACATGGGGATCCCTACAGTCAACGGCGCAATCTACTTCGACGAAAGTTACACAGGAAACGTAACCGTGTATTGCGGATGCATTGGTTTGCTTCCGCTGAGCAAATTCAAGAAAAACGCCAAACCGGGTCATCTGCTCCTCTTGGCAGGCGGGAAAACAGGACGCGATGGCATACACGGTGTAACGTTCGCTTCTGCAGAACTTACAGAGAAATCAGAAGAGGTTTCCAGACCAGCAGTGCAAATTGCTGATCCCATAGAAGAGGAAAAACTGAAACGCGCCATCTTGGAAATCCGCAACAAAGAACTTGCATCAGCTATAACCGACTTGGGAGGCGGCGGGTTATCATCCGCGATAGGTGAAACAGCGAGACGCTTCAGTTGCGGAGCCACAGTGGAACTCGGGAAAGTGCCACTAAAAAACTCTGACTTAGCTCCATGGGAAATCTTCATTTCAGAATCCCAAGAAAGAATGCTGCTAACCATACCGCCAGAAAACGCTAGCCAAATCCTGAAGGTCTTCGAAAAAGAAGACGTCGGGACCAATATTATTGGTGCCCTCACCGACGAAACCCACTTGAGACTAAAGTTTGAAGGTGAAAACGTTGCGACCATAGAAATGGATTTTCTATTTCAGCCGCCAGAGATAGTTAGAACTGCGGTACTGGAGCAACCTCCTTTTGAGGAACCATCATTCCAGCAACCCGCAAACCTGACCAATACTCTGCTACAACTCTTGCGTTCACCAAACATAGCAAGTAAAGAAAGCGTAGTGCGAACCTACGACCACGAGGTTAAAGCTAACACTGTGTTGAAACCTCTGCAAGGCGAATATGCAGGGCCAAACGACGCCGCCGTACTCAAACCCCTCGAAAACTCCAAGAAAGGTCTGGTTATCTCAAGCGGGATGAACCCCAACTTCGGCAAAATCGACACCTACTGGATGGCTGCATCCGCTATAGACGAAGCCATAAGGAACAACGCCGCAGTCGGGGGACGAAGAATAGCCCTGCTGGACAACTTCACTTGGGGGAACCCTGAAAAACAAGAAAGACTTGGTTCACTCTTGCGCGCCTGCGAAGCATGTTACGATTTCGCAACAGCATTCCAAACTCCGTTTATCTCTGGGAAAGACAGCCTCTATAATGAGTCACCCCTCGGTCCCGTAACTCCAACACTGCTCATCACAGCGATCGGCGTTATTCCCGATATTCGCCTGACAGTGTCGATGGAAACCAAAGAACCTGGAAATCCAATTTACATTGTTGGCAAAACCTATGGTGAACTCGGCGGTTCAGAATACTACAAACTCAAAGGGTTCATAGGCAAAACAGTTCCAAAAGTTCGCGCTGAAGAAGCAAAAGGAACATTCAAGGCGATTACTAAAGCGATAGATTCAGGATTCGTCAGAGCTTGTCACGATCTATCCGAAGGCGGATTGGCAGTTGCGGCAGCAGAAATGGCGCTAGCTGGCAAACACGGTATTGAGCTAGATTTGAAAAAAATTCCAGTCAGCAAAATCAGTCGAAATGACTTTGTTTTGTTCGCTGAATCTAACAGTAGATTTCTTGTCGAAGTACATGATAACGCAAAGCAATCATTTGAAAACCTGATGAGAGGAAAAACGTGTTCCAAAATAGGTAGAGTCACAAAAAAGCAGAGCCTCTCAATTCGCGGTTTGGATGGTAATACAGCAATTAATGCCTCATCTTGCAGTTTGCGTCACAGTTGGCAGGAGACGTTCAGCAGAGGGAAGTAGCCTATGAAACCTCAAGAAATTAGAGTGTGCGTTCTGCGTGTTGGGGGAACAAACTGCGATCTAGAAGCTCAGCGCGCTTTCCAAGATCTCGGGGTCCAAGCCGAAACTATGCATCTAAACGAAGTGATAAAACAGCGAAACTTGAACGATTACCACGTCTTGGTTTTTCCAGGAGGCTTCTCATTCGGAGACTACGTTCGCGCAGGGGTGATTTGGGCAAGGTGGCTCTCAGCAAAGTTGGGCAAAGAGCTGCGCGCCTATGTGGACGACGGTCGGCTTATTCTGGGGATCTGCAACGGTTTTCAAGTTCTCGTAGAATATGGGTTACTTCCAGGTTTCGACGGGGTAAGCGCTATCCCTGAAGCCTCGCTTGCAACGAACATTCCCCAGGGATACAATTGCCGCTGGGTCTATCTCAAACAAGAAAACAACGGAAAATGCATATTCACACGCAAGATCAAGAAAGGAAGCGTGGTTAGAATTCCTGTTGCACATTCAGAAGGGCGTTTCCTTTTCCCAAAAGAAAAAGAACGAAAACTTCTCGATAGAATATATGATGATGACCTTTTGGTCTTCCGTTACTGCAATAGAAACGGAGACACCGCCGAAGGGCGTTTCCCAACCAACCCAAATGGATCATTTCATGACATAGCTGGAATCTGCAACAAAGAAGGCACGATATTCGGACTGATGCCCCACCCTGAACGTGCAATGTTCTGGTGGCAACAACCAGACTGGACAGCACAAGATCAGCTGCAACAATACGGACACGGAAGACTAATCTTTCAAAGTGTCGTGGAACATTTATTGAAGTTGTAAGTCCTTCAAAAAAGGAAGGCTAGTTCTCGCCCCCATTTCCGTTATGCACCTTGACGCCACAAAATTTCCCATTTTTCCGCAGTCCAGCAGGCTTTTCTTTCTGAGCAAGCCATAGAGGAAACCAGCACAGAAAGCATCTCCAGCTCCAGTAGTGTCAACTACTCTAACTTCTACGGGGTCTATAAGGTGATTTTCAGAACCATTGGCAACATAGCACCCTCTACTGCCAAGCTTAACAGCCACTACCGTGACCCCTCTTCCAAGAAGACAATCCACTCCTTTCCTGTAATCCTCTTCACCCGTTATCATTTTAAGCTCGAAAATGTTAGGCATGAAAACGTAGGTCCGTCTCACAATCGGCTCTAGCTGCTTGAGACCCTTGCTTGCATACAAAGCTCCGGGATCAAAACTGACCTTAACGCTGTCTGGAAGACACATAAGAAGATTTCTTTGAGTTCGAAAAGACTCTTCGCCCACGAAAGAAGTCAAGTGCAAATATTCTGTCTTAGAGACATACTCACATCGAATATCTGTAGCACCAATCGTGTCATTGCTTCCCGGGTCAATATACAAAGCACGCGCGCCTTGCCTGTCTACAAAACCCATTACAGAACCGCTCCTGTCATTCTCCGCTATAGCGATCCCGCTGATGTCCACGCCTTCCTTCCGCAGGTTTTCAGTCAACATTCTACCATCTACATCGTTTCCAACTTTGCCAATAAAACCAACCTTGCATCCCAAACGTGCAAGCCCAACAATAGTATTGGCAGCCGAACCTCCAGGTCCTTCGTTTTGTGTCTCAATGAAACCTTCCTCTTCAGCACCAGCAATTTTGTTCACTTTGAAAAGTCTGTCAACGTTGAGTGCGCCGAAACCGACAACATCAAAACTGCTCATGACATCAGCTCACGCAAGTAGATCTTGTATTCGCCAAGCTTTCCGCCATAGTTGCCAGCGGAAACCAATTCAACCCCTTCAATGTCAAGCGCAGCTCTAATTCCTACCCTCATCGCTTGCTTGGCAACGTTCAGCGAGACCGCATTAATCACAATCTCCGGAATATACCTCACTTTCTCGGGAACCTTCGACTCTAATCCAAGTTTTTGCTTAAGAGATGGGCAATAGAGATGATTCGTGGAGGGCCCGATCCATGGGAAACGTGTTTCAGGTTTGGAACCAGCAGAGCAAACATCAAACGGCGTAATCACGCCAGCGACTTTGCGAATTGCTTTCAGTGTTTCAACCGCCATCTTCCTCAAAGCTCTTTTTGTTCTGCACATAACCCAGAAATTAGCTCCCATTACTCCCCGAGCATAGCCGATGTAACGCTCAATAACGAAATCTGACACCATGAGAGGAACAACAATCACTTCATGGCCGGAGCATTGTTCCATCCACTCGTAGCCATCGCCGCAGTGCCCAACCCTATTCATCATGTCCAACTTCCCCTCAGGGTTAGGCAAGGCGTCAAAAACAGCCGTGAAAGGCTTTACAAGTATGTCTTGTCGGATTCTATATGAAAGTTCTGTTTCAAACTTCTTCAAGCTTTCAGAAAATGGCTTCGAGCCGTCTATTTGCCCCCAGAATTGCAGCAATGCGCCAACACGTCTGTCCGGCGTCTCTTTCCTGCTGAGGTATCGTTCGACACCCCCTTCTACTCTGCCTATCACAACAGACGGAGTGGCAGTGGCATCCCCAGACGCTCGTCTCAGCGTCGACGCATCGTCTGCAGTCAAAATAAGACGAACCAGAATCCCAGCAAACGCTTCGGCATAGGTGTCTTCCACTTCAGCTCTCGTCATTTCAACCCAATCTCCCAATAGCCTGTCCTCTCACTCTTGTTCTGAACTCGCTGCTCTCTTGAACTAGCATCTTTTCATTTTCCACTGTAACTATTTTAACCTTGGGCAAAGTAGTTTGATGTATCGCAAACAACTTTTCAATGATGTATTCTGAAGCACCGCTTGCCTCTAAAGCTTCACAGTTCCAGTTCCTCACAATCTCCAGAACTTCTCGTTTTGAGAATCTGCTAAACAGATCAGCGATAAGGGCAGTCGCAATGGTATTTTCACTCATAATCACAACCTCTGAACTTTGAACTGCATACCTGTTCCCATTAAAAGAAAGCGTTAATCCTCCGTTGCTCCTCACAAGTTTGAAAGCTTCCACATCGGTTATGCTATCACCGACATAAACCACATCAGACATCTCTACGCCTACGCTTTTTACTACGGTCTTAACAGCTTCCGCTTTCTGAAGCCCACCAACAGGCTGCACTTCAGAAAAAACGTTTCCTATTCTCATTGGCGTTATATCTTTCCAGAAAATCTCATCAAGTAGTGAGATCGTTTCCTGGTCGCGCATGGTAAAGCTTTCAATGGATATTGCTGAATCAGGGATTGTTATCATCGGTCTTTGCGCAATCTCCTTCGCCATTTCCCTAAGCTTCAATTTTTCTTTCTCAGAAAGATCATACTTGTCGAGAACGAGTCTGGTGGCGAATGTGTTCTCAAAAGGGAACTCCATTTCATCACAAAGGGCCTGAATGTAGTGCTCATAGCTTGTGCTAATGATGAACGCATCTGTCTTGCCACTTATATACTTGAGACTCTCCTTACTGCCAGCCATCAGGACAAGGTTTCTAGCCGAAAAATCCCGCATTAACTTATCAGTCAAGTCGAAAGCTTTCAAGAAAGGCAGAATAAGCTTAAGCGTATCGCCAGCGTTATAATCAGGTCTTTTGAAAACCTCCGCCAGTACATCATCGTATTTGCTTATCAGTGAAAACAGCCTATCTCCGTTCGGAACAAAATTGGCTGTCAACTCAAAGGCGTTGTCATTCTTACTTATGGGGCCCTCACAATCTGATATGAAAACCCGTTTCACTTGGTACGCCTCATTTGTTTTATATGTTCAACGCTTTTTGCTATGTGCTGTTTGGAAGCAATGTCCTTGCGGTTCCAGAGTGCACCACCATTGATCGCCGCAATGCCTTCAAGGCTAATCTGGCGGGCTGCTTCGATGTCTGCGCTCACGCCAAGAACACCCACCGCTCTCGATTTTAGAGCGTAGCTTCTGTTGTTTCTGAGCTCCATGGCACCGGGATAAACACGAATTCTGTCGCCATATTTCCGCGACAGCGCATAGGCTGCTGAAAGATCTACAGGAGTTGCTAACTCGGCCTTGTTTATCCTATTTGGGAATGTGTCTGAGTAGCCTCCATAGTTTGGTGGAACTTTATACGTAAAAACTGTCGCCAACTCCTCAACTTCAACGCGCGTAAGGCTGCCTTCAAGCATTCGAAAGCAGACATCCACTAAATCATCTTTCAAAACTGGCAGAATATTGATTATCTCGGGGTCGCCAGGACGACTGTTGTTTTCAAGTATCTTAGGTCCCTCTGCCGTGTGCATGAAAGCCAAGTAAAGAGGGACGCCTCTGAATGCTGATGGGTCTTGCGCTTTCCCTATCCACTCTCGAAAAATGTTACGTGCAATATCAAGCTCTTTCTCTCGGTCATTCTTTGTCATAAACGGCAGATGGTCAACAGCATCTTTGTAACTACCCATCCCACCAGTATTGGGTCCATTGTCGTCATCGAAGGCTCTTTTATGGTCACGCGTATCGGGTAATGGCACAAGATGTTTGCCATCGCAGAAAGCTTGGAAGCTTGACTCCTCACCCTCCACTTTCTCCTCAATCAATACTGTACCATACTGAAAGTTCGACATGAAATGCTCAAAAAGCTGCTCCCTCGTTGAGAAGTGATCTCCCCATACCCCGACACCTTTTCCAGCAGTCGGCTTATCTGGCTTAACGACTACTTCATTGCCAAGCTCATCGAGCCACTCATGAACCGCCTCCTTGATTTCAGCCGCTTCTCTGTAGATTTTGGGGTCGAAGACTTTGAAGCGGAGATTTGCTTCGGGCACGATTTCTTTGAAGAGCAGACGTTGCTTCACTTTGCTTGCTTCTATCGCAAATTCCTGTTTGGGACAAACTACTGGTAAACCTGTCTCTCTTTCGATTGTGTTCCGCGCACCATCGATTATTGGTTTTTCAGGTCCAACAAATACAAAGTCAATTTGATCCTTGTTTGCTTGAGCGAATTTACATATTGACTCAACATTTAGATCAGGAATAACAACATGCTTTGATGCTTTTTCAATGTTGAAAGGATTGCCCTGCTTATCTGCAACAAACAATTCCACTTCATATCTTGAACTTCTGCTGAAAACATCAATCATGGCGGTTTCTCGGGCACCATAAGCGACTACAAGTATGCCTACGCTTTCCACAACTTACACCCTGTTTGACTATGGAATTGCTTTTTAAGCTTAATTTGTTTTGCCGCCCATATGGCAGACCGTCTCTTCGGTTTCGTAGATCCTTCCTTTCTCCTCGAAACCATCTAGGAACTTGACCTTCATCTTGTCTGCAATTTCCTGAGCAAAAGGAGTAGGATATCTTCCAGTCACACATGCCAGGCACAACGAACTATCACCATCGCCCGTAGCATGGACCAGCCCATCGATTGATTGGTAACAAACGGCATCCGCTCCAATTATTCTAGCGACTCCCTCGGGGTCATGCCGCGAACCTATCAACTGCCCATAAGTCGACATATCAATACCGTAGAAACAAGGTCCAATGATTCGAGGGAATGTAACAAACATATAGACTCGCTTGGCACCAGCCCTCCGCAACTTTTCAATTACGATCTTGGTCGTGTCCCCCCGAACAATGCTGTCCTCAGTCACTATGACACGTTTACCCTCAACTCTCGAGCCCAATATGTTTACTTTCCTATCAATCGTAGAAAAGCGTTCATTGCCCAAAAGTATGAACGCTCGCTCAGTCACATAGCGGTGCCTGCGACTTGCCCGCTCCCATTTCAGTCCAGAAGCCTCATGGACTCCCATCGCAGGATCATCACCAGTTTCAGGCACGGAAAGGATCAAATCTGCATCTCTGACAATTTCAGGGTACTCCTTTGCGAGATTTCTCCCGAAGTCTTCACGGATCTCATACACATACTTGCCATTGAATCGCGAATCAGGTCGGGCAAAATAGGCATATTCAAAGGCGCAAAAAGCCTTGCAAGGTTTCTCAACAAGCTGTTGCCTCTTGAAACCTTGTTCTGAAACAGTTACCAATTCGCCGGGCTCTAGTTCGAAATCTCTCATGAATCCAATTATGTCAAAACTAACAGTTTCCGATGAGAAAGCGAAAGTTCTCTCATCTGGACTATGTCCAGCGCAGAGGGGTTTGATGCCGTGAGGATCTTTGAAGGCAAAGAAGTCTCCTGTTCCCAATATGCCAGTGACAGAGAATGCCCCATCCAAACTCTTCATCACTGTTTTGACGGCAGACGGCAAGTTCCTTTGCTTCACAAGTTCGAGCAAGAGTTTCTGACACACTAAATCAGAATCACACCCACATGCAAAATCTGGGCAACATTTGGTAATTTCCTGTTTGAGCATCTGTATGTTAACAATGTTGCCGTTGAAGGAAATTGCGACCTTGATTCCGTCGGATTCTGCGGTAACAGGCTGGGTTCCCTGCAATATGGATTGTTCGTCGCTTTTTCCTGAAGTTAAATAACGCACATTTCCAACGCCCAAATAACCAGGAAGCCGTCCGAACCATTCACGGATTCCGCACGACGTTAGGGTAGGCACCAGACCGAGGCTTTTGTGAACAGAAAACTTCTTTCCATCATAAATCAGGAATCCGTGGGATTGGTGTCCTCGATGGTTCTGAGAACGAAGTCCCCAGTAAATACTTGGGAAGATGGGTTGATTATCGAAATTCATTACGCCAAATATTCCACAGCCTATCTTATTCCCTCACACGATGACGCTCAAAACAAGGATGAGGTTTATACGCTTTTAGTACATTTTCGAATAAAAAACGCGTTTTTTTGACATAATTCAGGAAAAAGCAATAAGCGCCAACTCTTCACCTTCTCTCAGGAGGGGCAATTTTTCTCGGAGACTGGTTGGGGGAATCTAATTGAGAATTGCTAAGGTGTTAGCCGCAATCTATCGCGAGGATACAGTGTCACTTCGCGAATATTTTTTCTTCCCGTGAGAACCATCGTCAACCTTTCTAGCCCGATTGCCCACCCCGCGTGAGGCGGCATACCATAATCAAATGCTTGAAGATGATGCTTGAACGAATCGGGGTTTAAGCCCTGTTCCATCAATCTTCTTGCCAAGTCGTCTTTTTCAGCGATGCGTGTACCCCCTGAAACAAGCTCTATCCACCGCCACATCAGATCAAACCCTTCACACAGTTCGGGTCTTTCTGGTTTAGGTTTTATATAGAATGCCTTGGAACGTGTTGGCCAGTCAACTATGAAATAGAAGCCCTGATATAGTCTTCCCAACACTCTGAATGCCTCCGTTGGTATGTCCTCGCCCCACGATACCGCAAAACCCTGATCTTTTAGTACTCTTAGGACTTCGTCATACGTGAGCCGTTTGAATGGAACTTCAGGAACTGTCAGCTTATGCTTTAAAATCTCTTGTTCAACTGGGCATTTCTCCCTGACATATGCGCAAACATGATTGATGGCTTGTTCAAGAAGGTTCATCACATCTTCTGCGTCTGCGAATGCCTGTTCAATGTCCACAGAAACAAACTCGCTCAGGTGTCTTCGCGTGTTAGACACTTCAGCTCTGAAGAATGGTCCTACCTCGAAAACCTTTTCAAGACTCATCGTAAGTTGTTCTTTGTACAATTGGGGACTCTGGGCTAAATACGCTTTTTCACCGAAATAATCAACTCTGAATAGTGAAGCGCCCCCCTCAGTGGCAGAAGCTATGATGCGAGGCGTATGAACTTCCAGAAAGCCCTTTCTAAAGAGAAATTCCCGAACGGCCTCCAAAACTGAATGTTGAATTTTAAAAACAGCAATATTCTTTTTTTGTGTGAGATCCAACGCTCTTGCATCTAACCTAGTTTCAATGTTAGCCGGCGTCTTACCCGTGACATCAATAGGAAGTTGATTCGAGGCAACACCCAAGACTTTGATCTCAATCGGGATTATTTCGATGCCTCGTGCCGTCATCGTTGTCTTCCTTATGAGTCCCTTCACTGCAACGCTGTAACGTTTCTGCACAGACTCAGATTTTGCCAGCACCTCAGCGCTGGCTTTCTTCTTCGGAACAGTAATCTGAACAGTGCCTTCCCTGTCCTGCAGAACCATGAAGCGGATGCCACCCAAATCTCGTATCTCTTGAACCCAGCCAAATAATGTAGCCTCTTGACCATCCATTTCTGGAGTTATGCTTGAAGAATAATGAGTTCTGGTCCATGTACCAACCGGATCCAGTTTCATTATTATCGCACTCCTTTAGTCAGCAAACTCGACGCGCAACGATATCTTTCGAACCTTTTGTGCTATTTCCTTTATAGCTTTCAAATCAAATGGCAACTGACCGCCACGCTTTCTCCTCAGAATGACCCTAGTTTCGGTCGTTCCATCAGGCAACCAAATCGTGTTTATGGTCAAGATGTTCAACGGTATAAACAAGTCTTCAAGGAACCTCCGGTCATCAACGCCTTGCTCTAGAACGCGAACAGACTTGCCTGTCTCGTCACTTATGGCCTTAACAATCTTCCCGCCATAACCCAGAATTCGCGGCACATCACCGCGTCCAACAAGAACAGCCAAGGTCTTATTCACGTCAACTGCCTTGTAGAAACACACGTTTTGTAGGGAGGGATACTTTTCCTCAAGAGATAGCAACAACCGGGCGACTCTAAGGTCTAAGTCACTTATGTCGCCAGCCTTGACTTTTGCTGCGCATTTTTGGCATAGCATGCCACTTTTTAGGCAGAAACTACATAGCTCCGTCTTCATTAGGAGACCTCTCTCGCAAACAAAGCAGGAGCAGCAAGGTTATTAACTCTCGAGGTAGATCATCGCTGCAGAGTTATTTCAATCGTGCTTACGTTGCTCAGTGAACTACTTGCTTCCCTTGGCACAAGTTGATCCGTCCCAATCCCAACACTCCTAACCTTCACTTCAGGTAGAAATCGTCTTCTGACAACTTCTACGACATCTATTGCACGGCTAATAGATCTCCCCCGCGCTTTGACTTTCACTTCCTTTGCACCGCCATGGAAAAGGGTGATGCAAGCAAGCACATAGTTGATCACTGGCTTTGTCCCAACCAACACCGAGTTGCTCTCTGGCATGCAGCACTTTGCTCCCCCTCATCGTCTGGAGGGTTTTTAGTTTTTTGCCGGTGAATAAATAGGTTGCGGTGATCCTTAAGATTTCCTGAAAGTGTTCAGAATTGACCCGAATAAAGATCCTGTGCGCTTTTTAGCTGGGTAAAATCTTAAATAGTTCTATAATTGTAAAAATTAACCTTAACAAACTAATAGATGGTGAACCGTGGAACCATTAACCAAACGTTCGGTTCAACTTCTGAAGACACTCTACAAGAAGGGCACATCCACCAGCAGCTACACTCTACGTGTAAAACAAGACGAACTTTCACAACAACTTGGCATAAGCAGACAAGCATTGAATGTGCACTTACGAAAACTGAAGAACACGGGCTACATTCGCACTGGCCGAGGATTTATAGACGTCACAGTCAAAGGTTTGACAGCCTTGGGTGTTTCAACTGCTCCAGCATTCATCCTCCTTAAGATAGAACCAGCTAAGAGAATCAAAGTATACGAGAGAATCAAGGAACTTGCCGTAAACAACGCGTTCAGAATAGCTGGCGAGGTAGATGCCCTGGTAATCGTAGAGAGAGAGAACTTGGACGAAGTGCTCAAGACACTCTATGCCATCGAAGGCATAGAAGACACTCGTTCCTGTGTCACGATTGAAACCATCAAGTAAAAAGAATATTGTCAAAACATTCAACTGTTGATAATGCGAAATCACACAACGCGGAATATCCATAACAAGAGTAGAGATCACCAAAACGCTTGATCAAGCGGTTAACTCCGCAAATATGCTAAAGTGTTCACTCGCCCTGAGAATGGATTACAGTCACGATAGGAAGCAAAGTCGGTCAACATGGGACAAGACTTGAGGAATTGAAAACATAGAACCTGCCTGTTCGTGCCCACATATGACCTGTTCCTTGGTGATACAAAAGGTATATTTGACAGAGAGGCATCAGATTTTCAGCCAAAACAGGAAGTTGCTTAATGCCCATACTTGACCCACTAAAGAAATCATTAGCTCAACGGGCGAGGCTGTACAAGAAGATATGCAGGGACTGCGGATCTACCAACGCTGCAACAGCCATAAAATGCAGGAAATGCCGAGGAAAAAACTTACGCTGGAAGAAACGAGAGATCGTGAAGTAGAAGACCCCTCAGAGCGTCTTAACCAGCGTTTCCATGTTGAACACGGTGTTTGAGCAACCATTTTTGATCAACGGAATAGCCTGTGCTGCGATACCCGAGTTTTCCATAGTTTCACCGGAAATTTTGATCTCTTCGCCACAAGCAACGCCAACGATGCCCTCGTATTCTGCGTTTTTCAATATCTTGGCTACACAGGATCCGCCCGGCAACACGTAAACATCGTATCCCCTTTCTCTAGCCATGTAGCTCGCTCTATTGATAAGGCAGTCAGGGGTGCAGTGAGAGCAAACATAGGAAGGCAAGTTTTCATCAAAAACTGCCCCGCATCGACTATCCATAAATCTCCTTGAGCAATGCGGGAGGAAAAGAGCTCTCTTCTTGGTCTTCAAGAACTTCTTTCTTTCCACCAAGTTGATTGCTTGAAGATCGATAAGATCTTGGATGACAACAACTGCGTCTGAAAGATTGAGGCCTGTGGCTTCTTGAATCCTGAATTTTCTAATAACATCTTGCAGGGTATTGAGAAGTGATTTGTGCATGCCCTTCTGGTAGCTGATTCTGGCGATTTCGGTGAAGAAAAAGCGAGGCACCGGTGATAAATCGAAGGTGAACCTGTAGGGCATGAACCAAACTTAGTATGAATCCTGCTTAAAAGAATAACTGTGTTTTCAAATAGATTCACGCTCAATAAACGCTCCTGAAGTTTTTTGCATGCTACTCAAATCTAAGAGTTCTCTTAGCGACCTAATCTCTTCGCGAAGTTGATTGATTTCACTCTCGAGAGCGCTGGCGCGGGACTCAGCTACTCTTCTCAAATCTTCTACTTCGACAAGGAGGGCCGCCCTCTCCTTTTCCAAGGTGCCGATCTTCTCTCGAAGGATAGCGAGTGTGTGAACAAAACCATCGCGTATGCCTCTGATTCTATCAACTAGTTCCCTGATCTCTGTTGATCCCATTTGCGAGGCACCTGTATTAATCCACGGTTCGAACTTGGAATCACACTTGGGGCACTTAAGAACCTCTGCTCTTGATCGAAACCCACAATCATTTCGTTGTTTTCCATAAAAAAATGCCGCTTTTTTGAAGCAATGCTGACTACTATCCCACAATTAGGATATTTCACCACTTTCGAGAACCTCCAAACATGCAGAATAGACCCTTATTGTTAAAATGTATTCTCATCTCAGTGTTCAGTTAATGAGCAGGCAATCGGTGCCTGAAATAGGCATCATTGCGATTTGACAATGTGAATGCGACGTTTTCACTTAGATGCTCATCTGGAACATTAGCCTTTCAACAAGCTCTTTGTAGCGATTTCGAATGGTTACTTCTGTAACTTGCGCAATTTCGGCTATTTCTCGTTGAGTCTTTCTTTCACCGGTGAGAACAGAAGCTATGTAACTCGCTGCTGCCGCGATGCCTGTGGGACCGCGACCAGAAGTGAGCTTCAGTTCCTTGGCTGCCGCCAAAATCTTGTGTGCAATCTCCTCAACTTTCCCTTGCATTGTCAGCTGATTTGAAAACTTGGTTATGTACTGACTTGGTCTGAGGGGCGGAATGGAATAGTTCAGTTCTTTTATCAAGAAACGGTAGCTTCTACCAACCTCTTTTTTGTTTACGGTTGAAGACTGAGATATTTCATCCAAAGTTCTTGGCAATCCACACTGCCTGCAAGCAAGGTAAATCGCTGCAGAAGTAACGCCTTGAATCGAACGACCACGTATCAACCGTTCCTTCACAGCTTTCCGATATATCACCGATGCCGTTTCAAGTATATTCTTCGGAAGGGTCAAATTGTTGGAGATTTTAGTGATTTCTGATAGCGCAAAAGCCAAATTGCGCTCAGTAGCATCGGAAACTCTTATCCTACGTTGCCATTTCCGCAGGCGATAGACCTGCGCCTTCTGTCCAGGCGACAAGCTCTTGCCATATATATCTCGGTCATGCCAATCTATCGTCGTCGACAAGCCCTTGTCATGGATTGTGTAAGTCAAAGGAGCGCCAACACGTGTTCGTTTCGATCTTTGTTCATCGTCGAAAGCTCTCCATTCAGGTCCTCGGTCCGCAATCTTCGCAGCAACCACAAAGCCACAATCCATGCAGACTATTTCCGCGCATTCATAGTCACGCATTATTCTGGTGCTTCCACACTCGGGGCAAGATTGGATTCTAGTTTGCTCCACTCTTGTCGTTACAAGCGAGGAGTCAATATCCTCGCGAAGATCACTGCTCCCACTCATTATTCTTCGCTCCTGTTTTTTTCGAGAGAAGCAAATAGAGCATTCTATTGGATAATAGTTGGTGTTCCTTGGAGGCTGGTTTAACTATGGCATAAGGGGATGATACGGCACCAATAACGTCAAAAATCCTGCCGACAACTTTCAAATTTTCGTCAATTACTACAGAGCCAATCTTCGGAGCTTTTTCGGTCTTCACCACCAAGTTCATGGATGGCGTTGTGTTCACAAGTCTACCTAGTCTCTCCAACCCCATCCCCCTCTCGAAAAATGAGTAGGTCACCGTAAATCTTTATTTAAACCTTTCGACATCCATGGTTTCCAGGGACCTTCTGCCCGTTCATCAGTCGAAAGCTTCATAAATGGGAAGTCTCGATAAGACTGTGCCTTCAAAGGGTGAGGCTTATGTCAAAACCATTCTATGTGAAATATGAAGCGCCGAAAGAAATTGTCGACGCAGCCTATGAAGCCCTCCAAATAGCTTCAAAATCAGGCGTAGTCAGAAAAGGCACGAACGAAGCCACGAAAGCCGTAGAGCGGGCCCAAGCAAAACTCGTAGTCATAGCAGAAGATGTGGATCCTCCAGAAGTTGTTGCTCATTTGCCGCTTCTGTGCGAAGAGAGAAAAATCCCATATTTGTTCGTTCCAAACAAGGAAAAGGTTGGTAGCGCTTTAGGCATCGATGTTCCCTGTGCTTCAGCATGCATAATCAAAGAAGGAGATGCTTCGGGGCTAGTCAAAGAAATCATAACACGGCTTGAGCATGCCAAAAGAGGACCTCAGTGATGAGTAAGGAAGCCAAGGGAGAAGAAGCCCTTATTCCTTCAGAAGTCATTCAAATAATCGGTCGTACTGGCGTAACTGGCGAAATCACCCAAGTGCGCGTTAGGATTCTAGAGGGAAAGGACAAGGGGCGCATCATATCCAGAAATGTCAAAGGTCCAGTTAGAGTCCAAGACATCCTGATGCTCAGAGAAACAGAACGAGAAGCAAAGAAGATTACACGATAGAATGCAGCCAGCATAAGGTGAAAACACGATGCCCAAATACAGAAAATGTTCCTTCTGCGGCTTAGAGTTTCCAGGTGGAACAGGAATGATGTATGTCAAGAATGACGGGGCAATTCTTTGGTTCTGCTCAGGAAAATGCAAAAAAAGCACACTAAGCTTTGGAAGGGACCCCCGCAAACTTAAATGGACCACATACTTTGGCAAAGAGGAAAAGGGAAAAGCATAGGAGTACTGCTTCCGAGCTTGCAAATTGCTACTCTTCATTCTTACAAGTTATAGAGCTTCTTGGCACTGTCCTGACTTAGATGGGTTAATGTAGTATTTAGAAGTATGCACAATTAATTTTTTTTTCTGATGGCTGCTAAGTATTCTTTGAGCAGGTCTGGGCTTGTACCTGCATATACCATTGCTTTGGTGTCGTTGAGGGCTCCATGACATATGTTATAGAGTCAAGCCCAATACTTGCTTATACATTTTGACTTTCATCGCCAGCAACCAGCAACCGCACCGCCTCAGCGTTATAACAAATTAAGCCAGCCATAACCATCGCCGCCTTCTTAACTAAACCCCTCGGCCAAAGCCAACACTCACCCAAAACATTCCCCTTCAAGAGCCCATTAAACTGTTCATCCACGTACCGCTCGGTCTTCAAGAGAACATCTGACTCAACCTTGCGGCTTTTCCCTTTCTTGCGAGGATTAGCCGCGATAACCGGTACAGTGCTTATGTCCCTAACAGCTTTAGAGTTGTGTCTTGAGCAGGTAGCTCCATCTGCCAAAACGTAGTCTGCCTCCAAATCCTCAATCAGCTCTGGAAGAAACGGTCCGTCAAACCTGTACCCTGGCGTAATTATCGCTCTCAACGGCAAGCCCTGCTGGTTCACGGCTGCATGAAGCTTGAAGACTCTGAATTTTCCCCTATTTGTGTAACCCATTCTGCTTCCATATCGTAGAGATCCACAAGCGGAGTTGAATCAACAACGACTATTCGGGTTGGCGTAATCAACTGCAGCATGCCAGCCGTTCTCAAAAAAGTATCTTCCAGAAGGGTTAGATATCTTCGATACCATCTGCCAACAGTAGTTCTGTCAGGCACTTTGCGTAGGCCTAGTGTTTTGCAAACTTTGTGTTTCCTCAGATGTTCAACTATGCGAGTATCGTTTTGCAGTCCCTTCAGTCTGGAATAAACTCAGAACCCTGAGTGCGCTGGCTCTTCCATAACCTGGCTTCCCCCCTCTTAGGCTCAACTGAAATGATCGCTTTGTTGACGAGTCGCCTGACTACCTCACAGGCTTCCATGAAGATAAAAAGGTGCTAACTAGATATAACATTATGCACGCCCCTATAGCATTAAGAAATAGCCCCCATTTTAGTGACGCAGATGGAAAAACCTTCATT
>CAZQCX010000029.1:0-19909 GCA_964591705.1 uncultured Candidatus Bathyarchaeia archaeon | reverse complement strand
CCGCTGGGATTTGAACCCAGGACATTCAGCTTAGAAGGCTGACGCGCTATCCGTGCCATCTAGACTTTGCCTTTTCAAAGCAATGCCCAAACAGTATCCGTGCTGCGCTACGGACCCACATTTTCGAATAAAGGATGCCAAGCTCATTTTAAGCCTATCTGTTCCCCGAAGAGGAACGCTTCGCAGAAAGAATCCTAGTTGTCCAGAGTTTGCTTCAAGAGAAGAGAACCGAGGGTAGCCTATAGTATCAGCGGGTGTTTGTTCTCGAACAATAGGTTGTGCAGAGCATTCGGTAAGACTATATTTGAACTATTCTAGCCTCTCGCTTTTGCGTTTCGAGCAAGCCTATCGTCGATTTTCCGCTGAGATACCCGCAGACCTCACCAGGATTTAGAACCACGGTTTTTCCATATCTCACCACTGAGGCATGAGTGTGGCCATGAACCACAGCGTCAAATCCAGCGCTCTCAACTATCGCAGTCAAAAGTTCTGACTCGTTTCCATGGAGCAACGCGATCTTGAATCCTTCAGCGTTAATCACTGCAAATCTTCCCCGCAACTCGCAATTCTCCAAATCGGCGAAGTTTTTCCTGAGGAGTTCGTGGTCTCCGTCGTTGTTGCCGAAAACGCCAACTAGTCTCGAGTTTAATGCCTTGAACCTTGGGATAACAAAAGGAGAAACATAGTCTCCTGCATGCAAAACTAGACCTAGTCTTTCAGAATTTAATCGCTCAATGGCTTTGTCAATCAGCGGCAAGTTGTCATGTGTATCCGACATCACGCCCACAAGCATATGCTTCCCTGTCATCTTGTTTGCTCTGCTTACGAACAAAAAGCTTCCTATGTGCTCTCGCAGGCAGGGTTTTTTTGCATAATATTACAGCATTTGTCATATGAAAACTTGCGAAACACGACTTAAAACGCCCTGTTTCGAACTGAGTTATAGAGAACAAATCTATAAGAGGTAACTAGAAATGAATCCTCGATTCGAAGAAAGAACCTCCAAACGGAGAGACAAACTTCGCATAATTGCAGAAATCTTGGAGATCGCTGAAGACGGTACATTGAAAACCCAAATAATGTACAAAGCAAACTTGAGTTTCGCGCAACTTAACGAATACCTGAAGTTCATGCTCAAAATCAATCTAATAGAAAAAGTCGCGAACCGAGGTAAAGACATCTACGTTGCAACAAGCAAAGGAATAGAGTTTCTCCGACGCCAGAGTGAAATAACAGAGCTGCTGACACTGGATGAGGGACAAACCAAGAACGGAGCCAATCTTCCTCCGGCGAACCTGTTGCGTAAAGGCTGCGTCGCATCTTCCTCGAACAAGACTGACCAATTTATGAAAAAACTCGCAGAAACACACCACTAGCAAGTATCTTCTGACAGCCCACTTCTAATCTCGCCTTGAAAGAAAGCTGAGTCCGTGGTATGTCAGCGACGAAAACATTTGTCAAGCGTAATCGTTTTTAAGCCTGATGTCGTTCTGGACTGTGAGATCTAACAGATGACCATCAAAGCCGTGCTCTTCGACATGTTCGACACTCTAATGATGATTGAACGAGATCACGCGTTCTACAACCCCTCATTGAAGCAGGCATATGCATACGTCAAAGCGAAAGGCGTGGATGTAACCTTCGAAGAATTTGAAAAAGCCTACGTCAAGGCTAGAGACGCACTTTATGCTGAGGCAAACAAGAGACTGGAGGAGCCACATTTCAACCTTCGCATCGCCAACACACTTGAGCAATTGGGCTATAATTGTTCCGTTTCAAGCGACACCGTCGTCGGAGCCACAAACGCGTTTTGCGAGACTTTCATGAGTTTTGTTCGTGCTGACAATTCTGCTATTGAATCATTGAGAAAACTATACGGCAAGTACAAGCTGGGAGTAGTTTCAAATTTCGCAATTCCCGAGTGTGTTACAAAGCTCCTGCACTTCCACGGTTTGTCTGACCTTTTTGATGTTGTAGTTGTTTCTGGTGCGGTTAATAAGCGCAAGCCCAGCCCAGACATTTTCCTGAAGGCACTTGAACTTTTAGGGATTGATGCAGAGAACGCTGTTTTTGTTGGAGACACAATAGACGCTGACATAGAAGGGGCAAAAAGCGTCGGAATGAAGACGGTTTATATCGAGCGTAGATTGCAAGAAACCTCGAAAGGAATTTGCCCTGACCAAACGATAAAGAGCATGAACGATCTGCTAGATGCACTTGAACGATGCTGAAGAGAGCAGGCGCTGACTACCTCCTCTTCAGATAATTTAGAGCTTTCGATACTACTATTCCAGCGATTTTTCCCCTATTCTCAAGGGTCACAAGAAAAACCTCCGCGTCATCCATAGTCTTGGCATCAACCACAAGCCTGTCCGTAGCCTTCCAATGGACCACAGCCAATACAAGCTTCTGACTCTGCAACGCCCTACTCGCAGCATCCACGAACTTCTCAGAAAATAGCTCCATCGGACCAATCTCATCTATGACCCCAACATCACAGTTCTGAATTGCCTGCTTAATTGATTCGACACCAACTTCTTCTAAGTCTTTAACATTCACACGGTACCTGCCAACTATAGGGCCACTCCCCTGGTTGACTTGAGCTAGCCAACCGCGTTTGGAGCTTTCTATATCTATAATTTCAAACCCAACTCTCGCGCCGTTGCCCCCCACTTCTCTGCTAATCATTCCGCCAACTCTGAAGCCTCTCTCCACCAAAGCTTCGATGGTTCTAGTCAAAACCGTAGTTTTTCCAACGCTAGGGCTACCTGTCAACAATAGAACTCGTTTCAACGGCTACACAATCTCTAAATCAGAAGCCTAATATGAGGATAAATTCTTTCTCGTAATACACTTCCACATGGAGGAGCAATCTGAGTTTGACCGCTAGTTACTTGGACTTCGATTTTCCCACACAAACCATCAAAGAAGGTCGAGTGAATGTCCTAACCCCAAAACTCACCGCATACATCCGCCAACCTTCCGACTACGCACCGTCCAAAGCACCAGTTTTCTACAACCCTGTCATGGAACTAAACCGAGACCTCTCCGTGCTGGCTCTTCAGGCATACCAAAAAGCAGTAGAAAGAGAGCTGTATATATGTGAACCATTATCGAGTTCCGGCATACGGGGAATTCGCTATGCTGTAGAGGTCAACGGTATCAAGAAAGTGCTGGTCAATGACATCAGCAAGCGAGCTGTCAAACTCGCAAGGCACAACGTCAAAACAAACAATGTGGAAGATATAGTGCATATAGAAAACCAAGATGCGAATTGTCTCCTCAGTTGCCATGGAGGACCAAAAAAGAGATTCGATGTTGTTGATCTCGACCCTTTTGGCTCTCCAGCGCCCTACATAGACTCGGCGCTCAGAGCGATCCGCAACAACGGTCTTCTCGCAGTAACAGCCACCGATCTTGCCCCCCTCTGCGGCGTACATCCTAAAGCATGCATGAGGAAATATGGCGGAAAACCCCTCCGCACCGAATATTGCCATGAGCTAGCAGTGCGCCTACTAGTAGCCTCCATAGCTTCTACTGCCGCAAAGCATGACATAGGCATTCAAACCGTTTTCAGCCACTCTACCGACCACTATGTACGCGCCTACGTTGAAATTCACTATGGCGCAAAAAAAGCAGATGAAAGCCTAGGAAAACTTGGTTACATACTCCACTGCTTCAGCTGTTTTCACAGAGAAACTGCTAAGTCACCTATCCTTCAGAAAACGGAGAAATGCCCCGAATGCAGCTCAAGAATGGACTATGCAGGTCCGTTGTGGCTCGACAAGATTCTTGACAAGCAGTTCTGCAGACAGATCTCAAGTGAGAATGTTAAAAGAGCGCTACGGAACAGTGTGAAAATAACGCGCCTCGTAGAGCTCACAAGCAAAGAGGTCGATCTATCCCCAACGTACCATGTGGTCGACAAGCTCAGCAGCAAAATGTCTTTGCCTGTTCCCCCACTAGGCGCAATGATCAGGGCCATGCTCGACCTTGGTTTTGCAACAGTTCCGACCCACTTCAATTCTCGCGGGTTCAGAACAGAAGCACCAGCTTTGAAAGTTCAAGAAACATTAAGGCGCTTGGTAGCTTCGCCATCTAGATAGTTGCTTCATATATTTTTGATAGACTTTGGCAATAAAAGCTTAAGTGTCAATATCAGGTAGTTAGTGGGAAGGTAAAAATCATGGCAGACAAGATCGCAATCATAGGCGCTGGTATGATGGGCGGAGCCATCGTGAAGAGCCTCCTCAAGAGCAATTATCAAGGAAAGATAACAGCAACCGACGTACAGCTTTCACGGCTCAAGGAAATGGAGCAACTCGGGATTGCAGCTGCATCTGACAACCGCAAAGCAGCGGCTGAATCAGACGTCATCTTTGTTTGCGTAAAACCAGTCGACGTCGCCAAAGTCCTAAAGGAAATGGTCAAAGAATTGAATGGCAAACTCGTGATATCCGTCGCAGCGACGGTGCCATTAACGTTCTTAAAAAGGATCGCTCCCGAAAGCAAATTTGTCCGAATAATGCCAAACGTTGCTGCGCTTGTTCAGGCTTCATACACAGCATTTTCTTGTGATGGTGACATAACAGCAACTGACAAAGCCACGGTCAAAGCGCTCTTAGACGTAATGGGCATGAGCGAGGAAGTCGACGAAAAGTACATGGATGCAATAACCGCCCTAAGCGGAAGCGGACCTGGCTATTTGTCCATAATCATTGAGTCTCTTATGTACGCTGGACTAAGAGTTGGTTTGCCCAGAAACATCGCGCTGACCAGCGCAGCTCAGACAGTCCTAGGAACTGGAAAATTGGTCATCGAGTTACAGGAGCACCCGTCCAAGATAAAAGACATGGTTACCACTCCAGGAGGAACAACCATCGAAGCCATATACGAACTTGAAGGCAGCCAGATAAGGCAAGCACTGATGCGGGCGGTAGAAGAGGCTGCCAAAAAAAGCCAGGTTATCCGAGAGAAACTGGGCGTAAACTAGCCGATGCGATTCGATGTTCAGAGGAGTTCTTTTCGATTGGGACGGAACCCTCGCTGACACAAGACATTCAATCCTTCTTTCCTTCAGGAGAGTCTTGAACGGAATAGGTGTGACTGTCCCTGACGAGTTCATTGCTCGCCGAATCGGAATCGGGGCCGACAAAACATTTCGAGAAATTCTGCAGGCTAAAAACACACCTTTCGACAATGTACTCATGCAGAGACTCGTAGAGCAAAAAATTCAAGCTGAAATAGACCTGAGCGACAGCGTAAAGCTCTTTTCCGGAACCATTGAACTCCTCACTTCGCTCAAGGGAAGCGTTAAACTTGCATTGGCTTCAATGAATAACCAACTGGTTATAAACCATCTGCTTGCTAAATTAGGGGTGCTCCATTTTTTCGATGTCGTCGTTACCGCGGAGGAAGTTTCTAGTTTCAAACCGCATCCTGAGATTTTTCTGAAATGTGCATCGCGCTTGGTACTGTGCCCAGAAGAATGCTTGGTTGTTGAAGACTCGGTTTTCGGCGTAGAAGCAGCCAAGGCCGCAGGGATGAGTTGCCTTGGTATCCTTACAGGTGTGTATAGTGCAGAAGAACTGGCAAGTGCAGGTGCAGACATGATTGTTTCTTCACTGGCGGATACCGCCAATATTGTAGGTCTTATACTTCGGTAATGTCTGCTTCATTTCCCAATTAGCTGTCGGGGTAATGAAGCCAATTGTCTCCATAACTCGAAGAGCCAAGTACCATTCTAGAAACCCTTGACTAGGTTTCGCCAATTTACATGTTGCGGTACGCAAGGGTCCTCGATATTTGACTTAGCTGGAAACTTGCAGCAATACACGAAGCCCTTTTCAAGTTATGGGTTCAGCATTCACTTCAAAGAGACTTCTACAATAGAAGATTCTTCCATAAGGGTTATCTAAGCATGTGAGCTAGAATCTCCTTGGGGAAGGAGATGCAGAAGGAACGGTTAACCAAGCTTAGTCAACTGACCTGTGAACATGCGAGACAGAGGCAATACACCCAGACGCGTTTTGACATACTGAATGGGTTTGAGCTGAACGTGACAAGGTGCAGCAACTGCCACAAGACGCTAACTCTTGAAATTAAGAAACTGAACTAGAAAATATTTCTCTCCCTCGTACCTTGCTGAGCAAGTGGCAGAGCGAGTTAGCCTCAGCCACTCAGCTTCAAAGGTTTGGCGTATATTTCCTCACGCCACTTTCTCTGCCAGCTTGCCCACCCTGTTTTGACGAGTCCTTCTCTAAGACGGGGATTTTCAGCAACCCATTCCAAGAAGCCCCAAAACCGCTTCTTATCCCTCAATATCTCCTCAGGAACTCCAACTTCACTACACCAGCGAATATAGCCCCGTTCAACCATGCTCCTCAGCTCCGCAGAAGGCTCGACCTTCTGAACATTGAAACCCCGATTCGCAAGATCAACTCGAAGTTCTGAGAGAACATATTCTGAAGAAACCCTGAAGCAAGTTGAGTTATCTGGCTTCATGACTCTGACTATTTCGTCGGCTATCTTTACTGAATCCTCAAAGTATTTCTTTTTCTGGAAGCCTGGAGGTTGAAACGACGAAGTTGGTATTCTGCGCTCCATTAACATGGGGTGTGGAGGTTTCAGGGCACCTACGACAACTCCGAGCAAGAGGCTGCTCCATCCAACTGCGTCTACCAGAATTTCCTTGGTAGCTATGAAGCATCCCAGTGTCAAAACAAACCACCACGAGCTAAAGAGTAATACACACTGATTTACTTTTCAGCTTTGTTGTTGCCTGTCAAAGATGGTGGACCGAGGGGGATTTGAACCCCCGACTTCCGCCGTGCGAGGGCGGCGATCATACCAGCTGATCTACCGGCCCATCCGCCTCGCTTTGAGGGTTTTCGGGACTGAATTTAGAGGTTTCGGTTCACACTATTCTTCGCTGTACCCATGCTCTATTCGCCCATGTGTTCTTCTGTAGCATTCAATATGTTCTTCTTTGTTTCTTCCCATGCACGATAGATGCTTCTGAAGATCAGATTCGCAGAGAAAGATGCATGGGCAGAAGGGACATTTAAAGTGTTTTGCTTCGCTCTTTTCAGTCAAATGTCCCTCTCCGTTTTCAGTGTATGTTGATGAAGACTTTCTTTCCATCCAGCTCGGTCTCGTGCCACCTTGCGTTAAGTTCCTCTCTTTTCATATGCAAGTAGACTCTTTTGGTCCTAACCAGATTTGCCATCTCCTCGAGATACGGTTGCGTGAGTCTAACACTTTCTTCTTCAAGCTCCGCGATATGAACCCCTTCGAGGAAGTCACTTGGCATGAAGCCCAGTTCCTTTCTCAGGGCTTGTACACGACGCGCCAAGTCGCGCATTATTCCTTCACCAACAAGCGCGTCATCCCTTTGTCCACTTACGAATACTTCCAGTCTGTCCTCTGAGGCGCTGATCCAGTTTTCTCTAAGAATATTTTCAGGAACTTGTGAAGTGTATTCCGCCGATTTCACGTTTCCCAACTCCAGAAGCAAGGGTTCCACTTTCCTAAGCGAGCCAATTAGGCTTTTCGACGCTACAACGATGACAGAGCGAAGAGGCCATCTTCTCTTGAGTTTTGCATGTTGCCTAGCTGCGTTAATCAGTGAAACGCATCTGAAAAGATCCTCAAAGTCTGATTCCATTCTTTCGTTCCTCAGTCTGATGTCTACTTCGGGCCAACTGCAGAGGTTGACGGATTCTGGAAGTTTGTCGTCCAGTTTCCTGAGAACTCTCTGAAAAAGTGCTTCGCTGAGAAACGGTGTTATCGGATTGAAGAGCAGAGTCACGGTTTTAAGTGCATAATGCAGGATTTCGTAAATGTCCGTTCTCCTGCCGAGCGTGGTTGGGTCGTCAGTCCAGAGTTCCTTTCGTATCATAGGCACGTAAAGTCGGCTTAGCGTCTCAATTACAAAATCTTCCAGAACGGCGAGTGCATTGTTGAATTCGCATTCTTCAAGTTTCTCCGTGCAATCCGTAATAGCATGTTGCAGTTTTGAGAGCAACCAAATATCTGGCGACTGTAATCTCTCGAGGTTTTCAGCCAGAAGCTGCTTCTTCACTGGCTTGTAACCGTCAAACTCGGCATTTTCAAAGAAGAACCTGTTCAGATGATAGAGCGTCGATAATACTTGATAACTGCGGCGATTAAGCTCCTGCATGTCAAAGTTCATGAAGTCTATCGGAGAACATTTCCGCATCATGTAGAATCTGCATAGGTCTGCCGAGTTCTTTTCGAGAAGCTTGTTTGTTTCCACTACGTTACCAAGGCTCTTGCTCATTTTTCTGCCCTTTGCGTCTTGAGTCAACCCTTGGAACAGAAATGTTCGGTAGGGTCCTTCCGGCTTCTCGCTCAGTATAACATGTTCGAGGAGTAGCGAGTTTGCCCAGCCACGAGTTTGGTCGATGCCTTCAGTGAGGAAACTCGTGGGTACAAATCTTTCGTAGTCGCTATTCGAGAATCTTGCGTATGGAGAAGCACCGCTGTTGTGCCATGTATCCAGCACATAGTTTTCCCTTCGCATTACTCCTTGGCATCTCTCGCATACCAACGTGAGCCGGTCCACCCAAGGCTTGTGCAATTCGAAGTCCTCTGGGACTTTCTCGCGTGCACTTTCAACTAGGGCGTTCTTGCTGGAGATTACTCTCTTGCTTCCGCAGGTTTCACAGGTCCAGACGGGCAATGGAGTGCCCCAAATGCGCTCCCTGCTGATACACCATGGCTTGCCTTCCTTCAGAAAAGCGAGAAATCGGTTTTTCGGCTCTTCGAAGAAATACTCAATCTTTTCTGCGGCTTCCAGAATTTTGCTGTTTATCTTGTCAGTTCTGAGAAAGTACTCTTTCCTAGCCAGCCAAACAAGCTTGTGATGTGACCGCCAACATGTCGGGTATTCGTGTTTCACCTTCTTGACTTGGACAAGTGCATTTCTGTTTCGAAGTTCTTCAACGACAAGATTGTCTGCGTCTCGCGCAAATACGCCACTGAATATGCCCGCATCTTTGGTGAACTTGGCTTCATCATCGAACGGTGCGAATATTGGCACCCCTCGTCTTTGGGCTGCCCAAAAGTCTTCTTCCCCGTTGCCAGGTGAGAGGTGTACTACACCCGTTGCAGTTTCTATATCTACAAACCCCTCTCCGATAACTGCATGAACAAGCGGATGTTTCGATTCAAGCTCAATCATTTTCGGTATAAGGTCTTTGAGCGGAAAGTCATATCTAGCGCCTTCTAACTCTTTTCCGAGGACTGTGGTGAGTGTTTCGTATTTCGCAATTTCAAGTTCTCGCATGAGAGGCTCAACGCGTTGTTGTGCCATCACCCAGATTTCATCGCCCACCTTCACTTTCGTGTATTGCGCGTCCGGGCGAACCGCAAGCATAGTATCAGTTGCAATCGTGAATGGCATGGTGGTCCAAACGAGGAAGAATTCGTTTTGGGTCCCGGAAATCTTGAATTTGAAGTAAAGTGATGGGTCCTCTACCTCTTTGTATGAACCTTCGTATCCAACTTCTGCGCTGCTGAGGGAAGTCTGACAGCCAGGACAGTAAGCAACGACGTAGTGACCTTCCTCAAGCAGGTTTTGATCCCAAGCGCTTTTCAGGTACTGCCATTCACGTTCAATGTAATCGTCAAGGTAGGTCCAATAGGCTTTGTCTTGATTTATGAAAATTCCTAAGCCTTTGTCCGCCTCAACCCATTCGCGATGATACTTCATTATTACCTTTTTGCATTCATTGATGAAGCGTTCTTCGCCTACTTGTTCAAGAAGTTGACGCTTGTTTTTCACTCCTAGGAGTTTCTCAACCTCCAACTCCACAGGTAAGCCTTGGCAATCCCAGCCAGCCCAGAAGGGCATGTAATAGCCCTGCATTGTTTTCCAGCGGTAGCGTATATCCTTCATTACGCGGCCTCTGGCGTGACCGATATGTGGAATGCCGTTCAGTGTGGGGGGTCCCTCAACGTAGCCCAGTATGCCCTTGCTCGTTTCTTCTAGCTGCTCCATTTTTTCGCGTATTCTGTTCTTTTCCCAGAATTGTCGAACTTGTCTCTCGAGTTCCATGGGGCAGTAATCTATAGTTAATCCAAAATCTCGGTCGTCGCTAGCTTTTTCGGTCACGTGTTATACCAGCACACCGCAATTACACATGAATAGTATATAAAAGCGTTAACCAACACGTTTAGTTACTGTTCTTTTCTGTGATAGCTCGCGAGGTCTGACTATAGTTAAACATATCTTAAGGATGGTCTAAACCTATGCTGTCAAGCTATCTGAGGCAGCAGCATGACGAAATTCCGCTTAGCCGCTTTCAATACCCAACCACCTCACCTATACTTTGGAGGAATCGAGCGGCGGATTATCGAGATTGCTAAACGGCTCGGTAACGAGATTCAGACCACGGTCTACAGCGGTACGAAGGCAGGGTTTGTCAAACCAGCAAAGACAGATGGCGTCAGTCTGGTTCCTTGTTTTTCCACTGACAGCCTTTTCCCAATTGATAACTGGTTTTTCAACCATTCAATTTCGGGAGCTGTTGAAGGGATCGAGGCAGACTTGTTTGAGGCTCATGCGGTCAGCGGCTACGGCGTTCAGAGAGCCCTTAGAAAGAGAAACTGGAGGAAACCATTCATTCAAACAGTCCACGGAGTGTTGGCAGATGAGTATTTTCAAGCTTTGCGTGTTGGCTCTCTTTCGGTGCGAGGGAAACTCGCGAATCTTTTGATGTGGCGCTTGTCCAAGTTGGAAGCTGAATGTGCCAAGAACGCCGATCTTGTAGTGACGATCAGTGAGTACTCCCGCGAAAAGCTTTGTCACCTCTATGATGTTAACAAATCAAAAGTGCGCATTGTCCCAAACGGTGTTGACACAGAGAGGTTCAAGCCAGCTGAATGCGTGGAGCCCCTGAAACAATGGCTTGGTGTAAACGACAAGCGACTCGTTCTTTTCGTTGGCAGGTTAATCCCTAGGAAAGGATTGCCATATTTGGTTGAAGCTGCAAAGGCTGTCGTCAGAGAGTGTGAAGACACCGTTTTCATAATTGTTGGCGATGGTCCCTTGAAAAACAGCTTGATTAGCCAGACAAAATCGGCCAACTTGTCAGAGAACTTCCTTTTTGCTGGAGATGCGAGGGAGGAACAGCTTCCTGCATTCTACAACTGCGCTGACATCTTTGTTTTGCCCTCAATCCAGGAGGGTCAAGGCATCTCATTGCTCGAGGCTCAAGCCTCGGGAAAACCCGTAGTGGCTTTCAACACAGGCGGCATTCGCGAAGCATTGCAGGAAAAAGAGACAGGACTGCTGACTGAGGTGAACAGTCAAAGCCTTGCCGACGCGCTTCTGAGGTTGCTTTCAAACAGCGCTTTACGAGAAAAAATGGGTCAGAAAGGAAGGGAATTCGTTTCAGGTAGTCTTTCTTGGGATGTTTGCGCCCACAAGATGGTTGAGGTCTACAGAGAAGCCAAAGCTATTGTCTAGTTGTTTACTGACTCAATTCGGCATGCCCAAGTTTCTCGCTAGCTGTTGAAGTTCCGCGCTACTTATCCATTCAGTGTGAAGATAATCCAAGATCCTTTCGTCGCTGAGCCCTATGCGTTTCGCCTCTTGGATAGTGTATCTGTATGCCTCGACTTCCGTCGGTCTGTCCACATAACCGTATTTGTTGTCGAAGAGTTCTCTTCCTTCCAGCCATTGTTTGACATGACAGAGTTCGTGGATGACATCAAGATAGATGTCGATTCTGTCGCCGTTCTTGAGGTATCTAGCGTTGACTAGAAGGTGACCTGTATCATTATCCACTCCCATGTAGCCGAACCCCATGAAATCCACTTTTAGGTTGTTCAGAACTTTTTCGGTGTCATCTCCAAATATGCCTCTGACAGCCTTTGTATTCTCGAAACCCTTGAAGTAGTCAGTAAACCTGCGGGTTGTGCCAATTTGCATAAGCCTTCTCAAGTGGAATTTTCTCAATACCCTGAGGATGGTGAATGCGGTATCTTCAAGCAATACCTCCAAGTTCACGGTTATTCACTCACCTTTGCAGCTCGAACCTTGGAAGATGCTCAATCTTCAATCCCATCTTCGCCAGCTCAATTAGATTCGCTACACATCCAACGCTTGCGTCTATGTTGCGGTGAATTGGATGAACCCACATTCCCTCGGGTGACAGATTGAAATGCATGTGGGGTTGCACTTTAACTCCATAATCTTGCAGACCTCTGATCATTCCATCTCTGCTGCAAGCTTCGCGTGCGTTAGCGTAGCTTTGGAGTAGTTGCGGTGCTGCAAACGCTCCTACGCCGTGCCACAAGGCTGCGTTCTCTGGTGACCTCAGAGAATATAAGAAGAATTGCGGCGATGAGGGTGTTTCGTTGAAATCGTATTCTACAAGCTTCTTTCCGCTTATAGTAAATTTGTCTTCGGCTTTTGCGATGCTTGGGGCATTTGGATCAATGGCATTGGGGTAGAGCGCTGTTGTTTTGTACGTCACGCTAACGCTTTTCAGCTTTCCGCTGTCAAAATGGAGTTTTCCCCTTGCCGCGCGTTTGGAGCCGTATCCGATTTTCGAATGGGGTATGGTTAAGAGTGTAGTTCGCTTCGTAATGCTTCTGCCCATGCAATCATATGCTTGTCGTATTGTTTCCAAGTCTCTATGAGTTTCTCTGATTATATGGTGTAATAGCCCTAGTTTAGGCTCCTCTTTCAAGGCTGTCAGAGGCAAGCGCAAAGCATGAAGTGATAAATCCATCCCGAATTCTGTGGAGAGTCTTTCCAATTGGGCGTATTTGACGGAATCTACAAGATCAAGATATGACCCGTTCGATTTTGCCAGATGGGCTTCAATGAGTTCTTTTTCGCCTTGACATATCAGGGTGCCTTCGTATCTTCTCGCGAAGTCTTGGTCTACCCTGAGGTCCTCTGTTTTCACAATGGCTGCTGGGAAGGCGCTTTGACCCGTTGAGACGAGCGACTCCTTTAACGGGTTCATAGAGTACCTGTCTGGCTCGGTATCATCAGTGTTCAGCAAAAACGCAACGATGCGCCCCCGCGCGGGCTTCTTCAACCGTTCACAGATTTCAGCTACATCTCTTTCTTCTGGTTGCCGCAGACCAAACTCCGAGAAGTAATTTGCAGAAACTTCGAGTAAACGAGCGCCAATTACTCCCTGCAATTCCTCAACAGTCAGTTGAGGATTCGTGTATTCAACTGATCCGCGAAGGAAGAAATGGCTGCTTTCGAATGATTCTGTTGTTTTTCGGGATTCATGGAAGCGAAACAGAGTTACTTTTAGGTTTTTTGTCTCAGGCGGAATGCGCATTACTCTTTCAACCAGCATTCTCACAGAGGTCCATGAGTACTTCAGGAAGTGCTCGGTGAGCATTCTGCAGAGATCGTGCACCCTTGGGAGTCAACCTCTTTCTAACGATTCAGGAATGTAGGTGCAGCTTTCGGATACTGCGGGTCCTAAAAACATTCTTGTCGCGCGAAAGCTTTCTTGCAGTCCCGTCTCTGTGAGTACCTGAACAAGGGTTTTGTCGTTGCTTGGCAGGCACACGAATGCTTCATTATTTTCAGAATCACACAAGATGGTTTCGAGAAGCGATTTCGCCAAACCCTTGTCGTCTCTTTCACAAACCAATGGTCCTATTTCGACCATTGTTTCATATCTTTTCGCTGCGATGTAGCCGATTATTCTGCCTTTGTGTCTTGATAGGTAACTTTCATTACATTTGTTGAGGAGGATTAGCTCGAGCAGTTTTTTTCTGTTTCCGCCGAAGTGTTCCATGTCAAAATCAATCACTGCTGTAACATCGTTTTCACTTATTTTCTTCAACTTGTTTGAGATGTGGTTTGCCCTGATTCTTCCTTGGAAAACTGAAAAGTCCTTGGTGGATTTGAATCCGACGTTTTCGTAGAATCCAACGAGGTGTTGGTATGCGTAGAGTCCTATGGTTTCTGCACCTTTGTTTTTCAGGTGGCTGATGACTTTCTGCAGAAGCAATGTCCCGCCTCCTTGTTTTCTGTAGGCTTCATCTATGACGAGGTTGCCAACCCACCCAACCTTTTCGTAACTTATGCTTGTCGCGATGCCAACTCGTTTCAGGTTGTCGAACATGGCAAAGCATCCTTCCGGTTCGAGTCTCAGGTTTAGCTCGAAGTCTTCCTCAGTCATATTCCATTTCATAGTGTTGGCGAGCTTGACAGCAAACGGAAAATCTAGCGCTGTCATTCTCTCGACAAGCAGCATAAGATTACACTCGTGGTTCTGCCACATAAGCCTATGCTGCCCACTTTCACATAGCTTCTGTTTCTGACCGGCAATATGTTTCTTGGGTAAGTTGTTGTTCCAGGCAGGCGATTCTTAGTTCTCGCGCTGGAGGTAACTGCTACTTGTCTTTTACGACTTTGAGTCCTCGAGATTTCAGTGGTCCTATTATCTTAGGGCTGCTTAGCAATGATAAAATAGTATAACCAAGAACTCCGACTGCAATCAGGCTGCTGATGGTTATGCTTACAATCATGGCTATCCAAGCTGGCAAGATACCGAAAACGTCCGGCGGGGGAAAGAACAGCCACAAGTAACTCCCTACGATCAATCCAACCGGCAGGGCGCCTGAAATACAAGCCAGCAAACGATGCTTTCTCAAAGCCAGTACAAAAGAAGCTGCGACAAGGTTGGCAATGGGACCTAGTACCACGTCTGGAACGCCAATGAAATAGTAAGCGTTTGTTAGTAGGCAGCCTGCTGTGACTCCGCCGATCAATGGCCACCCGAACAAAGCGGCGAGCGCGATCATGAAATCAGCGAGGCGCAGTTGTATTGGACCGTAAACTGTTGGGTTCCCAATTGAGAATGATTGAATCAAGTTTATCACTGCATATAGCGCGGTGAATAAGGCAGCTATAGTCAGGTCTCTACTGTCAAGTTTCAATCTCTTAACCTCCGACACCGGGATTTTTTATGGCGGAACGGGTGGAGGATCCACTCACCCGCCAGACTCTAAGTCCTAAGAAACATAATAGTTAAGTCTTTCTCAAGTTGAACCTGCGCTTTAATCTTGAGTCTCTTAACTTGCCAAGCTGTACCTTAAATCCAGTAGCTCAAGATTATGGAGACAGAGTACACCAACATGGTTAGGTGGAACATCGGCAAAGCTTTGAGACCCGCGTCAGCAGTCTGCTTCTTGAGAACAAGGAAGGTACCGATAGTCAGCAGTGAAAGACCAATTATCAATCCAACAATTGCAGCCGTTCCAAGCCTACTCATAAATGCAGCAGCAGTGACGAAATGAACTATTGTGAACGCGAGTATCCAGTATGCTGTTCGTTTCATGCCAAATAGAATGGGTATAGTCTTCAGGCCTCTTGCTTGGTCATTTGCAACGTCAACCATGTCGTTGACTCCCAAATGTGCCATCGCCAGTGGATAGAAGAACAAAGCAAACAGAAGAGCATTAACGTCTGGGCGCCCTGTACACAGATACCCTGCAATCGGGAAGAGAGTGAAGTCTATTCGTCCCAGAAGCTGAGCTGTTGGCAGTGTCTCATTCCGTTTCTTAACCTGATAGAATATCTCGAGAGAGTAACAGATTGCCCCTAACGTAAGCAAATAGCCTGATTGTGGGAATGGCAAAGTTAAAATCAGAATAACCGTGGCTCCTGCAAGAACTGCAAAAAGCATGAGTGCACTTCTGCGGGAGATCAATCCTTGTGAGATAGGTCTTTTTCCGAACACCCGCCAGTACTTAGTTAGCTTGTCAAACTCCACATCTTTCTTATCAATCTCTGCGTCTACAATGTCATTTAAAACGAGCCCGGCTTCAAACCCTAGAAACCCGATTAAAGCAGCTTTGCCCACAAGGACAAGGGAAAACTCGCCATAATAACGAAATGCAAGGAACAGCCCTGAGCAGAAGATAGTCGGCCAGACGAAAAAGAAATGCAAGCGCATTAGATCCATGTAAGCTTTCAGGGTGTTCTTCATTTGGAGACCTGCTGATTCCTTTAGAGGATGATGTTAATTATTAGTTTGTTCCTTTATGAAAATAAGAAAACTGAGAGAAAATTCTGTGAGAACCCCGAGAATTCTTCGAATAATCCGGATTCACATAGTCATAGGTGGGGCATTGGCTTTCTCGCTAGGATCACTTCTGGCAATCGTGGAAGGCAGCACCTTTGACATAACGAAGTACATTTTAGGCTATGTGGTTATTCTCTTGGGAGACCTCTCAACCCATTACAGCAACGACTTCTTTGACGTTGACGTCGACGAATACAGTTGTCAGGGAAAGTCCTTGGAGGGTAGAAACGTATTAGTCTACAACCCAGATCTTAGACCCTTGGCTAGATGTATTTCACTTTCACTGTTTCTGTTGTCAAACGTGTTGGCAATCGGTCTTGTTCTCTTTGTAATTGTGCCAATAGAGTTTTTTGTAATTTTCTTGAGTGCCGCTCTCGCTGGATGGTTCTATTCAGCACCCCCATTGCGTTTGGTTTCTCGGGGACTTGGGGAGATAATCATAGCTAGCGTAACAGGTTTTGCAGTTCCCGCGTTGGGATACCTTGCCCTCAGAGGTCATTTTGATCCCCTATTCCTATGTTTTACGGTTCCTTTCATGATGTATGGGTTGATACTAAGCCTCAGCCTAGAGGCACCTGACGTTGAGGTGGACTGGAAAGGTTTGAAAAGGACTTTTGCGGTTAGGCGGGGCGCGCATGTCGTCTTCTGTCTAGTTTTGCTCCTAACAGTTGCTTCCACGTTGACTTTCTTGCTTTATGGTATGCTCCTTCCTTCTTCTACCATTAATATTTTGGTTGTAGCCCTTTTTTCAGTCGTTCCGCTAATAGCTGGGCTGCTTGCATTCGTAGGAAGTTCTAAGAAACAGCCTGTCAATCGCCTTAGTGCCCTAAACGTTGCTGCGTTGTTTGTTTTCAATGCTCTCATGATAGGGTATCTTCTGGCTATCGTGCTGGCAACTTAGATTACTCGGCGAAAAGCGCTATTAAGCAAGTGATTTGTATATTGAAGCATGAACGCTTGCGTCTTATACGTTTCACGAACGGGAAACACAAAACGTTTGGCAGAGGCAATTGCGGAATTGGTCAAGGCGCCTCTGATTGATTTGTCTGTTAAACGTGAGCCATCTATTGTTAATGATTATGGTCTGCTGATTATTGGAACACCAGTCATGGGATTGAAGCCTACTCCAGAGGTTCATGCCTTCGTGAAACGTTTGCCTCAAGGTAATGGTAAGAAAACAATTCTGTTTTGCACTTATGCGATAAAACAGGGTGGAACGCTGAGTGTTCTGGAAAAAGAATTGGCATCCAAAGGTTATACGAATATCCTCAGCGTCTCGAAGAGAGGTTTGAAAGTAGGCAGAACTGACTTAACGGAAGTTTTAGACGCGGTGCAAAAAGCAATATCGTAGCCACCTTTCAGAGGCTTCTCTATTCAAAATTCCTACCGTGCCTGGTGGGGCTGCCCGGATTTGAACCGGGGTCTATAGCGGTCTCGGCATCCCCCGAACGCTTGTAGCTGAGGAATGCGCCCGAGGCTACAAGCCTGGACCAAACTAGCCGACAGCCCCGTCTTTCTCTCCGCTGTGGCGCTATTTTCATTCAGAGGTCACCAAAATAAGTGTTCCTCACAAGGATCTCGGTCGAGCGATATCTGACAGCCACAGGACAGAAAAAGCAATTCTTAAGGGCTAAAGGATAGCTGGTGTTGGGTTTGCGATGGGTGTATTGTCGATATTGGTTTCTTCGGTCGTGGCTATCTTTTTGTGGAACCATCTTGCGATGATGCACAATGCTGCGGATGCCATGGCAAGGAAGAAAGGCCACTGAAAGCTTGCAACTAGAAGGACGCTTACTGTTGCGCCTTGAGTGATCGCTGTTGGCAACGTGACTCTTGTTGAACCGATCAATGGAATTTCAAAACCTAAGATAGATTTGACTAGAAGTGTTACCGCGATCAAACCAACTGTGAAGAGAATCAGTGAATAAAGGGGTTTCTTGTAGCCGAAGCTCAACAATCGTCCAGAGTAGCTGGCCAAAGGTCTAAGCGAGTATATCAATACTGCTACGCCTCCCGCAGTCATTAGGATCATGGTGCTGATGTTGAGAGCGAACAACAGCGGTATAGTGAAGGAGGTGCCTATCAGGTCGAAGTTCGTGTATATGGGCGACACGTTTGCCCTCACTAGATTATCGCCCGCTACCAGTTGCCACCAGGGAACGAAAAGTGAAACAACTACGGTGAGGAGCACCGTGATGCCCCCAGTGAAACCTAGCCAATTCCTCTTGGTCACTATCTTTTCACCTTTAGCGCGGCAAAGGAGCAGTAAGGCTGATGCTTTCAGGTGTCTCCACAACTATTCCGCTAACATCTAAGTTCAGGTTCACGAGCTTTATGTCGATGCTATCTTGGTTTGAATGCGCAGTTAGGAAGTGGCTTTCAGCGGTTTGCGTCCAAGTGAAAACCACAGTAATCATGACCGTTAAACCAGCTTTTGCTTCTACTGGATTGCTGATTGCGGCCCTTCCAAGGAAATCGCCATGCGCTGCGCATTCAACATCTGCAGAAACCGAGTTGATACTAAGGTCAAATCTGAATGGGTTCTTGAAGCTGAAGGTTGCAGTAACGGTTCTCAGTTCAATATCGTAGGTGGAGCCAACGTATTGCGGCATCTCTATGGCTTCGTCTGTATCGACTGCAGTAGTCACTATTTCCTCCACTTCTGGGGGCATGATCATTTCAACAGGATTGCTATAGTACGTTACAACTACTCCGGTCACGGGTCCAGCGACCGCAAAAACATTGATGAGAATCAGAAGAAGTCCAAGTATTTGCATACAGCATTCCTCTTTTCGCAGGTTTAGTATTACCGACTGAGAGCTTATATTGCTTTTGTAATGCGAGTAAATCTGGGGATTACTGCATTCTTTTCATGTGACCGCGGCATTTTCTCGTGCCTGCTCGCCAAAAGGTTGATTGAGCACCTCTTTGGCTCTATTGCTTATGACTGGCCCGAGGCCATGAACCGTTCTTGGCCAATCATCCACATTGATCAATGCATTGAGCGGAGTCTGGTAAGACCTCAACAAGGTGACGGCTTTCTCTCTGCCTATGTTGGGAAGACTCGCCACGAAATACACTTGCGAGTCAGCAAGAGTATTGCATTTCTTGAAAGCGTGAACCGTTGGGAGTCTCTTCTCCACATTTTGCTCCTGTCTAGCAGCTGTGTGCAGGAAGTCAACGGTCTCCTTCTGGGAGGCCGTGTTTACTATGGCAATACCGTTTTTCGCAAGGTTAAACAATGCACCCCATATTGCAGCTGGCTGAATGTGACTAAACTTGTAGATTATTGGCAGATAGCCTTCCAATAGAATGAGTGATTTTGGATAGACATCTTTAAGTCTGAAAAGCTGTTCGAACAAGTACCTTCGAGTGAGCGTATATACAAAATCGTTTACGGTTTTTCGTTCCACGGCGCACTCGTCTGACAGTATGTAGTCCCCTTTCTCAAGGTTTTCATTTCTCACTCTCACTCCTCGTTCAGTCAGACCCTTAACGATTTTTGGTGCGCTGCTTGCTTCGCGGCTATCGATGATGATTGTTGGCTCTGTTTCATCTTTCTTTTTTTCTCTGAGGTAGGGGAGTAACGTTTCTGTTCCAGACATATGTTCAGCCCATGTCTACCTCTACTTTGATGTTTATTTTGGTTCCGCCATCAAGCATTTGGAAATAGCGAGAACTCGAGAGTATCTGCTGTCGTTTTAGAACAAAAAGTCAATTTTGATTTTGAGCAGCCACAAAACTCATTGTTGGCGCTAAAGGGTCAAATTGTCTTAAACTTGACTGCAGATAGCATTTTCTGCAATTACTAA
>CAZQCX010000028.1:0-20337 GCA_964591705.1 uncultured Candidatus Bathyarchaeia archaeon | reverse complement strand
CTGAGGCGCCTAATCTCCTCTGAGCTCAAGCAGCCAAGCCTTTCCATGACATAGCGTTCACTGCCGAGAAATGATGAATTGAAACCGAGATCGGAAAGCAATTCTTAGATTTCTGACACGCTTTCTAAAGGAGTCTGTTCTGTAACCTTCTTGAGGCCTGCATTCTCAGCGAAAGGATTGTACTTTGCCATGACAGCAACCATTTCCACATGAGCCGTTCCCGCTATCGAGAGAGTTTCACGTATTATCTTGGCGCCTAGGCCTATGGTTCGATATTTTGGGTGAACAACTACCCGGTTGATAATGCTGAGTTTATTGTTTAGCTCCTGCATAGACATGTGAGGCAACATCAAGCGCCGTCCAAAGCATGTCGGCGGAGGGTAGCAGTAGATGATTACTCCGCAGAGCTCATCTCCACGAACTAATCGGAAGATTTTTCGTGGTGCTGCGACTCGGTGCCCTCGATAATGGAAGGTGCTGAGTTTGTGCCAGTCAGCGATGGTGCCGGGTTCAATACGCATTTCTCGGATTAAGCTGCATTCCGCCGCGGGCTTGTTTGGGTAGTATCTGGTTTGGATTTCTTGTCCGAATCGTTTGTGTATGAGGACGCTTGGGTTAAGGTCTTCTTGGAGATCGTTGTGAGTGGTTGCGACTATGACTGCTTTGCCTTGCTGGCGAGAGATCTTCTGCAGGTTAAACGCGATAATCTTGGCTGTATCTCTATCTAGGCAAGCGCAAAATTCATCCGCCAGAATCCAACGTTTTCCACTCTCCAACAACTTAGCGATCTTGTACCGGTACTTCTGTCCGTCGCTTAGTTGGTTAAAGGTCCGAAGAAAAAGAAACGCATCATTCAGGCCAACTTTGCTAAGGAGCTCTAAGCCTTCTTCTACGGTTTTGCCAACCGTTTCAATCAGAGGTTTTTCAGCATCTACCGCAATCTCATTTAGATCGACGGCTTCGTCTCCAAGATCCTTTCTCAATGCTCGTAGTAAAACGGATTTTCCGCTGCCAGAATCCCCAGTTATGTAGACAATATCTGTTGGTGAAATCTTCAGCTCAGTGTCTTGACTAACTGTCAGTCAGTAAACCTTGACAAGAACAAATTTATCACGCAAAAACATAGAATAACAAGGGTAAGCATGCGCAGAAGAATTACATTGCTGCTTATTCTCAGCATCATTACGGCTTCGATTATAGGCTCGGTTCAGCCTGCGTCAGTTACTGAAAACTACTGGACTCAGAGACCCCCAATGCCCAAAGAAACCAGTGTAGAAGTGGGGGTCGTCAACGGCAAAATATATGCCTTAATGAGAGATGGCACTCTTGAGGAGTATGACCCTTATGCTCTAACTTGGACACCGAAAGAGCCCATACCAACACCCAGAGGCTCACCGGGAATGGTGGTCTGTCAAAACAAGATATACGTGATAGGCGGCACAAGCGGCATTAATCCAACCACAGGCATTCCCATACTATCCGCTGTGAACGAGGTCTACAACCCCGCAACGAACACGTGGGAAACCAGAAAGCCAATCCCTACAAAAAGAAGCCAGCTCGTTCCAGCCGTAGTTGGCGGCAAAATCTACCTGATAGGCGGATTGAACGACACGGATACTGGAACAGCCTCTGACTTTAACGAAGTCTACGATCCAGCCACAGACACGTGGACCACAAGAAAACCGATGCCTACTGCAGTCTTCTCCTATGCCTCCGCCGTCGTGGAAGACAAGATCTACTTTATCAGCGGCACAATCCCCGGGAAGGGAAACGCCAACTTGACGCAGATCTATGACCCCGCAACCGACACATGGTCTCTTGGCAAACCACCCCTAACCTCGATAACTGACGCAGCGGCAGGTGCAACCACAGGATTATTCGCGCCAACCCGCATCTACGTGGTAGGAGGACGCACTGCAGCCACGGGACTTAACCTGAACCAGGTGTATGATCCGGAGACTGACCAGTGGAGCTGGGGAGCATCGATGATGACTCCACGGTACGGCTTGGCAGCGGCAGTGGTAAACGACACTCTGTACGCCTTGGGCGGCTGGTCTTTTGGTCCTCTTCAGGGAACCACATACACTGTTAATGAATTGTACATTCCATTCGGCTACCAAGGTCCTGTCCCGCCGGTCCGGTCTCCCCCGCCAACAAGCAATCTCATCACGATCACTGCTTCTGGAGACATAGAAGGCACAGACAAAATCCGACGTGAAGGAGAAATTTACACATTCATGGACGACATCACTGGTTCAATCGTTATTGAAAGAAACGACATAACCATCGATGGAGCTGGACACACCCTGATGGTTGACAGCGAGTGGGGAATAGGGATAGACATACGCGAAAGAAACAACGTCGCAGTGAGAAACCTCACGGTCAAAGGCGCCCTCGGCAGATGCGGCATACTCCTCATAAACACAGACAACTGCAAAATAACCCAAAACAACATAATCGACAACCTCAACGGCATAGAAATGACTGGCACCTCTTCCCGCAACAGGATAACAGGAAACCTCGTGCAAAACAACTCTGTTGGAATGGAAATCTACAGCACCAAACCAGGCCACGACAACATAATCTCAGACAACGAGGTAACTGACAACAGCTTCGGAATGCAGATCAAGGATTTCCTCAACACAGAAGTCTCAGGAAACAAAATAACTTCAAACACGTATGGTCTCGGCTTAGGCTTAGGCTCAGGCAGCACAGCAAGAAACAACACAATGGAAAACAACACGTACGGTTTTCGCGCCTTCAACATCCAGCGCGAGCGAAGCCTAAGCAGCAAAGTCGTCAACGTTGACGTTGACACTTCCAACACCGTTGATGGCAAGCCAATTATCTATTGGGTTGACCAGCACAGCAGAATCGTTCCTTCAGGCGCCTGCTATGTGGCGCTGATAGGGTGCACAGGCACAACCATTGAAAACCTTGATCTTGGCGGAAACCTTGAAGGCGTATTCTTGGGCTCAACCACCAACTCAACAATCATAGGCACCAGAATCTCGAAATGCTTGATGGGCGTCAACCTTGACGCGTCATCCAATAACATGATAACTAGAAACAGGATAACGGAGAATGAAAATGGCATTCACATGCGCTGGGGCTCCCTCAACAACACGATTGAAGGAAACGACATAACCGGAAATACTGGCAGAGGCATCTACTTGGCTGACTCCGCAGACAACAAGATAACAGGGAATAACATAGCCAACTGCGAGACAGGCATTTATACCGAGTACTGCGGAACCAACATCATACACCACAACAACTTTGTCAACAACACGAAGCAGTGGGATGATATTGGCTTCACGCCTTGGCCGATACCGCTTCAGATTTCAACAAGCGTTTGGGACGACGGCAAGGAAGGCAACTACTGGAGCGACTACAATGGAGCAGACGCAAATGGCGATGGAGTGGGGGATACACCTTACGTTTTGGGCGCAAACAACACAGACCGCTATCCGCTCATGAAACCCATCGCGATCCCAGGTTTGCCTAATGGATTAGGAGAGGCAGAGCCTTTCCCGACTTCTTTGCTGGTTGTCACAATAACTGCATTGGCGGTCGTTCTTGCTGGCTTGCTACTCTATCTCAGAAAACGCCATCAAGAGGCGTCGCTTGCATGAGGAGAACAACAACCATAACCCTTATTCTCGTTCTTCTGGCAGCAACGCTTGCGTTCGAAACCAACCCAGCTACGGGACTTGAGGCGCCGGAGAATTCCTGGGTGGCGAAAACCTCTCTTCAAAAGTCAATAGGTCAAGTGCAAGTCGCAGTCGCAAACGGAAGAATATACGCGATGAGCGGCTCGGCAAACGAAGAATACAACCCTGCCACTGATACATGGACGTCAAAGAAACCGATGCCAACAAAAAGAGACTACTTTGCAGTAACAGCATACCGGAACAAAATCTACATTATAGGCGGGCAAAGGGGCTACATACCTGCCGGAGACTTGCGAATACTCACCACGGTCAACGAAGTCTACGACCCTGCCACAGACACGTGGGAAACAAAGACCCCGATGCCGACGCCTCGATTCTATCTGAGCGCAAACACCGTTAACGACAAGATATACTTGATAGGTGGGCTGAATAATACTGATTATAATCCTCCACTCTCCATTTTAGGTCTAAACGAGGTCTATGATCCCCAGGCAGATACTTGGTCCACAAAAACGCCAACGCCCCATCCTGTATATGTTCATGCGTCGGCAGTCTTGGACAGCAAAATATACCTGTTCGGCGGAGGCGCAAGCGAGAGCGATTTAACTCAAATCTACGATTCAGCTGCGGATTCTTGGAGCTATGGTCAACGGATGCCGGATAAGACCCGCTCTATGGCGGCTGCGTCGACAACAGGTGCAAAAGCACCAAAACGAATCTATGTGATAGGCGGAATGGTGGGATTTGGTTATCCCCTTGATTTGAACCGGGTTTACAACCCTGAAACCGACAATTGGACCGTTGGTGCTTCAATGATTACCGCACGTTACGGGATAGGCATTGCAGTAGTAGATGATTTGTTGTACGCGGTTGGAGGTGGCTATGCCGGCGGTGAGGAGATCGTGAGAAATGAACAATACACGCCGATCGGATATGGAACACTTCAGCCAGAGCCTCCAGAAGATTCCTCAACCCCTGAACCTCAGCCAGAGCCTTTTCCAACTTCATTGGTCGCCGCTATTGCCGTGGCTGCTTCTGTCATAGTGGGCGCTGGCTTGCTGCTTCACTTCAAGAAGAAAGAACGCAAGGAACCTGCTTTGAAAAATTGAATCTGCGCTTTGCAGTTCCTGCAGTTGACTGTCTCAAGAATTGGGCTCCTTGAAGCTCGCTTTGCGGGTCATTTTGAGTTGCGAGACTGGCACCATGGTTATAAGTAAGAGAGTTCTTACTATTTTGCGGTGAGGCGAAGTGGAAGCGTCAACAACCAAGGTTTCCTCCAAGGGGCAGGTTGTTATTCCTGCGAACGTGCGCAAAGCCGCCAGCCTGAAGAAGGGCGAAAAAATCTTAGCTATAGCTATAGATGACACTGTTGTGCTCAAGAAGATTGTTGATAAGTCTTTTGAGGAAACCATGAAGCCAGTTTGGAGCAGAGTTCGGCAGATGGGTCTTTCGGAGGAGGATATAGGCGCCCTCATCGAAGAAGCGAGAACTCAAAGCAGTTCTTGACGCCAACGTTTGGGTCTCGGCGTTGCTTTGGGGTGGAAAACCCGCCGAAGTCGTGAAGGCGGCCGAGCAGGGCAGGGCGCGTCTTTTTGTTTCTGAGGCGATTGTTGTGGAAATCAGCCAAGTTCTGAATTATCCCAAGCTCAGACGGGTCTATGAAGCTGAGGGCCTGTGCCACGAAGAGCTAATTGAGGCTGTGCTCAAAGTCGCCCGATTCGTTGAAGTAACCGACCGGGTCAAGGTTGTTTTGGAGCATCCGGCTGATGACAAGTTTCTTGAATGCGCTCTTGAGGCTAAGGCAGGCTTTGTTGTTAGCGGAGACAAGCATCTTCTCAAAGTGAGCACTTACAAGAAGATCCACATAGTATCGGTGAACGAGTTTCTGCGGGCCTTGAGAACCAAGCAGGATCAAGTCTAATCCCAGGCAGTTCTTCGCCTTTTCTTCCAGCCCAGCGTTTAGAGGGTTTAGTCGGTTGTCTATCTTCTTGTACGGCTGCATTTCATCTTACCGATAGAGGACTAAACTTGCGGGGTTCTCATCTGGTCCAATATTCTGCAATTTGAATTTCGCATTCGGAAGTACCATACTCGAGCGAAGCCTTGATTGTATAATTGCCAGGCTCTACTAATGTGTAGTTTGAGTTTTTCTGATTCCAAACATTGGGAAAATACGAATACTTTGAATGCGCAGGATAAGTTGGCAACGGAAGCGGGAGAGAAATCAGAGTTGCGCAGCTATAGACTTCTTGTCCTGTCGAGTCAAACACCTTATAGTATATTGACGTTGTGCAGTTGACAGGCTCGCTCTTTCCGTTAATCACGCTGACTGTGATGGATACGTCCTCGCCTTTTGTGTAGAACGATTTGTCAGTTGCCACTTGAACCGTCACGGTGTTGCCGTATAAAAGCGGGTCTCGAGACGCAGGATTATCCTGAAAGGCAAGAAAGGCTGCCAGAAGCGCAACAACTAAGACTGCAACTAAGGCTAAGCCCAGATAGAATTTCCGCTGCTGGCTTCTTTGTTTAGTTGCTGAATCGTCCAACTAATCACTAATAATATTTCGTTGCTACACTTGTATTTGAAACCAGTCTTCAGAACACATTATTCCTCGAACATCAGTAAGGAGCATAGCCATTATCAACGGTTTTTTCTTTGCGTCGGACAAGCAACGGAGGCGTGAAATACTAGACTTCACTTTCGCGTAGATCGGGAGCATCGTAATTGCTTTTGTTTGCGGCAGGAGGGGATTTAGCAGAGCTAGCAGGATGCATCAGCTTGCGTATCTGTAGCCTGGTCCATTATGTCTTGAATGCCTTAAGGACTTCTGCCTCAATTTCCAAGCCGTACAAGCGATCACTCGGTCTTGAATTCTTCTGCGAGATTCTTTACCTTCACAAACTTGCCGTGCTCTCGGGCTTCTTGTATTTCCTTGACAAATTCTGGTCTGAGCTGTGGTTCAAGCTCGCATTCTTCGTAGCGCTTTAGTATGATGCTTAGGGCTTGGCTTTTGTCTTTGAGGCCGTACTTTGCCTTCACTATGTTGACTATTCTGTTTTCTCTCTCGTCTAGGTCGATTATGCTTTTTACCAAACTGCCGCCCTCCACATGTTATACCACATAATAAGGTGTAGCTTGAAATTATCTAAGGTTATTTACAGTAGCTTTCAACTCCTCTTAAGGCTTTTGCTGCTTTCCACTGAAAAAATGGATCGCGGGGGACGTCGCCACTGAGGGCTGGGAGCAAATCCATGCTCGAGCCAATCTGAGTCTGGTTTCTTACCATTTTGCCATCGCTAACTACCTCCTGCTATGACCAGGCGACGTCGAAGCGGTCAAGGTTCATTACCTTGACCCACGCCGCTATGAAATCATGCAGGAACTTCTCCTGGGAATCCTCACATCCGTAGACTTCCGCCAATGCCCGGAGTTGAGAGTTCGAACCGAAGATGAGGTCGACACGGGTACCAGTCCACTTGAGCTTCCCCGTTGCACGATCACGACCCTCGAACACTTCTTCGTCTTCCGAAGTTGCCTTCCATGTCGTGCCCATGTCGAGCAGATTCACGAAGAAGTCGTTAGTGAGCGCCTCTGGCCGCTTTGTGAAGACACCGTGCTGAGACTGCCCAAAGTTGGCATTCAAGACGCGCATGCCACCAACGAGAACCGTCATCTCAGGAGCGGTCAGCGTCAACAGTTGCGCACGATCAACCAGCAGTTCCTCTGCCGATACGGCATATTTCTTTTTGAGGTAGTTACGGAACCCATCTGCAACCGGTTCGAGCACAGCGAATGATTCCACCTCGGTTTGCTCCTGCGACGCATCCGCGCGTCCTGGCGTGAAGGGAACGGTCATGTCGTAACCGGCGTTCTTTGCAGCTTGCTCGACACCTGCACAGCCACCCAAGACAATCAAGTCAGCGAGCGAAACCCTCTTCCCGCCTGACTGTGCGCCGTTGAATGCCTTCTGGATGCCTTTGAGGGTTTCGAGCACCTTTGCCAGTTGCTCAGGCTGGTTGACTTCCCAATTCTTCTGTGGAGCAAGACGGATACGTGCCCCGTTCGCACCGCCCCGCTTGTCGGAGCCACGGAACGTGGACGCTGACGCCCAGGCAGTATAGACAAGCTCCGAGATTGACAGGCCCGAGGCAAGGATCTTACCGTTGAGGTCTGCACAGTCCTGCCCGTCGATCAGTTCATGATCAACTGCGGGCACAGGATCTTGCCAGATCAATTCCTCTGCTGGAACATCTGGACCAAGATAACGCGACCGTGGACCCATGTCACGATGCGTCAGCTTGAACCACGCCCTAGCAAACGCATCTGCGAACTTCTCCGGGTTCTCGTAGAACCACTTCGCAATCGGTCGATAGATCGGATCCATCCGCAACGACATATCCGCTGTGGTCATGATGGTCGTAACCCGCTTCGACGGATCGTGAGCGGCCGGCGCGAGATCCTTTTCATCCGGATTCACCGGGACCCACTGCCATGCACCGGCGGGGCTCTTCACCAAATCATAGTCGTAGTCGAACAGCATGTGGAAATATTCCATACCCCATTGGGTCGGGTTCGGCGTCCACGCCCCCTCAATGCCGCTAGTTATCGTGTCAGCCCCTTTGCCGCTACCAAGGGTACTCTTCCAGCCAAGGCCCTGTTCTTCGATGCCTGCTGCTTCGGGCTCAGGACCCAAATGGGATACATTGCCAGCACCGTGACATTTGCCAAATGTATGCCCGCCGGCGATGAGTGCGACGGTTTCCTCGTCATTCATTCCCATGCGCGAGAAGGTCTCACGAACGTCGCGGCCAGAAGCGACCGCACTCGGGTGGCTGTTCGGTCCTTCCGGGTTCACATAGATCAACCCCATCTGCACAGCAGCCAGAGGATTTTCAAGTTCCCGGTCGCCGGTGTAGCGCTTGTCTTCAAGCCACTTGCTCTCACCTCCCCAGTAAACGTCTTCAGGCTCCCAAGCGTCTTTGCGCCCGCCTCCAAAGCCAAACGTCTTCAAACCCATTGACTCCAGAGCGCAGTTGCCAGCAAGAACCATCAGATCTGCCCAGGAGATTTTCTCGCCATATTTCTGCTTGATTGGCCAAAGCAAACGACGCGCCTTGTCGAGGTTAACGTTGTCCGGCCAACTGTTCAGAGGTGGAAAACGCTGCTGGCCCGAGCCAGCGCCCCCACGACCGTCGCCCTTGCGGTAAGTGCCGGCGCTGTGCCACGCCATCCGAATGAAGAGTCCGCCATAGTGACCGTAATCGGCCGGCCACCAAGCCTTCGAGTCAGTCATCAACGCAGAAAGGTCCTTCTTCACGGCCTCCAAGTCGAGTTTCTTGAATTCATCAGCATAGTTGAACTCCTTGCCCATCGGATTGGACAGGGGACAATGTGGATGCAAAACATTCAGGTTCAACTGGTTAGGCCACCAATCTCGGGTTAACTTGCCCATGCGCCTACCTGTAATCCTCTTTTCATCATTCAACTTGACACAACTCCTTTCTGTATGTTTCTTTCATCTTAGAACATTACCTTTTCGTCCACTATTGGATAGCGAAAAGGTTTATTTAAGAATTGTGATTATCTAATAATTCACATGGCCACCTATCTTAAATCAGACGCCTCCACAATTGAAGCTCTACGCAGCAAAGGTTACAAGGCAACTCCTCAGAGGATAGTCATCTGCCGAATCGCCCTCAACAGCAGAGAACATCCTTCAGCCCAAGAAGTGTACAACGAGGTGAAGAAAGTCCATCCGACAGTGAGTCTGGCGACGGTCTACAAGACGATGGAAGTACTGAGGGATCTTAATTTGGTTCAGGAACTGAATTTTCCCAAAGGCCAAGCAAGATTTGATTCCTATATGAAGCCTCACACAAACCTGATTTGCGAAAAATGCGGTAGAATTACTGATGTAGACGATCTCGCTTCAAAAGAAATAATGAACAGGGTTGCTGTCACTACAAAATTCAAGCCGAACGGACAGCGCATAGATGTGTATGGCACTTGCCAGAAATGCAATGAAACCAAGTAGAATAATAACGATAACCTCAAGCGGCTGAAACATTTTCTGAAGAAAAGTGGCCGCGCGAAATGTCGCCACTGAGGACGGGGGCAAAATTTGTGTCAAAGAGAAAAGAAGGAAAAAGAAATGGGAGTTTTGGCTACAAGTCAATTCTCAATCGCAGCATATTCTTTTAAAGGAAATCCGCGTCATTGACTGTTATGCGTTGGGTCAGGCTGATCGTTGGAGAACTGGTGTTGTTATTTGCTTCAATACTGGTTTTCAGAAGCGTTTGGACACTGCTTGACGACTACCTTGGCAGATCACACCTCTGGCTACTACTTGTCTTCGGCATTATTCTAACAGTTGTTGCCTTGATTTTGATAGGTTATGAAGTGCAGTGGGAACTAGAGAAGAAATGGCAGGCCTAATTCCGAAATTCATTAAATACAATATTCCTTCAGTTTGTCTGCAGCTTTCGCTATGGATTAATTAGGAAAAAAGCGGATTGCAGGAGATTTCGCCACTCGCCATTTGTACCGCCAACTCAAGGGTAATGTCCATTTTACCCTCGTAGCAAACACGCTTGTAGAGGCTACAGAAGGAATTGGGTGCCCCCAGACACATAAGCAAATCCTAAACAAGTTAAAGACTGGATGCTAGTCACTTCTCCAGCTGCACCCAATAACCATTGGACTCCCCGAGGTGGAGATACACAAAGCCGCAGTCCACCTAACCTTCCCTTAACGCTTCAGCACATTAGGCGTCAGGAGGCATATAAGACTGAATAGTCAAAGGCATCAGAACGCAGAATAAGGGAGAAACTAACAAACACCACACCGCCATAAAAAAGAAATTTGTTATGCCCACAAAAAGAAAGCGCTCGATATGGGTTGTTTTAAAATGGTCTGATTTTATCGTAAAGCTTTAGTCTTCCCAACTTCTTGTATACTTCTCCTTCCTCCAACTTTTCGTAGACTGAAAATTCATGGTGATATTCCAGTAAATGTTTCCAGAATGGACCAATACATAGGGTACCATATTCCCTCGCCTTTGTCACGTTGTCTAGATCCAAGATTTCAATCATCACTGACTCGCCTTCTCCAGCCTCCTGAACTACCCTCCCCTCAGGGTCTACAATCATAGAGTGACCTGCTAGAGTTATCGGTCCTTGAGGCCCAACGCCTCCGATGCTAACTATGTAACATTGGTTAAAAATTGCATTTGCCTTATTCACTGTGACTTCCAGAGGACTTGCCGAACTAGGGGTCATTGTAGGATGTAAGACCACCTCTGCGCCCATCCATGCCAGAGTTCTGGCAACTTCCGGAAACCAAGAGTCATAGCAAATGCATAATCCAAACCTACCAACATTTGCAATGTCAAATACGCAGAATTTGTTACCTGGCGTTGTGGTTTCGAAAGGTGACCAAGGAAACATCTTTCTGTATTTTGCTGTGATTTTTCCCTCAGGCGATATGATGACTGCACAGTTGTATATCTTGTCTTCGTCAACTTCAATCATTGAACCAGGTAGAAGCCATTTTTTGTTTGCCTTTGCCATTTCACAAAATTTATCTGTTATGTTTCCAGGTATAGGTTCCGCTTGCATCCTCCAAGTTGCAGGATTAAACCCTGTTACACAGAGTTCGCTGAAACAGATCATGTCAACCCATGGAAATGCAGCAGAAATATTTTCAATGGAATTAACCATTTTTGTCGCATTTTCATTGGTGTTTCCCGGGGTAATTGCTGTCTGCACTCCCGCTATCGCAAAGTATCTTGTCAATCTTTTTTCCTCCATTAAAAATGATAAAAGCTCTTGTTTTTTATGCTTTTGCATACACTCAAGGTCTCAGGTATTTGTCAGTTGTATTCTTTACCTCAGACATCAATTGATCTTTGAACCTCTTGATGGATAAGCTGTACCCTCCTCGGATTAAAGATGGCAGTGCAACCCCACGCCTCCTTCTTATGACCCACACGATTCTTCGGATAAAACTCGATTCAACTTCGTTTTCAACTGCTTCTCAATCCCTATAGGCTTCCACAAAATCTTGATCGATTGAACCAAGTATGCGCGCTAGTCCCTGGGCTGCTCAAGAATAGCGAGTAACCCACCAGAGAATCCAAGAAAACCAAGACCAAATACTATTCCAATGAACGAAGTTAGCTTCTCTAGAGTGAAGTAGCGGTAAACAAAGGCCAGAATCATTACTATGAAGAAGCCGACCGTTCCTGACATTAAGCCTATGATGAGACCCGAAATCGCCTCTGTGATAGCCTCAAACATCCTTTGCCCTCAGACCAAACTATTAAACACTAACTCATAGAAAAATCTGCAGGTACAGACGTTGACCAATTGCGAAACAATCCAACATGAAGCCTGCTTCCAGTTTCCGTATGATACAATAGGGCAAAACGAATGACAAAACGTTTAACAGAAAAGCAAGAATAACATTTGCCAGAAGTGAAAGGTATGAAGTTTCAAGTTTTAAAATCAGAGATTGTCTCGCATATTTCTTACTTGGTGGGCTCCAAGAACGAAGCTGCCGTGATAGATCCAAGAAGAGACTGCGATATTTATCTGGAAACTGCAAAAAAGTGGGAAGCAAAAATAAAGTATGTTTTTGAAACTCACAGGAACGAAGACTACGTTATAGGCTCTGTTGAACTCTCCAAGGTAACTGGAGCACAAGTGCTCCACGGACCAGGCTTAGATTGGGGCTATGGATCAACAATCAATGACAAGCAAGAATTCTCCATAGGCTCACTGAAGATAGTGGCGCTACACACACCCGGACATTCACCAGAGAGCACCTGTTATGTGCTTCTTGACAGTGAATCAGGCAACCAACCCGTGATAGTTTTCACAGGAGACACGTTATTCGTGGGCGACGTGGGTAGGACAGATTTCTTGGGATCTAAGATGACCCCTATCATGAGCGAAAAACTATACAACAACCTATTCGAGAAGCTGCTGCCGCTAGGCGATGGCGTAATGGTGCTCCCAGCGCACGGTGCAGGATCAGTATGCGGAGGAAAAATCAGCGAGAGAGAAATAAGCACTTTAGGAATAGAGAAAGCAACAAACCCGATGCTGCAACTCAGCAAGCAACAATTTATAGCTGCCAAAGTGGCTGAACGTCACCAAACGCCTCCGTACTTCAAGAAAATGGAGCAATACAACCTGCACGGTCCCCCTACAGTTGGCATGTTTGCTACCCTGCGTCCCCTTAAGGCTTCCGAATTCAACGATAAAGTGAAGAAAGGCGCATACGTCGTGGACGTCAGAACCCCTGCTGCTTTCGGAGGTGCTCACATAAAAGACTCCTATAGCTTGCCGCCAAGCAGGCTTTCTAACGCAGGCTGGGTTCTGCCCTACGACAAGCCGATTTTGATTGTCGCGGAGAACTTGGAGGCAGCTGATTTTGCGGAAAGAAGCCTGTACCGCCTCGGCTATGATAACGTGGAAGGCTACCTTGCCAATGGATTGGAGAGCTGGTACAAAGAAAGCCTACCAGTAGCCAAACTCAACCTTGCCACAGTTCAGGATCTGAACCGAATGCTCTCATCAAAACAGGACATTTTCGTCTTGGACGTTCGCAGAGAATCCGAGTGGAACGAAGGACACATCGAATGCTCAACGCGCATCTATTTGGGCAAACTTCAGAATGAGACAGACAAACTGCCCCGAAACAAACCAATATTCGTCATATGCAAGACAGGGAACAGGTCCAGTTTTGGGGCAAGTGTATTACTAAGAGGGGGATTCGCCCAAGCATACAATGTTCTGGGCGGCGTTGACGCTTGGAAGAAAGCCGGGTATCCCTTAGTGAAATGACTTTGCTCGCAAAATTTATGAAGCAAACTCATCTGAATGTCTATGGTGATTAGATTGTTTCCCCTTGGAATAGAGCATTACCTAATCGGCGGAATCCTGATCGGAATCGGCGTGAGCTTGATCTACATTCTGACGGGACTTCACGCAACTCAAAGCAGTTTCTTCACAACCACTCTCTCTTGGTTTTCAAGAAGAAAACACTTCCAGAAAGAACGAAACCTTAAGGAGCGGAGCTGGCGGTTATTTCTCGCAATCGGACTAGTGATAGGCGCTCTGCTTTACACACTAACGCTTTCACCTACGGGCTTCTGGACTACTTCTGTGGAGCTGTGGAGACTGGCTCTGGGTGGGCTGCTTGTGGGGTTTGGCACACGATTATCTGAAGGCTGCACGTCAGGACACGGAATCAGCGGTCTTGCGTCTCTATCGACCACCTCGCTAAGCGCTGTGATTGTTTTTATGGGAGTGGCTATAGTGACGGCTAACATAGTGCAACTCATCGGGGTATTGCCATGAACAAACAAAACATCATAGTACTATTAGGCGGAGTTCTTTTCGGCTTTGGACTAGCCTACAGCGGGATGACGAAACAAGAAATCGTGCTTTCATTCCTCCAACTCAAGGATTTGGGGCTAATATTTGTCATGGGTGGAGCAGCTCTTGTCACATTCTTCGCCATCAACGTAGTCCCGAGTTTCCGAAAGAAACCTCCGTTTGGAGACCAATTTAAGCCTCGGAAAGCAGCAATGTCTCGAAACGTAATAATTGGAGCAATAATCTTCGGTGTAGGCTGGGGCATTTCAGGACAGTGTCCCGGCTCTGCTGTGGCAAGTCTTGGAACAGGCAACCTCCCAATTCTAGTTGGTATAGCAGCAATATTCATCGGTGCATACGTCAGAGGGCTACTGGACAAAAAGTAATCTGGATTTCCTAGCACGCAACTTTGACTGTTTCCAATAGTATTAGTTTGCGAGTTGCATAGATCTAGGGTGGAGGCAAAAGCCAGACCGCGAGAAGCGACACCATTAGAGTAGGTAGAGCGATTGCGACGCCTGCTTTTATCAATTCGCCTTTTGACACGCGCCCGGTTGAATAAACGAGCGCAGTGGACGGAACACCTACCGGAGTTATGAACGCAATTATAGCTGATAATGCAACAGCCATTACAAATGGAACAGGCATAATTCCCAACAATCGCGAGGTCTCAATTGCTATAGGTATCATCATAGCTCCAGTCGCACTGTTCGATATGAAATTCGTTAAGACAAGCGAAATCAAGGCAAGCACAAGAGGCAGCACGATCATTGGCGCAACACTATTTAGCGAGTACAGAGCATCGCTGATCTGCCCCGCTGCCCCAGAAGCAATCATGGCTTCACCCAACAGGAGACCGCCACCGACAAGAAATATCCACTCCCATTGAATAGACTGCAAGTCCCTCAGATCGAGCAAGTTTGACCCAAACATAACCAAAACAGCCATAATTGAAACCATGGCTGCGCTAGATATGGACGCAGACATACCCAGCATCTGCTCAATTTGACCTCCCCCAAACCATAGGATTATGGTTCCTAAGAAAACAGTAACAACTTTCTTTTGTGAACCGCTAAATCGTTCCGTTTGTTTTTTTTGAGCCAATACTTCATCTAGATCAAGAGTTACTTTTGGAGAAGGAAACATCTTCTTTAAGACCAAGAAGGCAATTGCCAAAGAACCGATCGATACTGGTAGACCATAGTACGCCCATTGAAGAAAGCCGAAGTTATTTGTTTTCTCAAGAAGACCTGCAGCTATCATCGCAGGAGTGCTACCTGTTAGCATTGCCATCCCACCGATTGAAGTGCTAATCGAAATCCCCAACAGCATCTTCTTTCTAAGGTTAACCAGCTGCTCTGGTATCGCGGTTAGTACTGAGAGAGCAACGGGCAAAATCACGGCAATGGCAACGGTGTTAGACATCCACATGCTTATGAATGCAGTTGCTAACATTGTTAGCAGAATAAGCCTATCAATTTTTCCTTTCGAATAGGTTATTAGATTATATCCAATCCATCTGTCGAGTCCGTGCTTTTTTATTGCCTGACCTAAGACTAGACCGCCGATCATTAGGAAAATAATCGAGTTTGAGAAAGGAGCAAAGGCTTGTTGTGGTGAGAAAACTCCAAGCAAACTCAGCAGTACGGGTATCGTTAGACCTGTAATGGGTAAAGGGAAAACTTCAAGTAGCCAGCATCCAGCTGCAAACGTAAAAGTGGCTACAACTTTTCTAGTTATTTCTGGTTGACCTGAAAGCAAGAAATATGATATTATCGCGATTACTATTGCCACGAGAAGGTTTCGCCTGGAGTATATGAAGCTATTTAGTTTTCGTGGCATTGTGAAAGTGACCCATTCGATTCGTTTGCATGAACGGCATTTTGCGTCTTCAGTAGCTGGTTTTGGCTGCTCTTTCTCAGATGTTTTCAATTGGGCTTTCCCTTAAGGAACTGAGTGCAGAGAACTAATTAACGATTTTTGGCACAAATGCGACTCCTGTTCGCTCTACCAATAGCTATATGCTGAAAAAAGGGAAGGTTACTGCGTAGAAATCTGCAGGAGTGGCGATACATAGCCACTGAGGGGTACGTTCAAATCCCAGCGGCCCCACCAACTCGATTCAGCCTTATTTTTGTACACTATTTGGAGCCAGCAAATAATCTGGTACAGTAAGACATGATTGGCAATATGTTTTTATCATACAATTGCATCATACTTGGTGGGTAATACAGCATGGGTGAACAAGCAACTGTGTGCGCGAAAGTCCCTGCTGAACTCAAAGAAAAGCTAACCGACCTAGGAATAAATGTGAGTGAGCTAATACGACGACAGCTGCAGGCAGAAGTTGACCGTTTAGAAAAAGAGCACCTAAAAGAACAAGCTAAAGAAGTATCAGTTATCTTTAAGAAAATCCCTCCCGAAGAATTTGTTGAATCCATCAGGGCAACCAGGGACAACAGATGACCAAACTGCGCTTGCTCTTTGATTCCAGCGCCATTTACAGGCTAATTAGAGAACTTCCAGAAACCGCTCCTGACAGTTTGGCTGAGGGTTCAACAAGCTATTTAGCGTATTATGAGCTGGGAAATGCGCTGTGGAAAGAGTGCCTCTTGCTTAACAGAATAAGCAATGAGGAAGCTAAAAAATCACTTGATTTTTTGTATACAATTCTCCAGCGTATGCAGGTGAACACGCTCGACAGTGACATGGGGCAAATGGTGCTGGATACGGCTTTCAAACTCAAACTGACATTCTACGACTCAATCTATATCACTGAGGCAAAGAAAACCGACAAAGTCTTGGTCACAGATGACAAAAAACTGACCGAAGCAGCAGAAAACTTAGGTGTAAAAACTCTATCAAGCATAACATTTACGTGAAAACAATCCAAATGACTTGAATTTCAGCCAATTCGTTGCCATCAACAGTTACATATATGGGCGCAGGTGCTTTTCTATTTGGGCATAGTCCACGTGAAAGTATTTGCTGTCAAACAACAAATCAGCGCTCAGCTCCCCCTTCTTCACGAGCGTTTCAATTTCATCTTTCAAGACACTGCAGGAGACTATGCAAGGTCTCGTTTTCTGTCCCATAGCATTTGACTCCTGTCTCCCTCAATCGGCTGGTGCTCCAGATATGGGTATCTTTTCTTACTCATTAACAAAGTACTGCAGTTAGGAGCACTGCTGGCACTTAAGAGTATGCACCGGTTCAGTTGCAATTGCCGTACTTTTTCATCATGTATTTGGGCAGGTATTTCTTGCGGCACTTCTTCATTCAGCCAGCGTTGAATTGCTTTCCACACATACTGCTCTTCACTGGCAGTTCGACCTTTGGCTCAAGTTGCAGCCGTTTGTCGATCGCAGCCTCGATCAATGGATCCTCCATCAGACTCCAAGACAGCAGCCAGCAGCGCCTTCCTCTGCTCAACGCTTTTCTCTCCGAAAGTCTTTTCGAAGGCACTTGGGCCAATCTCTTTCTTGCCTATGCGCACTGGAAGTATGCGAACAAAGTTCAAAGGGCAGCTCTTTGACCTGCCCACGTCCACAACGGCAAAGCTGAAAAACCTCCCGCCTAGGCTCTCTTCCGAGAACCCTTTCGATTCTATTTCTAGCCTAAAATCCATCTCGACCAGCAAACAAGGTAGCTAAGCTAGTTAGCATCTAAAACTTCAACTCATTCCATCATCCGCCACGGGAACGTTCGCTTCAGCCTCACTTCTGAAACGCATTCAAGCTCCTAATATTGACGAGGAAACGCCCGTTTCTGGTTCACAGATAAAACGGTCAAAAAGCAACGGCAACTTGAAAAGAAGAAATAAATGTTCCCGAGCAAACATTCCACGATATGGGAAATTCTAATTACAGTGAATGGGTACCGATAGGAGCTTTGGTTAAGGGTTTGATGGTTATGCTTACCACCATCGTTGTTTTTGTATCCTTCGTTCTTTTGCTTGAGGGAAGAACTTCAGGTGAAGATGCTTTTGGTCTCGCGCTTGGTTGGAGTGTTTTGGCTTTTGTCTTGTCTTTGTTTTGGAATTATCATGGACTTCACATTCAGATAGCAGATGGAAAGTTGATGGTTATTTACGGGAGCTTTAACAGGAAAACGTTTTTGCTCAAGGATATTGTTTCATGCAGGAGAACCACGGCTCATTTTGGCAGGTACTGGGGAATAGGCGTCAGATATGGGTCAGACGGTTCCGTAGCCTACACCACCTCGTTTGGCGAGGCAGTGGAAGTTGTGCCTAAGACTGGAAGAAAGTTTGTTTTTTCCTCCAAAAGACCAGATCACGTTTGCGAAGTCATAGAGAGAGGAATGTTGCCTTAAGGTTTCTGAATGAGATGGTAGCCTATCGCAAACCAAAAAGAAGTTACTGGACAAAAGCCATAGCCTTTATTGGCGTTTATGTTGCAGTCATTGTGGTTTCGAGTTTTTTCTACTTCTGTCATACTGACACTTGTGGATAGCACTGGTAACTGGCGGATTAGCCGTTCTTATCCTTTGGCATGCAAGATCAACAGCGTACCACTGCCCAAAGTGCAGCGTTGAATTTGAAATTTCTTTCATGACTGATTTCTTAGCCCTCATGGAGTAACCAAGAGTGGAGACGACTGGAAATATCCCGTGTGTTCAAACCGATCGAAAATGGACTGGATGACTACGCGTTTGAATATGCTGACCTTCGCGTTTAGTTCGTTCATGACCATGCGAAGTACTACCAAGCGGCGTCCGAAGCAGGGTGGGGGTGGGTAGCAGCAGGTGATTACTCCGCACAATTCTTCTCCGCGGGTTAGGCGGAAGATTTTGCGTGGTTCTACGACCAGGCGTGCTCGATAGTGGAAGTGCTGATTTTGTGCCAATCGTCTATGGCGCCGGTTTCGATTTTCATTTCTCGGATTAGACTGCATCCAGCTGCGGGCTTGTTTGGATGATGGTGCATTTGGATTTCCTGCCCGAAGCGTTTGTGAACGTGGTGAGATCATGGATACAATTAAGAGGTATCCTGCACCACTTGTAAGCAGAGTGAGGAGAGGAACAATATCAGTGCAAGATTGTCGTTGAAAAAGCACCGGGAAGGCATTGAGCATACGCGGTTGAGAGAGAGTAACGCCATTGCCAAGTTGGGCTTTGCCATTTTGGCCGTTGTCTTACTCATGGCTGTCCTCTTGACTGTCGCCGTAGTATATGTCCCGAGCATTAAGCTAGACACTCTGCTGCCTGCCGATAGTCTTGTTATCCCCTCGAGAGGATACTACATGGGTTTCCTACCATCTCCCCGCGAAGGGCAGACCTTTGAACAAGCTCACAGACATGCAAGCGAGTGTGCTGAACTCATTCCCGTTTGGGGCAAACCAACGCCATTTTACAACCTCGCGAACGATCTCTCTGGAAGCTGGGGTAGCACCTTCGTCCAGACATATGTGCGCGGAAACGGCATGATACCCCTCGTCCATCTGTCCTTCATGGGAAACAACTTGACCTTAGCGACACCACCAGGCATGGATAATGCAACGCTGAGCAACTCTGCTTGGCGCAAAGCGTATGAGACAGCTGCATTGGAAGTGGTGAGGGTGTCAAGACCACTGTTTCTCTCCTTGGGCAACGAAGTGAACCGTTGGTATGAGAAACATGGAGCTGCAGAAAGTAATCCCAACGGTTTTCAAAATTTCATAAGCCTCTACAATGAGATATATGACAAGGTGAAGAGTTTGTCGCCAAATACTAGGGTGTTCTGTACGTTCGCTAGGGAAATTGTATCGGAAAACAGAGCGGCCGACCTGAGCATCCTGAGTTTGTTCAACCAGGGCAAGATGGATCTCCTCGTTTTCACGAGCTACCCTTCTGCTGTGGCAGGTGTTAAGAGCCCCTTTGACCTTCCCCATGACTATTATTCTCGAGCACTCAATTACATGCCTGGCAAGCTATTCGGATTCAGCGAACTAGGTTGGTCAGCCAACGATTATTTTGGCGGAGAGAAAGGGCAGGCTGAGTTCTTGACTTTGGCATCTGGGAATCTTACCAGGGGGCAGGGAGTCAACCTTCATATGCTATGCTGGGCGTGGCTGCATGATCTCTCTGAGACAGACCAAGTTGGCCTAATCAAGCGAGATGGAAGTGAACGAATGGTCTATCAGGTATGGAAGACCCTTGCGCTGGCGTCATAGGTAGCACGAATTGATTCTGAATCGCAGTTTTGAGGCGGAACTATTAGCAGTATGAAAGTGAACTACCCGCGGCTTCCGCCGCGGGCATCCACAAAACTAAACTCGGTTTA
>CAZQCX010000027.1:0-20444 GCA_964591705.1 uncultured Candidatus Bathyarchaeia archaeon | reverse complement strand
GTTTCGCAAAAGCGGTGTGTTATTCTGTAAGTGGGTTGTCCACTTACAAGGTTTTATATTGCCCTCTCGTAGAGTAAGGTGCCATGCACGGAAACGTGCATTAAGAAAAGGAGAAAAGAAAATGTCAAATAAGAAAACTGAAACGATTGCATTACTTCTTTCTGCTCTGTTGATGATATCTGCAGTATTCGTAACATTGACGACTGAAGTGAAAGCTCAGCTCCAGCCAAACATGGGCATGCCGTTGCCCCCCAACGTTACTGTAAATTACACGAGAACAACTTTCGCATTCCTCAGCGTTTCGCCTAATCCTATTGGAATTGGTCAAGAAGCGCTTGTCAACATATGGACTACGCCAGGGTTAGACAGATTCAAGGGGCACAGAGATTACAAGGTTACAATCACGAAGCCGGATGGATCGCAAATTGTGCGGTTGAAGGATTCCTATTGGGCTGATGGTACTTCATGGTTTACATTAGTGCCTGACCAAGTTGGTGAGTGGCAGCTGAAGTTCGAGTTTCCTGGGAACTACTTCCCAGCTGGGACGTATTCTGATCCGCGAGCGACTGGGGGAGTTGACACTAGGGCTTGGAACGAATACTACTTGCCATCCTCTACTCCGGTGACGAAGCTTATCGTGCAAGCTGACCCTGTGCAGGCTTGGCCTCCGTCTACGCTTCCCAACGATTACTGGACCCGGCCAATACAGGTTGAACACAGAGAATGGTGGACCATAGCAGGCTCCTTCCCATGGCGTGGACCAGCAGAGAGTTCTGAATGGAACGAACGCTACCCTAACACCAACCCATACTGGGGTGCGCGGCAGCAGTTCACTCCTTGGACGCTGGGACCAGAATCCCCACACATAGTGTGGAAAGAGATGCATGACCTGACAGGAGGGTTAATCGGCGGCGATCTGGGGTCTTTCTACCGTGATGCTTCTGCAACAAATCCAACCATACTTTACAATGGACTGGGGTTCAGGAGTCTCACCAGAGTGGTAGCAGGGGAACCCATGACTGTCTGGGAATGCTTTGATATTCGGACTGGCGAACTGGTTTGGCAACGGAGGAACGTTACTGCGCTGCCGACAGTGATAGACTACGACGTTGGCGTGTTAGCTGTCCCAGGTGTTCTGCCTAAACCGGCAAGACCTGACTTCGTGCATCTCGGCGGTGGCAGACTGATAAAATACAACCCCATAACAGGCGCTATGGACTTGAATGTTTCGATTTCACCGATGACTGGCACTGGAGGAACCTATTACAGGAATGCGTACGTGCTTGGCGTGCAGGATCTTGGCGCTGCCGCTGGTGCTGCCCGCTATCGATTGATAAACTGGACTACGTTGGGATCAACAACCAACTTCACGGAAAGAGTGGTGAGTAACGTGACTTTCGCTTGGGCGAGCTTGGGAACGGATCAGGACTTCAATGTTGGCATAGCCGCGTGGACCACTGGAGGCGGTCGAGATGACACTCGGATAAGAGCTGCATGCCTTGTTACAGGTCGAGAGCTATGGGACGTTAACACTACGAAGTCATTGTATATGACTGGTTGCACGATAGCTGATAATGGAAAAGTGGCGGTGCTGTTTCGCGACGGTTACTATCAAGCGTGGGATCTAAGGACAGGGACGGTGGCTTGGACAGGTGAAAAGTTTACCTATCCATGGGGAGAGTCGGCTTGGGCGTCTTACAGCGTGTCTTCGGCTTATGGAATGATTTACCAACAAACCAATGACGGCGTTTACGCGTTCGACTGGAAGACAGGCAAAATGGCGTGGAAGTATGAAGACATATCACCATATCAGTTTGAATACCCCTTCACCGGAGCAAACGGCAGCACAGTAATTCCAATGTACAATTTCGGGGCTGGACTGCGTATCGCCGATGGAAAAGTCTATGCCACTAACGCGCAGCACTCGCCAGAAATGCCGTTTCGCCGAGGCTTCGGCGTGCACGCTATCAACGCTCTTACAGGCGAAAGAATCTGGAGGATAAGCATCCGCCAAAGCGGTTTCGGCACGGCTTCCGTAGGGCAGGTTCATGATGGCTACTTCAGCGTTGCTGCAAGCGACGGCTACTTCTACATGTTCGGTAAGGGTCGAAGCAAGACCACGGTTTCAGCGCCCATGACGGGTGTTCAGGTGGGACAAAGCTTCACCATAACGGGCACTGTTGTTGACATGTCGCCAGCTCAGCCAGGCACTCCCGCCATATCTGACAAGGACATGGGCGCATGGATGGAGTACTTGCACAAGCAGATGCCAAAGCCTACAGATGCTAAAGGTGTCCCCGTTAAGCTAGCAGCTATTGATCCTAACAACAACTGGATTGACATTGGCGAAGCCACCAGTGACTTGAACGGCGTGTTCGGTTACTCCTGGGCTCCTCAAGTTCCAGGGCTTTACCAGGTTATCGCCACGTTTGCGGGGTCTGAATCCTACGGCAGCTCTTCGGCGTCAACCTACTTCACCGCGGTCGAGGCGCCTCCAGCGCCAGCTGAGCCAGAGCCAGAACCGCCATCGATGACTGACACGTACGTTTTGTATTCTGCTGTAGCAATCATAGCCACGATCGTTGTGGTCGGCGTTGTGATTGTGCTGTTGACCAGAAAGCGAGTCAAGCAATAATTCTCTTCCTTCCTTTTTTTCGTTCAGAAATCGTATCCAGCAGTGGCAAACATGCCCAAGCTGTCCGCTGGTAGAAATTCACTTCAGAATTGGATCATGGACCATTGTACGAAATATGCTTTCGATCTGGGCGTTTCCGAGATCCCCTTTTGCTGTTTAAGAGCTTGGTTGGCGGTTCGTCGGCTTCATACAGACAAAGGATGCAAGACGTTGTTCTGGATGGCGTCGCGGGCTCTTTCAGCATGGGTCCGATGTTGCGATTAGGAATTGGTTTTCGTTTCCCCTCCTGAAGAGTTCCATTTGCTTGCCGTGAGAAATAATGGCGTTGACTGGCGTGTTGGTGTTGAGGACAAGCCGTGGCATTTGGTCATCTTGGTGTTTTCTGGCTTGAGCCGCTTTCTTCAGGACTTCGCTTTCAGAAAGCTTGAGGTTTTTCTTGCCTATGGCTTTGAAGATATCACCCCATTCTTTCTCCGTGTCTGAGGGTTCGAGCTTCATTAATACAGTGTCGCCTTTGCCGAAAGCTAGGACTTTGTTCTTGGTTTTGTCCCGAGTTCGTTTCTTATGGGTTGGGGAATGACTGTTTGCCCTTTTTCGTTGATTGTGGTGGCTTGAGGTTCTTCTGGGGTGGCTTATCAGTAAGACTGTTTTGCTTTCCGGCTCTTGACGGTTTCCTCAAAACGTGTGTGCTTTTGTTTGCAGGGGCATCCGCGCAAAGTTTATTTTGAAGGAAGGTATGAAAGTTATACTGCGTGAAGAAGATGGAGCATGAAGAAGCCGACATTGCAGTTGTGGGAACAAAAGGCCAGATAGTAATCCCCCAGCGATTCAGGAAACAGCTGAAAATCGCGCCCAAAACGAAAGTTGTCCTTTACAGGAAAGACGATAAGCTAGTGCTGGCAAAACTCGACGTTCCAGCATTGGGAACGCTGAGAGATCTCTTCAAAGAGATCGACGCCCAGAACAAGGGCAAGAGAATTCCCACCGAGCAGGAGATCCTGGAAGAGATCCAAGCTTGCAGGCGCTCAGAGCGAGCGAAAAAGGGCTTGTTGAATGCTGAAAGCAGTCGTTGACACGAACGTTCTAGTGTCAGCTCTCGTGTATGATGGAAAGCCCAGACGCCTCGTCCTCAGGTTGCTTGGCTCGAGAGTTGGCTGTCTCAATTGTTTTCAAGAAGGAATTTGGCATGCTTGTGAAGGATGTATGGAATAGGGCTTGTGCAGGCTTGGAGAGGATTGCTGAAAATGCGCATTCTGGAACGTGGGTGCAGCAGGCGGGGCTTCAGGTTTGGGATGGTCTTGGTTGGTTGAATAATCTTATAAGCGCGCGTGGGTTACTTGGTTTTGGTGTTTGAAATGACTGAGAAAACCATCCAGTCGGTGCCGATAATGCCGTTTGCTTTGATGTTGGCGTGCATTGGCGCGGTCATCGGCGTTGCCATAGGGCTATTCTATGCCTTGTTCTTTGGAACGTTGTTTTCCCTGCTTCCCGCTGCATCTCAGACCGGAGTTGATAGGCCGTTGTTGCAGTTGATCTTCGGCGTAGGCGCAATAGTTGTGATGCCGATAACGGGTTTTGTCGGTGGGTTGATCCAGGGCTTGCTGTATGCGGCTTTGTACAATTTCCTTGCGCCGAAGATTGGTGGGATAAGGGTTCGTTTCAAGGAAGACAATTCTCCTCCGCCGTAGTGTGTTGTCTTTCCCTCTTTTTCTTCAGTTGCTGCGTAGATATGTTGGGTTGTCTTCATGTTCTATGCCTGTCCGTTGGGTGAGCGGTAAACCGGTTTCGACGTCTTGGGGTTACGCTTAAAAATAGAGACTTTGCATAAGTAAGTGGGGATTGTTTTGACTTCTGATGTGCGCGTTAAGAAGCCCAAGTTGCCTAAGAAGCGGCTCCTCAAAAGAGTCTCGGGTAGAAAAGGGCGCAGGTAGTTTCAGGCAAATGGGCAAGCCTCGGGTTCGAGAGAAGAAGCGAAAGTTGTCGCTGAAATTCTGCCCTAGGTGCGGTTCAACAGACGTGTTTTGGCATCAGGGGTTGCCCCAGTTTTGGTCGCTTTGGCAGTGCAGAGGCTGCGGTTATCATGGAGCTTTGATTCTTGAAGATGGCAGTTTGGCTGCTAGGCTTCAGGACGAATGGAGGCGGAAGTGTGGGCAAGGCTGATTCGCCTAGCTAGCTCATTCATTTCGTCGTTGCGAGCCTGCTGGGGAAGGTGTTTCGTGTGGTTCGTTGGCTGATCTGTTTCAGTAGAGGATGTCGCTGGTTATCTTTACTTTGCCGTTTGTGATTGGGATTCCTTCTTTCGCTGCGCTTCTTCTTCTGTCGTCTGCGCCTTTTTTGGGTCCTGCGAAAGAACCGTCTGATCTTATGACTCGGTGGCATGGGACAACTGGTGACAGTGGGTTCTTGTGCAGCGCGTTTGCGACTGCGCGGTATGCTTTTGGTTTGCCGATTTCTTGGGCTATTCTCCCATAGGTGCTTATTTTTCCTTTCGGGATTTTGAAGGTGGCGATGAGCACGTCTCTTTCGAACTGGGTTTTATGCTTCAATGCTTCTTGGACGTCCTTTTCGGTTTTGATTTGGTCTATTTGCGTCATGTGTTTTCTCAGGAGCAAGGTATCTGTTTTCTTGACTTAAGCTTTGCAGCTGTCGGGTCTTGGGGGTGATGGTCAGTGTGGTTTCCTTGTTCAGATGATGGGTTGTGCTGTTTTCTGAAATTGGTTTGGTTGGGAAAAATTCTTAAGAGTCTGTGGGTTCATTCGAAAGGTCAGAAAGGCTTAATCCTGAGCGTTGAAGATGCCGAAGACTAAGAAGAAGAGTTGGAAAGAGATTCAGCGTGAGAGGCAGGCGAAATGGCAGAGTGCTGAGGAAGCTCGTCAGTTGCAGCAGGAAAAGGATGCTGAGCTGAAGTCTCGCCGTTTGCCGAGGGGCAAGATAGTCTTGGTGGTTTTCTTGGTCTTTCTGGGGGTTGGTGTTTTTGCGGTGTTTCAATATGCCGCGTTGCTTGGGGCGCCGAAGTCTTTTGTTACTGTCTATGTCAGGGCTGATGGGTCGGTGGATCCGTCTAATGTGTCGATTTCGGTTGTGGGGGTGGATCGTTATGTGTTTACTGGTGATTTTTATGGTTTTGTTGTGGTTGAGAGGGACAATATCGTTATTGATGGGGCTGGTTTTGTTCTTCATGGGAACGGTGAGTCTGGCTCTAGAGGGGTGGATTTGAGCGGAAGGAGTAATGTGACAGTGGCTGGTTTGGTTGTGCGGGACTTCGGTTATGGGTTCTTTCTCCAGTCGTCGTCTTGGAATGTTGTTTCTCAGAATGATGTTGCGGATAGTGATTTTGGCGTTGAGTTGCGGTTTTCTTCGAATAATACTTTGAATGGGAATAACATCAAGGGTTGTGGGGGAGCTGTTGGGCTTTCTAATTCTTCAGGCAACACTTTGAAGCAGAATAACTTGGCGCGGAATCAGTATTGTTTTAGTCTTGCTAATTCGTCTCGGAACGTGGTTGCTGAGAACATAATTGCTTATAGTGCTGGAGCTGTTGGGCTTTCTCAGTCGGTTGGTAACAGTGTGCAGGGGAACCGTATGAACTATAATGATAAGTGTGTTGTGGTTAGCGGTTCTTCGGATAATGTGATTTCTGGAAATACGATTACGAACAGTAATGATGGCATTCATTTGTCTGAGTCTGTGGGCAACAGGGTGACGGAGAATAATTTGGACAGCAATTTGTATGGAATAACTTTGATGAGGGCTTCTGGTAATAGTGTTTCTGGAAACGCTGTGAAGAACAGTAGTCATGCGATTGGGCTTTCGAGGTCTGTTGACAACAGCATTATTCAGAATAGTCTGGCGCGAAGTACTTATGGCATACGGCTTGCTGATTCTTCGGGGAACACGATTTCTGGAAATGTTGTGATGAACAGTAATTATGGGATTGAGCTTTCCCAGTCCTCTAATAATGTTTTGACTGGGAACTATTTGGGAGGTAACGAGTATGGTGTGCATGTTACTTATTCTTCGGAGAATGTTCTTTTCGGCAACAGTTTTCAATTTAATACTTATCAGGTTTTGAGTTTGGAGTCGAAGAATGCTTGGGACGGTGGTTCTTTGAATGGTGGTAACTACTGGAGTGATTATGAGAAGTTGTATCGTAATGCTGGGAAGTTGGACGGTTCGAAAATGTGGGACATGCCTTACTTGATTGATGGGGCTAATCAGGACAATTATCCGCTTGTGAGTGGTTGAGCTTCGTCGTTGTTGCTGTGGTTGGGCGCTGTCAAAGTTTTTAAGTTTAGTCGTGTATGGAGCAGGCTGATAGTTTGTTTTCTTAGAGAGGGCATGGGGGGCGTGGTTCTTGGTTGACTCAAAGGCGTTGGGGTTTGGGGCTAGGGGTGTTTTCCTGGATGTTTTTGGTTCGCCGTAGAAGTTTGAGTGGGCAGCAAGCTCTCGGTATTGTTTCTGTATTGTTGATAGTGGTTGGTTTTTTGGTTGCGTCTTTGGGTTTGTTCATGTTGGTCAGTGAGCCTCGAGGCGTGGTGGATGTGTTTGTGGGTTTGGACATAGGTTATGGGGATGAGGAGACGGCTTTGAGGCAGATCGATAGGGTGGCGGGTTTTGTTAACCTGATAATTCTTGGTTCGCTGGATGTGACTACGGATGATGGGAGGTTGACTCGGGTGTGCGACTACATATGTGAGAAGGGGCTTCACTTCATTGTTTATGTGGGGTTTGGGGAGGGGGCTGAGGATGCGCCGCCTAGTGGGCCTGGATCTGATTTTTTTGCGAAGGCGGTTGATAGGTATGGTGAGAAGTTTCGGGGGGTTTATCTTTTTGATGAGGTTGGGGGTAAGTTGATGGATGGGGCTCATTCGGTTAACATGACTGCTGCTGACTCGTATTCGGAGGCAGCGATTCTTTACACGCATCATTTGAACTACTATTTGGGGAATGTGAGTCGGTATTATGCGCCGGCGGAGTTCAGGTTGTACATGTCTGATTATGCGTTGTACTGGTTCGATTACTTGGCTGGTTATGATGTTGTCTTCACGGAGTATGTGGGTGATCATAGCAGGCTTGTTGCCACGGGTCTTTGCAGGGGAGCTGCCAAGGTCTTCAATAAGGAGTGGGGAGTTATGTTGACTTGGTCGCATCGTCTGGAGCCGTTTGTTGAGAATCCTGATCAGCTTTACGATGACATGGTTTTTGCGTATGAGAATGGGGCGAAGTATATCGTTGTTTTTAATTCTCCTGGCGAGAATAGTCCGCCAACGGAGTATGGGACTTTGACTCCTGCGCATTTTGACAAGATGAGGGAGTTCTGGAGGTATGTTCATGCTTGTCCTCGGGCGGGGTCTTATCCTGCTGATGCTGCTTTTGTTCTTCCGAGGGATTATGGCTTTGGTTTTCGGGCGCCTGGGGACAAGATCTGGGGTAAGTGGGAGGCTGATTCTTTGTCTTCTGTGGTGTGGGGTGAGTTTCATCGTTTGGTCGGGGCGGGTGAGGGGTGTTTGGACATAGTTTATGAGACGAGGATTGATGATGAGCCGGTTAGTTTGCCGTATGGTAGGTTGTTTTTTTGGAATGGCACGGTGGTTCAGAAGTAGGTTGTTTGGTTGGTGAGGATGCATATTTATTAGTAAGTCGTGTGTATTAACTCTTAATAGACAGAATGTTTGTACGTGCATAATTGAAAAATGTGGAGGAAACTTGAATGTCGTGTACAACCATTGTAGCAACGGATCAAGACGCAGAGAGACTGCTGAAATACCTTGTCACTTACAGAAAACTCGCGGGTAGCTCAGGGCTACTGCCAAGACAGAAAACGCCTCTTGAGGATAACGTTTCAATGAGTGTGATCCCGATGGAAGAGGCTGTCGTCGCAGCTGAGGGCACTCAGAGGAAAGTCAGCTAGAAACTATCTTGGGCTTGGGCTAGCGTTTTTCCATTCGCTTCTTTTTCTATTTGCAAAACATGTTGAGGGTTATTTTGTGTTCAAGGTTTTTTCTTGTTGCGGTTTGTTTTGGTTTGCTCCAGCAGGGGCGGCACGATGAATGTGATTTTGTCCTGTTGGTTTTCTTTTTTTGTGTCTTCGTGTCGTTTGTGCATCATTTCTCTGTATGCTAATATGTAGCTCCATAGTCTTTCTGCTCCGTCGTTCTTGACTGTGAGTGATGTGTTCTGCACTCTTTTCTTGTCTCCTTTGCTTGTGTCTCTTTTTGTTTGGTCTTCGTAGGATAATGGTTGCTAATATGTAGGTATATATGTCGCAGCTAGTCGCAGTGGTTTGCATGGTGTTTCTCGGAAGGTTTTTGTCAACTGACTTGTGAAAAAGCTTGTTTGTCTGTGTGTTGGAATACTTTTAAACAGTGTAAAGTGCGCGGTGATTGTGGTCGTTGGGTTAGACGTTTATCGGAGTTGAGGGCTGCTTGTACTTTGTTTTTGGGTGCGCCGTAAAGCTTAAGCGTATATGCGTCAAGTATACACTGGTGCTGCCTATGGGTCAAACAAGTGTGGTAAATGTGAGGGTGCCGGAAGAGCTTAAGCGGAAAATGAAGCAGATCAAGGTCAATTGGAGCGAGTACATCCGGGAGTGTGTCCAGAAGAAGATTGACGAGCAAAAAATGGAAGAGGCTTCATCCAAGCTTGATGCGATCATGCTGCGTGCTAAACCTGTGTCCGAAGAAGAATTGTCGTCATGGCTTCGAGAAGGCAGAGAAAGATAGATCATGTCTCGATACGTTGTAGATGCGAGCGTGGTGGCTAAGTGGGTGCTGGCCGTTGAACCTTACCAGCCCAATGCGTTGAAGTTGAAGTTTGATCATGTTGCGAGAAAAACTGAGCTGTTTGCGCCTTCGATTATGTTGGTTGAAGTAGCGAATGCGGTGTGGAAAGCTGTGAAACTGAAGCGGTTATCCCAGCAGGATGCTAAGGAGGCTGTGTTAGCTTTGAGTAACATCGGAATATTCTCTTGCGAGGTCGGTTGGGAGCATGTCTCCGAGGTTTACGATATCGCTAGTAGGCTTGACGCGTCGGTCTATGATGCAGTCTATCTCTTTTTGGCATGTGAAATCAAGGCGCAGTTTGTTACTTCCGACGATAGGCTGTTTGAGAAGGCTGAAAGGCATTTTCCTGTCTTGCACCTGAAAGACTACAATGTTGCACCATGAGTTTCGAGAGTGGGGGGTTTTCTTTTTGTGTGTCTTCGTGTTGTTTGTGCATCATTTCTCTGTATGCTAATATGTAGCTCCATAGTTTTTCTGCTCCGTCGTTTTTGATTGTAAGATGTTCTGCATTCTTTTCTTGTGTCTTTTTTTCTTTGGTTTTCGTAGGAATAATGGTTGCTACTATGTAGGTATATTGCTCGTAGCTATTTCCGTTGAGCTCTAGGATTTGCTTGTGGAGATTCGTGCCATTGAGTTTTGAAGATGTTCGTTTTCTGCTGGGTTGAAATACGCCTGAACAGTGCAAAGTGAAGAGGGTAGGCTGTGGTCGTGCATCAGGGGAAGCAGATTTTGAAAGCCTGTTCGCGCTTGTTTTGTGGGATTGGGCTAGTGTGTTATGCCTAAAAATTAAATATAGGTAAAGTATATTTTACTAATGATTCATGATGATGGCTGAGGATTTGGAACGTTTCAATGAATGGTGGTCCACTGGGAAGGTTCGGAGTGAGCTGGTGCCGCCTTTTCACAGATACGCCTTTTCAAGGTTTGAAGAAAGCCTGAAGGAGCGGCAGATCCTTGTCGTGACTGGGCTTAGGCGAGTTGGAAAGACGACTCTTTTGTATCAGGCTATTGAGAGGCTTTTGGAGACAGTTGTCCCCAGAAATATTCTTTACTTTTCATTTGAGGGGTCTTTCAGTGACCCTAAGGCAGTTTTGGAGTATTACGAAAGGTATGTTTTGAAAAAGCCTTTTGAAGAGGCTGGTCGAGTTTTCGTTTTCTTCGATGAGATTCAGTATGTTGAGAACTGGTCCTCCGTCGTGAAGCAGTTCTATGATCTGTATCCTGATTTGAAGTTTTTTGTTTCGGGTTCTTCTTCACTTTTGCTTTCAAGAGAGGCTGTTGACAGGCTGGCTGGAAGGTTTTTCCTACTCGAGTTGAAGCCGTTAGGCTTCCTGGAATTTTTAGGACTCAAAGGTCTGCGTCTAGCCGATATGGAATTTTCTTCAAGAAGGGTTGAGCTGTACTTTCTCGACTATCTGAAGAAGTCTGGTTTTCCTGAAATTGTAGGCTGGGATAGTGAGGCTCGGGTGGTTGAGTATATTAGGAATTCTGTCATAGATAGGCTTGCTCTGCGAGATGCTCCGTTGTTGTTTAAGACGCGTGACATGCTGTTGATGGACAATCTGGTGAGGCTCATTCTTTCAACTCCTGGGTGCATTGTGAATATTAACTCGTTGTCGCGGGCTTGGGGGCGGAGCAAAGTGACTATTTCGAATTATCTCAGGTTTTTGGAGACGTCTCTTTTGGTGCGGTCTTTGTCTAACTTCAAGCCTTCATTTTTGTCTTCGTCTAGGAAGCTCAAGAAGTATTATCCTGCCACTTCGTCTCTGATATTTGCTCATTCGAAAGAGAGTTTCGAGAAGAAGATGGGGCTGGTTTTGGAATGCTATGTTGCTGGTGCTTTGGATGCCCGCTACTATTTCAGGGAGGGAAAGAAGGAGATAGATATTATCCTTAGGAATGGGGCTTTGTTGCCTGTTGAGGTTAAGGAAACGGTTGACGAGAATTGTCTATCTAGGTTTGCTAAACTGCTGGAGTATGTTGGTGCTGCTGGGGGTGTTGTTGTTTCTTCAAGCCAGCGAGCAGGGAGAGACAATATCGAGGTGGTTCCTGCTTTCTTGGTTGAGTCTTTTTTCAAGAAGGAGCTTTCTCTGTAAGAGAAGTGTGTTAGGCGTTCCTAGCCGTACCATTCTCTGTTGCCTTTCAAGAATTCGGCTTTGCCCTTTTTTCGGAGGTTTTTCAGGTTTTTTATGTTTGCTTTGCCGTGGCTTGGTTTGAGCACGTCTAGTTTGGTGCATTTTTCCATTTCTTTGCATTCCCAGCATCCTTGGAGTCCTGTTTCTGTGCAGCATTGTTTTATTTTGCAGTTGATTGTTCCTCCGCCTGCGCGGCATCCCTGCATGCATCGGAATCTTATCATTGCTCCGAGTGCGTTGTAGCATTCGTCGAAGTGTTTGAGTTCTTTGCCTAGGCTGTGTTTTGATATTGCGTTGGCGAATTTGTCGTATTGTGTTCTTCTGAGTTCTTTTCTGAGTTCTATGGCGAGGTCTGAGATTTTTCCTTTGAATGCGTGGCAGTCTCCGCAGTAGAGGCCGCAGTAGCTGATTAGTGGTTCGTCTTTGGTTTCGTTTGTGGACATTTCTGGGCTCTATTGTAAGGGTGTGTGGTTGGTTTCTAAAATTTCTTGTTGTTTATGGATATGTGTGTGGTTTTGGGGTTAGTCTTCTTCGTCTTTCTTGATGCTTTTTTTGAGGTATTTGATGAGGCTTTTTGTTTTTTTCGGTTCGGGGTGGATTGATGATGTTGTGGTGAAGAGTTGGACTTTTTTGTCTCCCTCTTTTTCTTCTTCGGTGGGTTTTGCTGTTTGTGTGGGGGTTGTTTTTGTTTTCGGTGTGGTGTCGGTCTTCGGGGCTGTTGTTTCTTGTGGTGTGGGGGGTTTTCCGCTGAGTCTGTTTTCTATTTCCAGTTTGATTCGGGTGATGTTGTCTGGTTCTTCTGGTGATCCTTCGATTAGGAGGATGTTGTGGCTTTGTCCTATTCGTTGGGCTGTTGCGCTGAATTTGGGGATTGCGACGAATACTGGGAGGTCTACGGTTATTTCTGATGTTTTGTAGAGGTAGAGTATGAGTGGTGAGGCTTGGACTTCGTTTTCGCCTACGACTAGGTCGAGTGCGATGAGGTTTTGGCGGCCTGCGATTTCTTTTTTGGCGAGGAGGCTGAATTGGTGTCGCATTCCGCTTTTTTCTCCTATTGCCCAGCCTGGGGTTTGGGTTTCGAAGTTGAGGTCGGTGAGGAGTTTGGTTATGCTGTCGAGGCTTGCGACGTTTTGTCTGACTTCTTTCTTTCTTTCGTCGTTGAGTTTGTATTTTGAGATTTCTTTTAGGTCTGCGTTTTCAATTTGGAAGAGGGTGTCGCAGCTTCGGCATATTACGTCCAATTGTGGGTGTTCGAATTTTTCGCCGCATGCTCTGCATAGGTACCATCGGCCCATGTCGGCGTATCTTGTTTCGTCTATGCTGAGTCCGCATTTGGGGCATTTTCCGTGTATGTATTTTTCTCTTTCGCCGATGTATCCGCATGGGATGTGTTCTGTTAGGCTGGTTTTTGATATGTGGTGGCTTTTGCATTTTGTGCAGCTGGAGTGCAGGGTGAGTGTTGTTGATCCGCAGCTTGGGCATGCTGCGATTGAGTCGTGGAAGTTTTTCTTGAGGATGTCTAGTCGTGTTAGGCGTTCTAGGAATTCGGGTACGTTTTTTCTGTCGGTTTTTTCTTCGAGTATTGGTTCGACTGTTTTGTAGATGAATCCGTTGGCTGGGTCGTAGGATGGGATGATTTCTTCTTTTGTTTCGTTGTGGAGTAGTTCTCTTAGGAGTTTTTGGGTTTCGGTTTCTATGTAGGCTTCTCTTCTTTCCAGTTGGGATTCGTCTTCGATGTCTGGGGCGCCGATTGCGATTTCTATGTTTTTTTTGGCGTCCGCTTTTGGCGGTGTGTCTTTTGGTTTTTCTGTTGGGGGGTTTGGGTTGGTTTCTGTTTCGGCGTCCCGTTTCATTGGTAGTTCCATATTTTTATGATTCCTGATGTATTTAACCACAGTTGTTTGGTTTTATGCGAAGAATAGGTAGAATGCGAGACCTGAGGCTATGGCTAGTATTGTTGTGTGTTTTAGTCCGGATGTGAAGTTGTCTTCGTTGATTTTTCCAGCCAGTAGGCCTCCGAATAGGGATTCTAGTAGTGCGGTGTGGAGGAAGATTCTTTTGGCTTCTGCGGAGTTTAGTACTGGTTTTAGGAGTGCGGTTCCTCCTGTGCTGAATTGTTCTAGGGGTGTGAACATCATGTTTGCGACTATGATTATTATGAAGAGGTAGATGAATACGGAGAAGTAGAATATTGCTACGTAGGGTAGGGTTTGCATTCTTCTTCTTGCGGTCCATGCGTTGACGTTTTCGACGTATTTTGCGGTTGATTCGAAGATTTCTGCGAGGTTTCCTCCGTAGCGTCCTGCTTCAAGGATGAGGACTGTGGCTTTTGTTATTACTGGCAGGTCGATTCTTTTGCTGAATTGGACGAGTGCTTCGTTGAAGTTCATTCCCCAGCTCATTTGTGATACGAGCATTTTGAGTTCGATGGTTAGGGGGCCGTATTGTCTTTTGGATGCGTGTTCGAGTGATGTTTGGAGGGGCATGCCTGTTTTTGAGAATGTTGCGAGGTCTCTCATGAATTCCGGGGTCATTTTTTCTATTTTTTGTTTCCATTGGGTGTGGATTACGCTGGCTATGGCGGGGGGTGTGACTGCGACTGCGAGTGCTATGACTATCATGTAGTCTAGTGTTTGGGAGGTGAGGAATATTATTATGGAGGCTATGAGGATGGCTGTGGCTGCGATTGTGGAGATTATTGCTGTGTTTCTTATGTTGCGTCGTGTGATCTTCAAGGGTTGTCACTTCTCAATTGTGGATACTATGACCATCATGATGGTGCCCATGATTGGGATGGCTGCGTAGGTGAGGAGGTATAGGTATAGGCCTGCGTTCATTTCTGCGCCTGTTATCATGCCTAGTGTGGCGAAGAGTACGACGAAGAGCAGGGGCATGGCGACTAGTACCATGACGTAGATTTCTGCCATGGCTGAGAGTGATTCGAGCATGAGGTCGAGTTTTCCTAGTCTTTCTCTGGTTATTGCTTCGGATTGGGCTTTGAGGTAGTCGGTTGGGTTTCCTCCGGTTCTGATGGTTGCCACGTAGCCTATGAGTAGTTCGCGGAGTTTTTCGCTTGGGGTGAATTTTGCGTTTTCGGTTATTGCGTTGAGTAGGTCTGTTCCGAAGACTTCGACGTCTCGGATTATGTTGCTGAATTCTTGTCGTATTTCTTTGAGTGTGTCTATTCTTGCGATGGAGCTGAAGATTGTGCTGGGTGGGACGTTTGAGCTTGATAGGAGGGTTAGGAAGCTGGAGATGTAGGGGAGGTTTTTGTCTATTGGGATTTTTCTGCTGTTGGCTTTTGTTCCGGGGTAGGCGTATGTTAGTATGAGTGTCATTATTGCTGTTAGGAAGGCGAGCATGAGGCTGATTATGAAGTTGGGTGCTGATAGGAAGCTTGTTTGGGAGATGAGGGGGATCATGATTAGTGATAATGTTAGTGCTGCTGTGAATGCGATGGTGGATATCAGGAACATGAAGGCGACGTATGCTTTGAAGGATATTGTGATTCCTGCTTTGCGCATGTTTGTGTGGAGTTCTTCGAAGTGTGGTAGGACTCCTTCTATTCGTTTTCCGAGAAGGTTGTAGGCTGTTGTCCAGGGTTCGAATTTCATGGTTAGCTCACCCTGGCTTTTCTGTAGACGCTTTCAGGGTCTGAGAAGTAGTCCAGGACGAGTTTGGATACGTCTTCGTAGCTGCGGATGTGTTTTCTGACCATGTACTCGAGTATGGTTTTTCTTTTTTTGAGTTCGGCGTCGATTTCTTCGGGTGCCCAGCCGTAGGTTGTGGCTATTTTTTCGAGTAGGGGGCTTTTGCCTAGGTAGTTGTATTCGTCTTTTGCTGCGTCCCATTTGAATATGTCTTGGATGGCGAAGTTGTTTGTTTTTCGGTCCCAGCCGAGCATTTCGGATACGCTGATTGTTCGTCTCATGGAGACGTTGTTTACTACGAGTCTTCGGACTATTGATATGGCGTTGAGGTTTTCGACTTGGGTGTGGGGGATGTTCATGGGTTTGGTGGTGAGTCTGTGGAGGACGCCTTGGACGTGTTCTGCGTGGATTGTTGTTAGGCCTAGGTGTCCTGTTGCCATGGCTTGGAAGAGGGCGTAGGCTTCTTCGCCTCTGATTTCGCCGACTATGATGAAGTCGGGTCTTTGTCTGAGTGCGGCTCTTAGGAGGTCGAACATGCTTATGCTGCCGATTCCTGTTTCGCCGACTGCGCCTGATCCTGTGCCTAGTCCTTGGCGTGTGACCATCATTTCCCAGTTTTTGTGTGGTAGTCTGATTTCTTGTGTGTCTTCTATGCTTACGATTTTGAGTGTTGGTCTGATGAATAGGCTCATGGCGTTGAGCATGGTGGTTTTTCCGCCGCCGATGTCTCCGCCGATCATGATTGAGTTTCTGTTTTCTATGAGGAACCAGTAGTATGCTGCTATTTCTGGTGATAGTGCTTTGTAGATTATTAGGTCGGTGATTGTGAGGGGGTTTTTCTTGAATTTTCTTATGGTGAATGTGCTGCCTTTTGGTGTGACTTCGGTGCCGTAGGTGACTTGTGCGCGGCTTCCGTCTGGGAGGGTGCCGTCGAGGAGTGGTTGTGCGATGGAGATGTGTCTGCCGCATAGGTAGGCGATTCTGAAGATGAAGTTGTCGATTTCTTCTGCTGTGTTGAAGCTTATGTTGGATGGGATGGATTCGTATTTTCTGTGCCAGACGAAGACGGGTGATCCTATGCCGTCGCAGGAGGCGTCTTCGATGTTTTCGTCTCGCATGATGCCGTCGATTTTGCCGAAGTGGAGGAAGTCTCGGGTTATGAAGTACTGGTATTTTGCGAGTGTGTTTTCGTCGATTTTGATTTTGTATTTCTTTACTGTTGCGGTGATTTTCTTTTTTAGGAATTCTTCTGCCTGTTCTTTTACTTTGAAGTCTTTTGTGTTTATGAAGAGTTCGTCGTGGAGGATGGCTTTGAGTTCTTTTATCCAGGCTTCGTCTGCTGGTGTTATGGTGGGTTCTAGGACTGAGTATTTGAGGTTGCCTTTTTCGTCTTCTACTATGGCAGCGTAAGAGTATGGAAGCAATAGTGGATAATGCTCTCGGAAGGTTTCCTGCGGCAAGGGTGGTTCAGGAGGCTTTTCAGCTTGGACTACGGTTACTGGGACTCCTGTGACCTCAGGTTCGGGGTCCTCTACGCCGACAGGAGCAGGCGGGGGGTCTCCTTTCGCTGTTCGCTTTCTGATTTTCCACGACCGCAAGAGTAATTCTCCACTATTTCCTTTTTCTATTGTTAATATAAACTGTGTGAAGCTAGAATCACTGGTTTGATGAGTCAGCTTGCAAGTTGGCGGTTACGTTTGAAATCTGGAGGTGATGTGGAGTCAAAGTAAATCGTGTAGTTTCAAACTCTGTGTTTTTGGTTTGTTTAGACATTCAGAACAGTGGCAATGGACGGAGTGTATGAAAGGGTCTTCAGTTCTTGAAGAAAAGGCCAAGCCCTAGGGTTAGGTTGCGCTCAACGTGGCTTCTGCCCAATTTCCGGCTGAATCAGTGATCCGCACTATGTAGTTTCCAACCTGATTTGGTACGTCTACGATTATCCATGCATTTGAGAATGAACCATTGGCATCAGTAACGGTGGTTCCTGAAATTGTAGCCGCTTTGCCGTCGAATATCGCTGTGATTTGGGATGATGGGGCGAATCCTGTGCCAGTTATTGTAATATTAAGATTCTTCGTATTTCTAACGACGGTCGTGGGTTGTATGGTTATTCTGGGAGTTACGCGGAATTGGATTGTTGGGGCCGTATTTCCGTATGCGTCTGTAACGATTACGGTTCGGTTTCCAGCTGGTGATGGTGGAACTGTGAATGTTACTCCGGCTGGGATAGTTCCTGTTGATGTTGTTGTGACTATCGCTGGGGTTGTGGTCACGGCGGTTCCGGCGAATGTCACTGTGATTACTGAGTTGGGTGCGAAGCCTGAGCCAGTTACCGTTACAGTTGTGCCTACTGCTCCGGTAGTTGGGCTCAGAGATGCGGTTGGGACTGTGATTGTGAAGGTTGCTGAGGCTGGGTTGCCGTTTGCGTCCGTTGCTCGCACCGTGTTAGCGCCAGAACCTGAGCCGGCTGGTACCGTGAACGAAGCAGAGAATGTGCCGGTAGCGCTTGTGGTTGTCGTTGTTACGGTGCTGCCTGCTAAGGTTATTGTAATCGCTGAGTTCAGTGAGAAACCTGAGCCTGTTACTGTGACGGATGTGCCTCTGGGTCCTGAGGTTGGGTTTAGAGATATTGTCGGCGGGTTAACTGTGAAGGTTGCTTGGGCTGAATTGAAACTTGCGTCGGTTGCCTGAATTGTTTTGCTTCCGTTCGTGGTGGATGGGATAGTGAAGGTTGCCGTGAACGAGCCTGTGCCGTCTGTTGTTATGGATGATGGGTTGGTGTTGACTGCTGTTCCAGCGAATGTTACAGTTATTTGTGAATTGGGCATGAAGTTTGAACCTGAAATTGTGACGGTTATTCCTTGGTTGCCGCTTGTTGGGTTGATTGTTATTGATGGGGTGGTTACTGTGAATGTTTGTGAGGCTGCGTTGCCATTTGCATCTGTGACGAGCACTGTTTTTCCGCCGCTGCTCGATATTGGGACTGTGAATGTCACTGCTGAGAATGAGCCTGTGCTGTTGGTTTGGACTGTTGCCGGGTTTGTTGCCACGGCGGTTCCGGCGAATGTCACTGTGATCACTGAGTCTGCTGCGAAGCCGGTGCCTGAAAGTGTCACTGTGCTGCCTATGAGTCCACTCGTGGGGCTTATGGTTAAAGATGGTGTAACGGTGAATGTTCTTTCTGCGGTGTTAGTGCCGTCATCTGCAGCGAATGTGTAGGCACCAGCGGGGGAGGGTTGGATCACATGTGTTATCGGTCCGATTTCGCCGGAACTTGTGGAAGTAGGCGTTGCGATTGTGACGCCGTTGAAGGTTACAGTCACTGCGGTGTTTGGAACGAAGTTGACGCCGGTTATTGTCACAGACGTTGAGACTGGACCGCTGTTTTGGGATAGGGAAATGGTTGGGGGGTTTACGGTGAACTGTGTCTGGGCAGTGTTGACGCTGTCCGCGGCGCTAACAATGTAAGTGCCGGAGGTTGTTGTGGGCACTGTGAATGTTGAGGTTGGCAGGTTGCCTGCGGAATCCGCTGTCAAAGTCGGCAGCGGGAGTGTGCCGAAGGTCATCGTGACTTGGGATCCTGGGGTGAAGTTGCCGCCGGTCACTGTTACGGTGCTGCCTATGCGGCCGTTGTTTGGAGTGAGCGTGATGAAAGGCGGTGATACTGTGAATGCTCTGGCGCCCAGGTTGACGCCGTCACTGGCTGTAACTGTGTATGATCCGGATTCGATGGGAGGCACAGGGAATGTGGTACTTATGGTTCCTGTTGAGGTCGAAGTGACAGTTGCGACGGTCCTAGTGCCAAGCTGTATGGTCACGGGTGAACTTGGGAGGAAGTTTGAGCCAGTAACAGTTACTATTGTGCCAATTCGTCCGCTGGTTGGGTTAAGCGAGATTGAAGCGTCTGTCACCGTGAAGGTGGCAGAGGCCGAGTTTGAATCTGCGTCCCTGATTATCAGGGTTCTGGCTCCTGCTCTTGCAGCTATGATGAATGTGGCGCCTGAGAATGAGCCAGAGCCATTAGTCATGGTTGTTCCGCTTAGGGTTATTGGTTCACCGCCGAATGTTGCGGTTAACGTTCTCGAGGCGGCGAAGCCAGAACCGTTAACTGATACGATTGTGCTGTTGGGTCCACTTGTCGGTGTTATGGTGATTGCTGGGGTAACCGTGAAGGTTGTTTGGGCGATGTTGCCGCCTCCTGCTGCCGTTATTGTGTGAGCACCAGCGGTTGATGCTGGAATGCGGAATTGGACGTTTGAGAAGGTGCCGCCTGAGCTCACGGTGATTGTTGGGGGGTTTGTGCTTACGGGGTCACCGTCGTACATTATGGTGACTGTTGAAAACGGCACGAAATTCGAGCCGGATAGTGTTACGAGGGTTCCAACGTTGCCGCTTGAGGGTGTGGCGGTGACGGAGGCAGCGCCGCTTCTGATCACTATGGATACGAAGGGCAGGTTCTGTCCGTATGGGTTGCCGGCAATCGTTCCGATCACGGCGAGGTTCACTGGGGCTGTGCCGTCGAAGCCGCTTACGCATGGTTTGAAGGAGCTGCTTGTGGTGACAGGGTTTTCCGATGCGAAGTATAAGTACACGCCTGTCCCATTTGCATTGTATGGTAGTTCGTAGCTTTGGAAGGTTGATGGTTGAATTAGACCGGTTGCAGGGTTTACGTTGACGAGGTACCATGCTGAGCCGCGTACTTGTTGTGGCGACCATGGGAATGTTGTCCAGAACACGGATTGGGAGTTAAGGGTGATTGTTCTGTTCTGCGGGTCGGCGTTTGTGACTTTCACTCTGAACAGTAGTCCAGTCAATCCAGCTTGGTTCACGCTGTATCCGCTTGCCCGTGAAGCCAGGTCGTAGTAGTAGCGGCCGCCACTGTAGTACACTCTGTAGTAGTAGAAGTCGTCGAAATCCATCATGAGCGATCCTATTCCCTGCGACACCGCTGCTGACCACGACCGGAAGGTTGCAGAGATAATGTGATTCGCCATCACATTCTCGAACGTGTATGAGCTGCGTGGGCCAACTGAGACGCCGTTGACGACGACGTCAAGGATGGAATAGCCTGTGATGGGTGTTATCGTGAAGGTTTGGCTGCTGCCATGACTGACGGTTACAAACCCGTTCGGGTTGATTGTGCCGCCTGAGCCTGCTGACGCGGTGATCGTGTAGGTTTTAATTGTCGTGCTGACGGTGATGGTGTGGCTGGTTTGGATGTTGCTGAAGGTGTAGCTTCCTG